>JAQWLS010000002.1 GCA_029247135.1 Dehalococcoidia bacterium | reverse complement strand
TCAGCTGTTGTTTCTTCACCGGTCGCGGCTAGTACAACATCTGGACCAGTCAGGAACATATATGAGGTTTCCTCCACCATGAATATAAAGTCAGTCAGAGCAGGAGAGTAAACCGCTCCTCCAGCACAAGGTCCTGCTATTATTGAAATTTGCGGTATGACTCCGCTTGCTTGAACATTCCGATAGAAAATATCTCCGTATCCAGCTAATCCAGATACACCTTCCTGGATTCTGGCTCCGGCACCATCATTTACCCCAATGATAGGGACACCTGTTTTTGTTGCTAGATCCATAATTTTGCATATTTTTGCTCCCATTACTTCACCTAGTGAGCCACCAAAAACTGTGAAGTCTTGAGAAAATACGGCTACAGATCTGCCGTCAATTTGTCCCCAACCTGTAATTACGGCATCTCCGTAAAATGGTTCTCCTTCAACGTTGCTGTCTACCGCCAGAGAGTCAACTTCAACGAATGACCCAGGATCAAGAAGTAGGTCTAGGCGTTCTCTTGCAGTTAGTTTTCCTGTTTCGTGTTGTTTGTCAATCCGATCCTGTCCACCACCAAGATGAGCACTCGCTTTAATTTCATTTAAACGGTCAAGACTGTTTTCACCCACGAGCAATTCCCTTCGAAGTACCAATTACTTTAAATAGAGCATTTTATTAACTAAGAAGAGTATCTCGGAGAAGTTGCCAGACCGCCACCACCTTGATCGGTTTCGCCAGAGAATTAGGGGCTGTACTATCTATTTCGGCACATTTAGCGCCTGACCTATGAATATCGTTGCTAGGTCGACTCCGGGATTCAGAGCTTGGAGTTGATCAAATGTGATACTGAATGCTTCTGCTATTAGTATTGCCGCATCACCAGGTTCGACGAGATACGGGATAGTAGTTTGGCTTGTGATCGCAGTTGGCGACGCAGGCACAGCGGTAGCAGTTGGCGACGTAGGCACAGGCGTAGTTGAGATTGGTTTTTTTGACGATTCAATGATTAGAATTTGTCCAACAAAAATATTATCATCGGTTTGATCAGGATTTAATTGACGAATATCTGCAATAGTAATATTGAATCTTGCAGCAATTCCACTAAGAGTGTCACCAGATTCTACCTGATAAGCGCCGGCCTCAAGTGCTGGTGTTGCCTCAGGGGTTGAGTTGGCAGAATTGTGTGTATCTGGGGCTTTAGAAGTACCAGGGGATATTGCTGGAGAGTTAAACGGAGTTGCTGTTGCTACAGTCGGTGCTGATGTAGTGTACACCGGAAAATCCGAGGCCTTTGTTGGTGATTTTGTGGAATCTTGAGGTCCTAATACCGAACACCCACTGATAAACACTACTGATGTGACTATAGCAAGAGATCGGATTACCACAGTAGAATTGATGCTCGACGCGAACAGCATTGGCCTTGCCTAACTTACCGCCCGCTTTTAATACTACTACTGTCAGCCAATCTAGACCTCTGTTTATTTCAGAAGTCGAGATCGAATACGTGTGATGAGTCGCTTGAGTTTTGACTGTTGATGGAATTTTATCGATTTTCCTCGCCAGTTTTGTTCAACAATACTGGTCTGGCGACTCCCAAATACCAGCATTCCAAATGCAGCGATCAGGAAGGCAACACCCAATGGAACTCCCCAAATTGCAAATGGAATGATTCTTCTAAGGAAAAAACTCGTAAGAATGAGGACTGAAGCAACAACAACCAAATTAGAAATGGTAATCTTTGCAATCATGTTGGATGCAGGCCTGATTATCGGTTGAAAAAGTTGAATTAATTGCTGGCTCAGCTTGCGAAATTTTTTCACGTTAGCTGAGTCAATTTGCTCCTTGGGGAAATTATCTAATTTTCCCAATAGTTCGTTAATCTCATCTTCAATATTCGGTTTGTCTTTGTTCTTTCCCATATTTCATGCCTCTTGATCTAGAAGTGTAACCATTTTTATTAAAATTGAGAGAGGAATGGATGCCTATTATCATGATAATGACGAATATCAGTTACTCCCTGGAGAACCATCGCTACTCGCTCCACGCCCATACCTGCGGCAAATCCGCTGTATACATCAGGATCATAGCCCGCTTCAGCAATTATCTCTGGATGAACCATTCCTGCCCCTAATAATTCTAACCAGCCCGATCCACGACAAATTCCACATGACCTATCAGAACCGTCGCAGTCAAAACAATCGATTGCGACTTCCACGCCCGGTTCGACGAAAGGGAAGTAAGAATGTCGCATCATTATTTTTCGGTCGGCACCAAACATTTGGCGTGCCCATTCCTGAAGCGTGCCCTTTAGATTGGCGAGAGTTATACCTTGATCAATCACCAGTAGCTCAACTTGCTCGAGCATCCATTCATGAGTTGCGTCGGTGGCCTCGTATCTGTAGCAACGACCCGGGACCGCAATTCGGATAGGTGGTTCTGGGTGTGACTCCATATATCTGATCTGCATAGGACTAGTATGAGTACGTAGAAGTATTTTTTCATCAAGATGAGATCCATCTAGCCAGAATGTATCCCACATATCTCTTGCTGGATGGTCCGGTGGAATTCGCAGTTTGCCAAAATTGTAGCTATCCGCTTCGACTTCAGGTCCTTCTATCGTTGTGAACCCCAGCCTTGTGAATACATCAAGTATTTGTCTTCTCACCTGAGTGATAGGGTGAAGAGCACCACGGACCGGGAGGCGCCCAGGAAGAGATACATCGACGCCAGACGTATCGTTAGGTGTATTTTTTAGTTCTAATAATCTGTTCGTATAGGCATTTTCTAGATTGGCGCGCTCTTGGTTTGCGATTTGACCAAATTCCTTACGTATTTCATTGGGCAGATCGCCAATACCTTTCATGAGATTAGTAAGCAGACCGTGTCGCCCTAAAACCTCTAGACGCCAAGTTTCTAAATCATCAAGATTTTCAAGCGAACTTAGTCGAAGTCTTGCCTGATCTGTTGTAGTCTTTAGTTCGGTAGTGGAATTGTGTTCGGGCATACTATTAGTCTAAATCAACCTTCGACTAACAGCATATTAGTGCATAGAATGCCGGACTAGTTAATAGAAAGGTACTTCGAATGCGAGGATATGTTTTGGTAGGAACAGATGTCGGAGGCGCGCGCGGAGTCACAAAAGGCCTCGAGCGAATTCAAACTGAGCACTGTAAAATACTGTCGGTTGATACCGTGACAGGGCAATATGACGTCATTGTGCAATTAGAGGCTGAGTCTCTAGACGAGCTGGGCAGAGCTATTACAGAGGATGTCGCCACTATTAATGGAGTAGTGAGCACACTGACTTGCCTAGTTGTCAATTTGAGCTAACGCTAGAATTTCTGAATCTAAAGTGCCGAATCCTGAGTTCGTAGGGTAAGTTGTGGAAGTCATGACCGACATTAAAGCGCTCCGCCGAGTTTTCAGTTCAGGCGAGCTAGTAAAACCAGGTTCTGAACCCGGATTAACTGAACTTATGACAAGTGTCGCGGAATTGATAGAAGTTGATACACCTGTCACCACCAGAAGTGTGATTGATCTTGGTGCTCCTGCTGATCATGTGATTTTCGTTCTCGCTGACGGTTTAGGATTAGAAATTTTGGATCGATACGCCCCTGATGGTGGATGGCTTAAATCCCATCTGAAACACGACCTTCTGACTGTTTTTCCATCTACTACACCGGCTGGTATTACTACCGTCGCATCAGCGGTTCCGCCAATAACTCATGGTATTAATGGTTGGTGGGTATGGCTTAATTCCGTTAATGCTCCGGTGACAGTTTTTCATAACGAGCTTGCCCAGACGCGCGAGCCCTTAACTGAATTCTACGAGGCTGAACAAGAATTGTATTCTTGGGAGTCAATCTTTAAGGCTTCGACTAAAAATATTTCCTATGTACTGCCATCCGACATTGTGAATAGTCGATTTTCACATCATGCGTTCCCTAATGGGGCAAGAATTGGATATGACCGCATTAAAGAAGTTCCTCAATTGATCAAGGAAATTGTTACGCGTGCAGGAGTGAATGGGTTTACTTATTTTTATACAACTCATCCAGATTCCATATCTCATAAGAAAGGTTTATCTCATGAAGTTGAGGACTCCATAATTGAACTTGATGAGCACTTGGAGCGGATTCAATCAAATCTCGAGTCGTTGGGTGTAAATTACAAGATTATCCTTACAGCGGATCATGGTCATTTGGAAATCAGTCCACATCTGTCATTGGACACTGGATCAGATCTAACTCATCTTCTCCGCGAGCCTCCGTTCGGTGATATGCGAGTGCATTATTGGAAGGTGATTTCAGGAGCTGAACAGACTTTTGTTTCATTATTTCAGGCACTTTATGGCGAATGGTTTTTTATCATTAGCTCGGCAGAAGCGATTGAAATGGAGCTATTTGGCTCAGGGGGGGCCACTGTGGGATCACATTTCGACATTGGTGATTTTGTATCGATCGCAAAAGGGTCGGCGGCTTTGCGCTTTTCTGGATTCCCAGGCCACCGTAGTTTTTTTAAGATGAAATCTCACCACAGTGGTCTTACACCCTCTGAGATGAAAATTCCTCTAGTTATCGCCGACGCTTAGTAATACGAGTAGCCCATTTTGCTTTAATGATTAGTTTGAGCTTTAGTGTCTGGGGCTGTTTCGGCCATACCAGATACGAATTAACGGAAAAGAAATCCTAATTGTTATTTTCTGGAAATCAGTTTCCTGCTAAGCCGAATTACACCGTCAAAGCAAATATTTAGGTGCGCATGATTGCGCCAGTCTCTTTTTCTAGCTTCAGTAGTAGACGAGACAACAGCTTACTCACTTCTTTGCCGGTAAGAGTTTTATTGGGGGCTTGCCAGTCTATTCGGATAGAAATAGATTTTTGACTTGCTTCGAAAGGTTCACCACGATAAATATCGAAGATTGCCGTGTTGGTAACGAGTGGTGATTCTTCAATTATCTCGATTATCTGGCCAGCCGATTGTGATTCATCTACAACGAGGGAGATATCTTGCTGCAATGAAGGGGTAGTCGCAGGGATTTTGATTGATGTTTTTTTACTCATCATTTCCAGAATCATAGACAAGTCAAATTCAAATAAAGTGACAGGGATGTCAATTCCAAATTCAGACAGTAGCTTTGGATCCATCTCACCGATTACGCCGCTCGAGCGCTCGTGGGATTTAATAATTGATGATTGAGCCGTCATTCCAAATTTGAGATCACTCACAGCCGATTCGGATTCCGTTTCATAGATATTTTTTAAACGTAAGACACTCAGTGCTGAATCAACTAAACCTTTCGCATCAAAAAAATTTAAACTTTCGGAGGTGGCTTGATTCCATCTATCGGTCTGATAACCAGCGACGGCACCACAAACCATTTCTTTTTCAGAGGGCAGAGTGCCAGTGTTTGAACTAAATACCCTCGCAACTTCGAAAATTGCTATTTGCTTGGTGCCATCTTTGATTTGTTTAGCAATGATTTCTAGAATTGAGTGACGAAGTGATGTCCGCAGTACGGATCGTTCTAGTGACAAAGGATTTTGGAGAGCGACGGGGGGATTTGATTCAATTAGATGGATCGGCATGATTTTTGTGAGTTGCTCTAAGGTTGTGAGCGAATATGATATAACTTCTTGGCACCCAGCCTGAACAAATGCATCCACGACTCGATCTCTTGCCTTGATGGAATTTGGCTCCCAAAGGGGTATAGGTGCTGCTATTGGCTCCGCTGGTAGTTTTTCATAACCGACTAGCCTGACAATGTCCTCGGCGACATCTTCGACACGAAAAACGTCGGTTCGCCAAAGGGGTGGCGTTACTGAGTAAAGTTCGTCGCTTTGACTAAATTCATACTCTAGGGCCTGAAGAATCGTTGATATTTCTTCATTTGTGAGAGGCATTCCGAGAATCGATTGAATTTTATTTGGTGCAAAGGAAATGGTCGGAGGATTAAAGGGTTGCGGATAAAAATCTGAGAAAGTACTCGCCTGTTGTCCGCCAAAATGATCAGTATATATTTGCACAGCACGTTGGATTGCTAGTTCGGCCAATTTCGGAGAAAGACCGCGCTCAAATCTACGCGATGCTTCGGAGTGCAAATTAAATGCTTGCGCGGTCCGGCGAATACGGATCGGGTTGAAATTGGCTGCTTCGAGGAATATGGTGTTTGTGTCGTTACCGACTTCTGTGTCTATCCCTCCCATGACACCTGCTAGGGCAATTGGCTGAGAACCGTCAGAGATTACTAGAGACTCAGTGGAGAGTGATCTGTCTATCGAGTCTATTGTGGTAATTGTTTCATGCGAAGATGCCGCTCGTACTTCAATTAGATTGGTTAGTCTGTGGAAGTCAAAAGCATGCAGAGGTTGTCCTATCTCAAGCATGACATAATTTGTAACATCAACTATTGAATTAATAGGTCGCATTCCTGCTGCTTGGAGACGCTCTTGCATCCACTGTGGGGAAGGTGCAGTACTAAGATTGGTAATTACAACGCCAGTGTAGCGCTGACACTCTGTTTCATCCGCTATACGTATTGCGGGCGCAGCGGCAGTTTCCTTAACTATCTTTAAGTCATTGACTGCAGGGCTAATCAAATCAAGCTTGAGGATTGCTGCTAATTCGCGCGCGATACCAACCATTGACATCATGTCAGGTCGATTTGGCCAGACATGCACATCCAATATTACATCGCCGAGATACTCTCCTAGTTTCATTCCGATGGGAGCGTTTTTATCTAGAACAAGGATTCCGTCGTGTGAGTCAGACAGGCCTAATTCTGCCTCTGAAAGAACCATTCCAGAACTTTCAACTCCTCGAATTTTTGCTCGTTTTAGCTTGACGTTATCTCCTGTCTGCGCATTCTTCACCGTGGCACCAGCTTGTGCAAACGCGATTCGTTGTCCACGGTCCAGATTTGGAGCTCCACAAACCACTGTGATTGGCTCATCGGCACCATAATCTACGGTTGCGAGCCGCAGTTTGTCTGCGTCTGGATGAGGGGAGACATCAGTAACATAACCGACCTGGATTAAGCTATCCCATTCACTCCCTCGATATTCGATTCCTTCGACTTCAGCAGAGGCACTGGTTAGTAACTCCGCGAGCTCTGGTATATCCAATTCAGTTGGGAGATCTAAATATTCACGTAGCCATTTTAATGAAACGAGCATTTTGGTTCCTGATTGGTGGCGACTACCTAATCTTGGTAAATTCGATTTGGCAAAGCATCTTCTATTTGTTGTTTCAGCTTATGTGCTTCTTCTTTTTGGTGCCATGGGAATACGAATTCTCGCTGGGCTGGACCATTTGATTCAATTACGTCCAGTGTCAATCTACCAAACGGCCAGCGTTTAGGATCGATCACGCTTACGCCTCGAATCATTGAAAGATCAAATTGCTCTTCCTGTGATCCGATACGAGTTTTTCTAAGGATGCGAGATGTTGCCAGACCAATCAGGCCGGCTCCTAATATGGGTATTCCAATAAATATCACTGTCAAGAACAAGCCTAAAACCATGCTCGTGCTCGACAACCATAAGACTCGGTTTGCTAAAATTTCACCAACAGAGACTACTCGACCATCAAAATGTACGACTCCATCTCTGGTATTAATTGAGAATCTAGATCGTTTATTAAAGTCCATTAACGGGATTATAATCCTTTCGTGATAGATTTATTATCGTCGAGATGATTGGATTTATTCTATCATCAGCTTTGGTGCCAATTCAATTTGTTTGTTAAGGGTTCTCGTTCTTCGCGCCATTGTTCTGGCACTTCTCCGGGCTTTGGATAACCGACACGAATTACACCGATTATCTCTTCCTCTTCGGGTATTTCTAGGAAGCTTTTTGTCGCTTTATCTCTTGCTAATTTACCGGTAGCCCAAAATGTAGCGAGTCCTTCTTCATGCGCCGCCAATAGTAGATTTTGAATTGCAGCGGCGCCAGCAGCTAGTTCTTCAACGTAAATGCTTTTGCGATTGCTGAGCTTTGGAACACTCACGAGGATAACTATTGGATACTGCATCATCTTCGCGATGCGTCGATCATAAATCTCAGTCTTGCTACCTTCTTCTAGATCGTCGGGGAGTTCGTTTAAGTGTATTTGAGCGTCTAATTCAGCGAGCTTGAGTAATCCATTACCCTCAAACACGTCGAATCTCCATGCCTGATTCATGTGATGGCTGGGGGCCCATGTTGCTGCCTCGATAATTTTTTCTATCAAGTTTGGATCGGGGTGACGTTCCTGAGTAAAAGACTTAACGCTTCTTCGTTCGTGTATTGCTTTAGATACGTTCACTTAAGTCTACCCAACGAAGTCTCGTCGCTCTGGGAAATAGTTATGCAGCCTTGCTTTCTAACGCATTCCTTGCTTGTTCACAGATAGTTGTGAACGCTGATGAATCTACGATAGCTAGTTCTGAAAGAGACTTTCGATCGAGATCAATTCCAGCTAACGATAATCCATTGATTAATCGACCATAGGTGAGGCCATTTTCTCTGGCTGCTGCGTTAATACGTATAATCCATAGTCTTCGGAAGTCTCGTCTCCGTTCACGCCGATGGTCCGTCGCGTAGCGCAATGAGTGAATCATGCTTTGATGAGCGACTTTATAATTTGTGCGCCTTTTCCCACGATGACCCTTGGTATAGAGCATCACTTTTTTGTGACGTCGTCGTGTTTGTACCCGTGACCGTACTCTTGGCATCTTTAAATCCTTATTATCTGATGATTTATTTTACTAATCTCGCTACGCGTATGGAAGATTCTTTCGAATAGCTCTAGCTACAGTCGAATGCGCTCCCACGTCACTCAAGTTTTGATAGAGCTTCGATCTCGATCGTTTATTTCGTTTTGGATTGCGTGTACGGAGTATCAATTTGCCACTTCCGGTAATACGGACTCGCTTTGCGGTTCCTTTATGTGTCTTCATTTTCGGCACGATAAATGCTCCATTTCACAATATCGGTTAGTTATTTACAACTCTTCGGTTACGGCAGGCTCAGTTTTTTTCTCGACCGAGGCTTTTCGATTGGGGTCGAGCGTCATAGTCATGAACCGACCTTCCATTCCTGCTTTTCTTTCTTGTTCTGCTACATCTTCTACCTGTTCGTAAAACCATTTTAAGAGTTCTTCACCTACTTCGGGGTGTGTAATCTCTCTTGCCCTAAAAATGACTGACACTTTAACTTTATCGCCTCCCGCTAGTAACTTTCTGGCGGTGCGTACTTTGAAATCCTTGTCGTGTTGGCCTATTTTTACTCTCATTCGTACTTCTCTAAGTTCAACGGTTTTTGAACCCTTACGGGCCTCACGTTCTTTTTTGCTTTGCGCGTACTTCCATTTCCCGTAATTCATTATTTTTACTACAGGCGGGTCAGCCGCAGGAGCAATCTCTACAAGATCGAGATCAGCGTTGTCCGCTAGATCTTGAGCCTCATCCACCGACATGATTCCGAGTTGTTCTTCTTCTCGAACTACCCGTACATTTGGCCCACGAATCTCCTCATTGATACGAAGTTCTTTCGCTATAAGTTGCCTCCTAGCAAATAATTTCTGAATGAATCTACAAAACCATCAGTAATTGATGTTGATTATGTATTTCAACAGACGCTTATTCTATCATTTCATTGCAGTTAGGGAAGGTCTTAATCCTCTGAAATTTCGTAATCAAGAATAAGATCACCTTTTTCTGCTCTTGCACCGGCAGCCAAGTATATTTCAGTTATGATTCCATCTGTAGGAGTTGTTATTTCATTTTGCATTTTCATGGCCTCGATGACTGCGACAGTATCACCACTTTTGACGACATCTCCTGCACTCACACGTATTTCAATCAGTACTCCGGCGAGCGGCACCGAGATCTTGCCAGGAGGATCCTCAGATCCAGCATTCGACCGCGATTTTCTGGCAGATTGACTACTGCTAACCAGAAAATGCTTATTATTGTGTGAAATACGCCAACCATCAGGTTCGGGAACGACATAACCGAGCCAGTTACTTTCACTATGGAATATGGACATTAATCCTGGTAATCCCGATGTCGTAACATCGATTTCAAAGGGTTCACCGTCATCAATGGTTACGAATACACCATCATCACTAATTTCTAGCTGAACTATGTAATTGACGTTGTCAATTGTTAACGGATACCGCGACGCCATCCTGATTCTCCACTCGATATTACAATTTCTTGCGTGTTATTTTTCCGTGCTGCAGCAGTCCATTTAGACGCTCGACTAACCGACGTGGTTTGTCCTGTCATGTTTTGTGACTTCAATAAGCTAGCTATTGCCGCCGCTGCTAGTGCGAGATGAATTTCATTTTCTGTTTTCGTCGCTTCCGGCATACTGAAGTTGTTTTCCAACCAATTAGTGTATATATCACCGTTTTGAAAATCCTGATTGTTCATCAGCTCACGATGAAATGGAATGTTTGTTTGGGGCCCCGATATAACCAAATCCTGAAGTGCTCTCTGCATTCGCTGGATCGCGAGGTCTCGCGTTTCTGCCCAGACAATTAATTTACCAAGTAAAGAGTCATAAAACACAGGGACGTCTAACCCTGAAAAAAGCATTGAATCAAACCGGACACCAGGCCCGTTGGGGTATTCAACATAATCAATCAGGCCAAGAGATGGGCGGAAGTTCTCATATGGATCTTCACCATTAATTCTGCATTCGATAGCCCAACCAATTGGCCCAGAGTCAATGAGCCCGTCCTCAACTGTACCTCCAGCCGCAACGGCAATCTGGAGTGCAACCAAATCAACACCACCATAAACTAGCTCGGTTACGGGATGTTCAACCTGCAGTCGCGCATTGACTTCCAAAAAGTAAAACTCTCCGTCATTATCCATGAGGAATTCCACGGTTCCGGCGTTTTGATAACCACTGCCTTTAGCAGCAGCTATTGCTGCGTCGCAAAGTTTTTCTCGAATAGCCGGAGTTACAGCTATGGATGGAGCTTCCTCAAGCACCTTTTGATTTCGTCGCTGAACAGAACATTCTCTTTCGCCGAAGGCTGATACATTGCCATGCGAATCTGCGACTATTTGGACTTCTATGTGTCGGGCTGGTGATACGAATCGCTCGAAAAATATTGTCGCATTGCCAAATGAACTTGATGCTTCGGAGGAGGCCAATCGCATTGCATTTTCTAAGTCTTCTGGCTTTTCGACAAGCCTGATACCTCGTCCACCGCCACCCGCAGAGGCTTTAACTAAGAGTGGGAAGCCAACACGATCTGCTGCTGAGGCGGCTGCAGTCAAATCAGCAGGATCTACGTCATTTGCACCAGGAACAATAGGGACGTTAGCGTCTTCCATAATTTTGCGAGCAGAAACCTTGTCTCCGAGGCTTTTCATGGCATCGCCCGACGGACCAATGAAAGTGATATCGGCATCAGCGCAGGCGTTTGCAAAATCGGCATTTTCTGATAAAAACCCATAACCTGGGTGTATTGCATCAACACCCGAATCTTGAGCGGCTTTGATGATTTTTTCGATATTTAAGTATGATTCAGTCGCTGGTCCCTCACCGATGTGCACGGCCTTGTCCGCTTGACGCACATGCAGAAGATTTCTATCTGGTTCGGAGTACACTGCCACAGTTTCGATGCCAAGCTCCCGACAGGTCCTTTGGACTCTGAGGGCAATCTCACCACGATTTGCGATTAATATGCGTTTGAACATCTAGATCAGCGTAGCCGAAACATCTCTAAGCTGCATGTCTGGTTCAAACAATGTTTTGTTGGCCGGAGCGAATTTCCGTGATTAGCTTCTCAACTAGATTGTCCGTGACGATTTCTCCGAGATCTTCACCTGATCGCGTGCGAACAGAGGCGGCGTCGGCTTCAGCCTCACGATCGCCGATGATCAGCATATACGGAACTTTTTGTAGTTGGGCACGGCGAATCTTATTTCCCATTCGTTCTTTTGCGGTGTCAATTGTTAGTCGAATTCCGGCCTGTTTAAGCTTGTTTGCGACTGCTTCGGCATGTTCAAGATGTCTGTCTGCGATGGGTATGATACTCGCTTGAACAGGAGCAAGCCAAAGCGGGAAAGCCCCTCCGTAGTGTTCGATTAGAATGCCGATAAATCTTTCAATTGAACCAAATAGAGCACGATGAACCATGAAAGGTCGATGCGACTCTCCGTCTTCCCCTACATATGACATGTCAAATCGTTCAGGTAGATTAAAGTCGAACTGCACGGTTGAACATTGCCATTTGCGACCGAGAGTATCGGTAAGATGAAAATCGATTTTTGGACCGTAGAATGCGCCTCCACCTGCCTCGACCTCATAGGTTAGTCCAGCACGCTCGATGGCGTCTTTTAGTGCAGCCTCTGCTCGGTCCCACTGAGCCGAGTCGCCGACTGCTTTTTCTGGCCGTGTCGAAAGAGTCGCCGATACATTTTGAAAGTTAAAGAGACCAAGTAGCTCAAGAACAAAATTAACGACCCCATCCACTTCATCATCAAGTTGTTCAGGAGTGCATATAATATGAGCATCATCCTGAGTAAATCCTCGAACTCTGAGCATGCCATGAAGAACTCCAGATCGTTCATAACGATAGACAGTTCCAAGTTCTGCTAATCGCATTGGAAGTTCTCGATAGGATCTAAGTGTGTTTTTGTATATTTGAATGTGGAAAGGGCAGTTCATTGGTTTGAGATAATAGTCATCTCCATCAACATCCATAGCTGAAAACATACCCTCGGCAAAAAAGTCTAAGTGCCCGCTTGTTTCCCATAACGTGGATCGCCCGATATGCGGCGTGAATACTAAATCGTATCCACCTTCGGTATGAGCTTTTTTCCAGGCGTCTTCGATCTCAATTCTTAAACGAGCTCCTTTTGGATGCCAATAGATTAAGCCAGGTCCATAATCTTCCTGTGTTGAGAATAAGTCCAACTCACGACCAAGTCGCCTGTGATCATTTTGCCTGGCTTGTTCCCGAAGCTCTTGGTACTCATCTAATTCATCTTGCGTCGTAAATAGGAGTCCGTAAATGCGTTGAAGCATGGTGTTGTTTTCATTGCCCCGCCAGTATGCTCCTGCAATTCTGTCGAGTTTGAAGGCTCCAACCTGACCAGTTGTTTCTGTATGCCCGCCACGGCAAAGATCCTGAAATTCTCCATGCCTGAAATGACCAACTGTGTCATCTTCGATGTCGTCAATCAACTCAAGCTTATAAGGCTGGTTGATAAAAATTTCTCGTGCAGATTCTTTTGAGATTTGTTCTCCAGAGATGGATAGATTTGCACTGACTGACTGAGTCATTCGAGTTTGAAGTGCGTCTAGATCTTCCGGGGTTAGTGAGCGCGGAAGTTCAAAGTCGTAGTAAAAACCATCGTCTACCGGTGGTCCAATCGCATATTTAGCATCAGGGAACATTTCTAAAACGGCTTCAGCTAAAATATGTGCTGCCGAATGCCTCATTCTAAAGAGTTGCTCATCTGAATTTAGTTCGCCGAAGTGTAGCGAAGTATTCGAGTCAGCCATTGATTATCCAAGTCAGCTTATCGGGTTATATGGTTGATGCTAGCTAATGTTCTCGTCGGCGGCTATAGCCTGTTCGAGTTGATGACTCGGTTGGCGGATCAGATCGATTAGTTTTCGGATCAGATGCACTCGTTTCCGTGGGTCGGGTGCTGTTGAGTCCGCCGTATCGATTATCTTCAGGGTCACTTGGCCGGCAAAGCCAAACTATCGCAATCACGATTGTAGCGAGCCAAAGAATTACTGCGGACATAACTAGCATTACTGCTAGAAGCGTGTGCAGGCTAAAGGTCACGAAGAATAGAGCTATGCCGACACCTAGTAGAATCCCGCCCGCAAGGAAGATCAAGCTAAACCAGAGTACCCACCAACCAGTTTTGTTAATGTCATGTAAACGACGTACAGTGACAGCTAAGCCAGGGAGGAACAGCGCTAAACCTATAAGGTTTTGAAATAGGCTCCAATCTGCAGCCTCCCAGTTACCAGCTAGAAAACCGAAAATCGAGACGTCGAGTAGTACACCGAAAATCGAGGCGATGAAGCCAAAAAGGGACCACCACCAATACTCAGCTCTAGTGGATCGACCACGAAAATTAACATATCCAGAAAAACCGAGCGAGATTGCTTTTGGGAATGAAATCACGTCTTTTCCAATCTATTTACATAGGGTCGGTATGTAATTTACTAATGATATGGAATAACGAATCAGAAAGCGATATCGAATTTAAATGATTTCTTGAGCTGGTCGCGTACGCTTGAGGCATGACCTCGGTAGTCGACGGGGAGCCACTTGTAGACTAATAGCCCGTCTTTATCAATCAAAAAAGTTGCTCGCACCGGAATTACCACATGATTTTCTTCATTGACATTCCTACCCCGGCCTCGCCAGAACTCACTCTCTGACTCGTCGCACTCGAACTCACCCATCACTCCATACTCACTCATCATCATTTCATCAGGATCGACGCACAATTCAAACGGTAATTGATTGTCACTGATCATGCTTTGATGTAATTCTTTACTGTCTGGGCTCACGCCGTAGACCGCGCAATCAAGTTCCCTAAAGTCTTGGTAGACGTCACGAAATTCACATGCCTCTTGAGTACATCCTTCGGTGCCATCAGCGGGATAAAAATAGAGGACTGCAGGAGCCCCACGCAGATCACTTAATCGTAGGACGTTGTCTGACGGATCAACTAGACGGAAGTCAGGAACTCGCGCACCTATTTCGGTGGTTTTATTATCGATTAGTTGTAAAAAATTCACTGATGAATCCCTTCCGGCGTAATGCCACTCCCGTTTGAGCTTTAATTCGTGATTCAGTGTGTCAGGTAGATTAGCATCTTTGACTAATCGAACTCAACTGCTTGAATCCGTGTCCTGAGTGAGTACTGACAGATCTTGTCCGTCCTCGCCCACTTTCGATTCTATCTCAGTGATGATTTTATCGACCTTATTCACAAAAGGAGTGGGGAGAGTAAATCGAATAAGACCTTCTTTGTAGAATTTCCTTCTGCCAGGGAATAGAGCAAAATTTGTTCGAAGAGCAGCATCTGGGTCTACGCGAAGAAGATCAGCATACTCTTGAGCGATGTTACTAAGACTCATTTCCGCCTGAAATATTCTGTTGAAACGGATCCGCTCCATCTGATTGAGATCGCCATAATCAGCTCCTCCGCGAGAGTTTATCGAGGACAACTCAGGATCGCCTGCTAGTGTGAGAGCAAGATATTGCCGTTGCTCGTTAATGGACAAAACTAATTGTCTCTGGGCCTCAGCGTGTTGCAGTCTGACCTGGGTGATGAGCACGTAGGCAACAGCCAGCGTAGCAAGGGCGGTGAGCATTTGGGCAAAATAAACAATCAGGTCTAGTGTCACGCGGGCTGTCCTTCGTTCTTCAAACTTTATATCATTAGTCAATATTACTCAGCAAGGGGTTTATTGATTGGCTTAGCACCGTGATCTGTACAGACAGCGAGTGCTTAAGCTTTGCCACAGACTGAAATACTAAGAATAATAATTTATGCTATCTGTGGTTAGGCCGAGATGGATTGTGACCTATGTGGCCTGATCTGACTGACCAATAGGCACGCCGTGATTGACGTAATCATAATGAAAAGAAATCCCCACTTATAGGCCTCATAAGCATCCACTGATCCGGTTGGCTCACCAGTGATGGCGAAAAGTGCGGCTAACCCGAGTGCGCCACCGAACTGACGTGCCGTCTGTGTGACCCCACCTGCAAGGCTAAAATATTCTGGCTTGACTTCGGACACACCTGCTGCGGCTAACACCCCAAGCGACAATCCCATACCAGCCGCGCTTAATACAACACCAGGCAAATAACCAATTAAGTAGTTGGGCTCTTCATTGAGCATCACGATCCACCAGAGCATCCCCAGGCCACATACAAACGTGCCCGGCCCTGCTACGAGCCGGTGGCCATAGCGATCAGCCAATGGTCCCGCCGTCATCGACGCAGCAGTTACCACGAGTGCCGCAAACGCAGCGGACAATCCAGTTACACCAATTGAATAGTCCCACGCGTCGACTAAGAACAGAATTAACGAAAGCATTAGGGCATACATACCAAGTGTGAACACGAATAAAGCTAACGATGCACTACGGAATGATTGAATTGATACTAACGCTTGGGGAAGGATGGGCTCCGCATGTCGGCGATTGCGGTAAGTGAACGCTCCCAAGCACAGCATTCCGACCAATATTGACACTATTACTCCAGTCGAAGCCCAACCCCAGTCACGCCCCTGAACAATTGCGAGTACGAGCAAGCCAGTTGACAAGGAAATGAGTCCGCCACCGAGCACATCAGGCCTTGCTGCGGACGCATCTCTTGGTGTTTCAGTGAACACGCGCTTGCCTAGACTTAGTGCAATTAGACCGAGAGGTAAGTTGATCATGAAAGCCCAGCGCCAGTCTGCGATCTCAATTATTCCAGCTCCTATCGCTGGTCCGAATGCATTGGCTGACGCAAAACAAGCACCCCATAGAGTGACCGCGGTGGCTCGGCGTGTAGCTGGCCATGAGGCGACAACAAGTCCCATTGAAGCAGGTGTTATCAGAGCAGCACCAACTCCTTGAAACCCGCGCATGATCACTAGGAATGGGACACTGGGTGATAATGCTACACCGAGGGACGCCACCCCAAAAACGATCAGTCCGATAGACATCACTCCGAGTCGACCCATTCGGTCGGCTAGTCGACCACTCACTATTAACAGAGCAGCGTAGACAAGTACGTAGGCATTAAGTACCCAGGAGAGCTGAGCGTTTGAGATTCCGTCGAAGTCTTCCCGGAAACTTGGGAAGGCCACATTAACAATTGATCCGTCAGCACCGACCAGAAACATCGCTAAACCGGCTACTGCCAGTGCAAACCATGCTCTACGACTAATGGATGATTCGGACATGCTCAAGTATTTTTGCTCCCAAAAATTTGTGAGTTTTCACAATATCAAGCGTAGTAAGTTTGATTCCGTATACTGACGACAAGAGATTCTATGTACTAACCCTTGTATTCTAAGAGATCAGTAGATAACTCCGGAAAATTCTAATAATTTTAGAGGGTAACGTTGTGAAAGTTGACGTAAAAAGGCGAGACTCCGGAACTGGACAGATTGTTTATGTTACCTATGACCGGCAGGACAAATTAAACGCGTTGAATTCCGATGGCATAGAAGCACTGTCGTCGTCTTTTGAGTCACTTAGCAATGATCCTGACGTCCGAGCCGTCATTCTAACTGGAGCGGGATCGAAAGCTTTTATAGGTGGGGCTGATATTACGGAACTTAGTAACTTAAATCCTCAGACGGCGAAAGTATTCATTAGTTCCTTGCATGACCTTTTTGTTAGAGTGAGAGCGTTTCCTGTTCCGGTGATAGCTCAGATTGAAGGATATGCACTAGGTGCAGGCATGGAGTTGGCGGCCGCTTGTGATCTTAGGATTGGCGCTGAAAATGCCATATTTGGGATGCCAGAAGTACGAGTCGGTGTTCCCTCAGTAATTGAGGCGGCGCTTTTACCGCGACTAGTCGGGTGGGGTAGGTCCAATTACCTAGTGTATACAGGAGAAAATATAGATGGCAAGACAGCATACGAATGGGGTTTTCTCGAACAGATCGTTAATTCAGATCGATTAGCTGATGAGACAAATCGTGCAGCTAATGCGATTGCAAGTTCAGGTCCACTTGCTATTCGTTCTCAGAAGCATTTGATCAGGCAGTGGGAAGTTCTTCCCTTGGAGCAGGCCATTGTTGCGGGCATAGATTCATTTGGGAGCGCCTATGAGACAGACGAGCCGAAGAGAATGATGCAACCATTTCTCGACCGAAAAGTTACGAAGGATACTTGACGCATTTTACTGAGAAATGCGACTGATAATAGCTAAGATTAAGATGAGAACCGTTGTAACTAATCCAGTATTCATGCAGAAGTATTTCTGCGTGCCCCCACGGCTTTTTTAAGATATCAGATGTGTCAAGCAAATTAGAAAAAATAGATTTTTCTCGAACCTGTTACTGGTAGACCTGAAGGTCTGGTGATGGTGGGCGATATTGGATTCGAACCAACGACCTCTTGCGTGTCGAGCAAGCGCTCTAACCAACTGAGCTAATCACCCACGGGCTCCTATGCTAGCTTAGATTCTTTGAAATAGCGATCATAATGACTCTTGGTGTATTCCTAGACGAGTCTTTATCTGGATTCTATGAAGTATTATCTGCCACATCGAGATTTGGGAATTGGCCATCGATGATCCACTGCGCGAAGAGCTGTGCATACAGGTTATGCCGGAAACCGGCGTCCCTCTTGCCTTCAATTCGTTCATTTGCAATTTCTCTGAGCCTTAGATACTTGCCATGATTCCAGAGATTTACGGCGTTAGACTTCAATCGAGCACTCCGTGCCTTAGCTTCTTTCATAAGATTTTCTAGCCAAACAGTGTCAACGTCATATGGTGCCGGTCGCACTCGAGCTAGTTGCATATCCGCTCCGCGCATCGCTTTTAGCATGGCTGTGAACAGTTCATCATCCGAGTATAAATCAGGGGTAGGAGTAGGATTAGGATCTTGGTACTCAGTGCGTAGCCGCAGCCATCTATGGAACTCCAAGCGTTGATCTTCTCTATCGTGCATGAGTCAATCATAATAAATATGTTTGAGATTATGTCCAATATTCGGTGAAAATTTATTTTGTCTGTATCTCGCTATCTTCTACAGCTTTTGGAACTAGCTAGATTTTAGGTTTAGTCAGTAATAGACTGCTCTTGGGCCTCTAGCTCAGTGGTAGAGCAACGGACTCTTAATCCGCAGGTCGTGGGTTCGACCCCCACGGGGCCCACCATTAGATCACTTAGCATGAACTTATGACAACTGAAGAACTGATTATTTCTGCTGTTCGAATTCTGGGCGCCTTGCTTATTTTGCGCTGGATGCTTTTCGGTTCGATACTCGCTGTTGTAATTGATTTATCTGACCTTTTTTTGATGAACCTTCTAGACATGGGTGGAGTAGGGAACTACCAGGCGTTAGATAAATGGTTGGATCTCACCTATATGGCAACCTTTCTTTGGGTCTCACTGAGATGGGAACAACCATACCGTCGTATTGCGGTTTTGCTGTTTGCATACAGGATTATCGGAGTGCTTATTTTTGAAGTTATTGGGAATCGATGGATTCTATTGGCTTTCCCGAATGTATTCGAATTCTGGGTCATTGCAATTGCGTTTACCAGACATTATTTTTCAAAAACCATATTGAGTGCTCGGAGTATTTTCATTTTACTCATGGTTCTTCTGGTATTTAAGGAATTTCAAGAATACGCATTGCACGGCGGTAAATGGCTAGATAAATACACGGCAGTGGGAGTCGTGAAATATTGGTGGAGTTTTCTGGCCAATATCCATAAGATTTTGTGAACGCTTTACTTGACTCGAATAGTCATGTTTGTGGTAGGCTTAACAGGCAATTTCATGTGTGGCCTAGCAACCACAGACGTGCGGCTCCGGGGGTAGAAAGCTGGAGAAGTATGAAATCAAATACCATTACAGGCCTCTTTTTTTTGGTGGGCGGTGTAACGCCACTATTGATTTATATGGCCCTAAGCCCCGACGGGCTGGATGTACTAACGACTCAACAGACCGAGCTGATAGCAAGTTGGTTGCTCCTTTCTATACCGATAGCGTATATGCGGACAACCAACATCATGACAGCCAGCACGGGCAAAGAAATGGCTCAGATTGGTGTGCTAGTCACGATTGTTGCTTTTGGTGGTGGCATGGTAGCTGACGCCTTTGCAGCTGCTGGTGACGATGCGGCACGTAATACTATTGGTCAGTTACTTTGGTCAACAATGATGATTGGTACATTCTTTCTGGGCCTCGGATACTATCTGGAGAAAGCATTTCCGGTTGTTGTCTCGGGTTTGTTGATGCTTCTTGGTGTAGTCGGTTTCCTCGTACTCGGTATTGGCGGTACCGACCAGGACGAGAATTCACTACTAATGGTGGTAATGCCGATCTGGATGCTACTTATTATTGCGATGGGTGTAATTACTCTCAGAAGGGAGTAATTACCAGCTAGCGATAACTGAGGGAAAGGTCAGGGTGTCCTAACCCTGACCTTTCCTTTTTGGTATACTTCATCCAAGATGCGGCTCCGGGGGTGGAAAGCTGGAGAAGTATGAAATCAAATACGATTACGGGCACTTTTTTTATAGTGGCAGGTCTGGGACCCTTGATTGTCTACCTGATATTAGGTGGTTTAGAGATTTTATCTACGTTACAAATGGAGCTGATTGCGAGTTGGATTCTGTTGTCGGTCCCAATCGCTTTTATGCGAACCAAGGATGCTATGCCAACTGGTATCGGCAAGGAAATGGCGCAAATCGGGCTGCTTATAATAGTGATTTCCACAGCAGGGGGAATGGTTGCTGACTCGTTCGCATCCGTAGGAAATGCGGGCGGACGGGAAGCCGTTGGGCGACTCGTTTGGGCATCTCTGTTCCTTGGCCTAGCTTTTACTGGCTTCGGTTATTACCTTCAAGAATTTTTTAACAAAATACTTTCGGGATTGCTTGGACTATTAGGTTGTATCGGATTCTTGGCCATTGGTATTGGTGGCGTTGGTGACGACGCTTACGGAGAGATGGTATGGCCCCTCTTTATGCTTGTCATGTTAGTACTTGGAGTGACTACTCTTCGGAGAGCAGAATAGTATCCAGTGCGTCGAGTAGTTAGAGTCTGGGTGGTGGCATCCAGACCTTTCTTGTATAAGTTAATTGAAGGTAACGCCCGCTGGTAGGGTCGTATGAATCAGCACAAGTGTATTACTGAGTCAGATCAGTTCCTTCCCAATTCACATTGGGAAGGAACCTAATTCCTTTTATTTAAGTCTTGGATACACTCGGAGAGTACCAAGAGTGATTGTGCGACTGCACTGTTTACTTGCGACTGTGTAGCGACGTAATCTTTGTCATATGGTTTGAATTCCATACCTATGAGGCGCTTTAAGAGATCACAGGTGTGCACGAGACGTTCATCTATCGGTGTTGTCTCTTCAAAAATCCTGAGTTTATCTATGTGGGTTTCCTGTGTCATTTTGGCTCCCGTTGTTATCAGAGTTGGACTCTCTTATGAGTTTACTTGGGTGATTTCTTGTGAGTACATGATGGCTAACTGAAAAGAGCTAAACCGATATAAAATGTAGTGATGAGATTTGGACAAATAGCTGGAATAGTTATAGGTATAGGCTGTGCTCTTATCCTGAGCACAGTTACCGATCTCAGTGTGGCTGCATCAAATGCTATAGGACTCACGATCGGTATCGGGACTGCTATTGGACTTAGTCGATCAGCGAACTAATTTAAAGCTCAGGAACCAAAGGATTCAGTATACGAACTGATCTTGCACATCGGCGTAAACATCGGGCATTTTCATCTACACTGATGATCGAGAAGACGATTGGTGAGGAGTTTGAAATGGTAGTCGATGACAAAGTAAAAGAGGCTGTGGCCGAGGAAGTTGCTCAGCATCCATTAGATCCTCTTTCAGTGGAGGAGATTGACAGAGCAGTTGGGATTGCCAAGACCGATACTCACTTAGGCGAGACACCGCTTTTTGAAACTATTGTGATGCGCGAGCCCGATAAAGAGCAGGTACTGAACTACCAGACAGGAAACCACGTTCCTCGTGAAGCATTTTTGGTGGCACTTAACCCCAAGAATGGAGAGGTTTATGAGCTTTTAGTGTCGTTGGACACTGACGAGTTGCTTGAGTCGAAGCACATCACAGGTGTGCAGCCGGCATTTATTTTTGGCGATCAGGAAACAAACTTTCTAGAATTTGAAAGTAAAATTAAGCATGATACTCGATTTGTGGCGGCACTTAACAGACGCGGCATCACTAATCCTGATCTTGTCATGATTGATCCTTGGCCTATCTCTAATTTTGGGAATAAATCTGAAGAGGGAAAACGACTTGCAGTCGGTAGATGCTGGGTGCGACGCGAACGCACAGATAATGGCTATGCTCGGCCAATCGAAGGACTTTCCGTCATCATCGACCTCAACAAGAGCGAAATATTTGAAATTCAAGACTTCGGAGTTGTACCGATTCCGCCAGAAGATGGTAATTATGCGGCACGATATCAGGAATCATTTCGAACCGATCTGAAACCAATTGAAATTACTCAACCTGAAGGTCCTAGCTTTACGGTCACTGGGAATGAAGTGAAGTGGCAAAAATGGCAGCTTCGCGTTGGATACACCCCCCGCGAGGGACTGGTAATTCACAACGTCACCTATGAAGATCAAGGCAAAGCCCGGCCCATTCTCTACCGCGGAGCATTATCTGAGATGGTCGTTCCATATGGTGATCCCACAAACGATCATTACAAGAAGCAAGTCTTTGATTCCGGAGAGGTAGGGATCGGTAAATGCGCCAACTCGCTCGAGCTCGGATGTGATTGTTTAGGAGAAATCTATTACTTCGACGTCTCACTTTATGACATCACAGGGAAGGCCGGGATCCAAAAAAATGTGATTTGCATGCATGAAGAAGACTTTGGTGTCCTCTGGAAACACACTGATAACCGGATTGGGGAAACAGAAGTTCGCCGCTCAAGACGACTCGTCGTATCGTTTTTCACCACGGTTGGCAATTATGAATATGGATTCTTTTGGTATTTTTATCAGGATGGCAGCATTGACTATCAGGTCAAACTGACCGGCGTGGTGAATTCTTCCGCTGTTCCACCTAATGTGAAGCCAAAGAATGGAACTCTGGTTGCCCCACAAGTTGTAGCTCATAATCATCAGCACTACTTCAATGTACGGCTCGACATGATGGTTGATGGCCAACAAAACTCAGTTTATGAAGTGGACACGGTTCGTGATCCCATCAGTGCTGACAATCAACATGGAAACGCATTCTCAGTAAAGAAAACGGTACTCTCTGAGGAAAATGATTTCCCGAGAAAAGTCGACCCGTTTGCTGCCCGTTACTGGACAGTGGCTAATCATTCCAGCCATAACTATATGGGTGAGCCAGTTAGCTATAAAATTGCACCTGGCGAGAATGTTCTCCCATTCCATCATGATGATGCAGTCATTATGAAACGAGCCGCGTTCATGACAGGGCATATGTGGGCGACTGAGTATGACAGGGACGAAATGTTTGCTGCAGGAAATTATCCGAACCAGCATGCAGGCGGGGATGGTCTTCCCAAGTGGATGAGCGGCAATAGGAATCTCGAAGACAAAGATGTAGTCATTTGGTACACATTTGGCCACAACCACATCCCAAGGCTGGAGGATTGGCCAGTCATGCCTGTGGCATACACTGGATTTTCAATACGGCCCTCTGGTTTTTTCGATAGGAATCCCGCATTGGATGTGCCACCTTCAAGTGCCCACTGTAATTGTCAGGGAGAGTGTAAATGTTAGATCAAACTACGATTTCGATTTGCTAGAAAGAGAGGAAACGTACATGTACTATGGATCAATAGCTCAGATGAATGTCAAAGAGGGCCATCAAGACAATCTTGTTGCGCTTTTTGACGACATACGTGTAACCCCACCTGAAGGAATGGTGGCGTGGTTACTTATGCAGCCGGATGAAGAAGACTACATGCTCGGAGTAGCAGTTTTCGAGAGTAAAGACGCATATGTCGCTAACGCCAATCGGCCTGAACAGCACGAGTCATTTTTACAGATAATGGAGCACTTGGAATCTGAGCCGACTTGGACCGATGGCACCTATTTACTTAACCAATTCCTCTAGAGTTTTGTACATTTAGGCTAGGTTCACAATTGGTCGGGGTGGCTCCTGCTTCATTACCATCAAGGAGGAGAGCTCTGGTGTTGGTGGCTGAGTCACCTCAATAAGCGTAGGTTTTCGATTTTCGATTGCAGTTGTGAGAGTGCTGAATAGTTCTTCAGCGGTATTTGCCCGATATCCTGCTACGCCGAACAGTTCGGCAAGAGCCGCAAAATCAGGATTGTTTAACTTCGTTGACATTCCATGGCCATTGTATTTTTCTTCCTGAATTCTTTTGACATTTCCAAAAAGACCATCAGCAAATACCAGAGTGATAAGTGGTATATCAAATTCGGCTTGAGTCGAAAGTTCCTGCACGTTATACATAAATCCGCCGTCTCCATTTACTGAAACGACTACTTTATCGGGATTACCCACCTGTACACCAAGCGCCGTTGGATACCCGTACCCTAGCGTTCCTTGATAACCGCTCGTTATCATCGTGCGAGGGTTGTAAACAGGGAATCCACCGCCCTGTATGAAATACCCTACTTGCGTACTTTCAGACACCACGATTCCATCATCAGGAATGGCTTTCCTGATAGCTTGGGACATAGCCGCCTGCCAGTTCATCACGTTCATAGCTTCTGTTTGTGCGGCCTTGAGATTAGTTAATTCCGTCTCACGTGAATCACGAATGGTGTTGTATTTTGGCAAAGCGTTACATAAGGCGGCGACGGCTAGCTTTGCGTCAGTTTGAAGTCCGATGGCAGCTGGATAGTTTCTGCCAATTTCGTCACTGTCAACGTCACATTGAATTAATTTTCCTTGGACATTAACGCCACCACCCAAGCCCATGTTTGAGGCCATGGCAAAACGAGTTCCAACTGCAAAAATCACGTCAGCTTCAGGAACTAGTTTATTTGTAGCGAATCTCCCGGAAACGCCATATGCCAACCGCTCGTCTATGATTCCTCTTCCATTTGAAGTCATAAGCACCGGCGCGTTGAGTATTTTAGATAATTCTTGAATTTCTTCCCAAGCTTCAGAGGTCAGGGCGCCGCCACCAGCACAAATTACAGGATTTTCAGCCTTACCTAATAATTCAGCCGCCTGATCAATTAATGCCGTATCAACTGTTTGTATGTCACGGTTACTTAGGTGCTCCGGTTCAAGAAGCGTCACATCGCCAATACTGGATAGTACATCCGGTGAAACTTCAATAGACACTGGCCGTGGTCGACCTTCTTTCAATGCACGATTTGCTCGCCTCACCATCGATGGAATTTCTGACGGTGAATTGCCACGTTCCGACGACTTGGTTAAGTGCGATAAAAGTCCTACTTGATCATTTATTTCGTGTAGAGCTCCGATCCCTTGATCGATTAGTGGAGTATCGATCTGACCTGTAATACACATTACCGGTGACGAGCACGCATACGAAGTCGAGAGCGAAGCCGTGGTATTTAAAACACCCGGTCCCGGGACAACAATGAACCCAGCCGGTTTTCCGGTGGAGCGTGCAAATCCATCAGCCATATAGCCGGTGGCCTGCTCGTGGCGAGTATGGTAAATCGTAAATTCATCACGTAGCTCCCATAGCGCATCGAATAGATAATCCAGTTGTATCCCAGGGAGCGCAAATAAAGTGTCGATTCCCTCTATTCGCAGCGAATGTGCCAGGGCTTGTCCACCAGTCATTTTCATATATCACCTCGCTTCGTCAGATAACTTTAGCTCACCATGCACGAATTGTTGTGAACTAGACTTGCGATTCCATGATTCAATCAGATATTGGGTTGTTGGCTTGTTATTTTCATCATGTGCTAAGTCAATAAATGGTTGTAATGGGATAATCTCTTGAGTAGCGATACCTAGGCTAGATGACTCGGGATCAGCCACGTCGATGAGACCCACATATGGAACAATTGTTTTCTAGTTTCTTAACATTTGAATTACAGGATTTTGGCCTGTCGTCAAATATGTCACTTTGGCAGGTTCTATTATTGACGACAGTTTCTCTGCTCGTAGGGATACTTGGCGGATTTGTCGGCTTAGCGTTGGGAACTATCCGTCTTCCAACGATGTTGATTCTAGGGATGCCTCCAGCGATTGCAGGGGGGACCAACATTATGGTCAGCAGTTTGAGCTCTTTGTCAGGAGCCATTAAACATTGGCGTGAAGGCCGAGTGGATTTGCGGATAGTTTTATTGATGGGAGTTCCTGCGTTTGGGGGAGCTTTCGTAGGTGGATTTTTAAGTGGCGTGGTTGATGAAGGTATTTTACTTTTTCTTGCCGGATTACTTGTTTTGTGGCAGGGAATGGAATTTTTGATTATTTATCGTAATCGTGTAAAGAAAAACCAGTCATCGGGTCCGTTATTTGGTGCTGGTTTAGAGGGATCACCAGGATTGTTCACGCGCGGGCGAATTGCAGCAGAGGCTGGAATTGGTCTAGGAGTTGGACTGCTTGGAGGATCTGTAGGACTCATCCTTGGTAGTATTCGCTTACCAGCTCTTATCCGAGTACTAAAAATCGACCCTCGGATTGCTGCAGGCTCGAATCTGTTTATCGGTTTTTTTATGGGAGCTGTTGGTTGGATTGGGCACGCAAGTCAGGGCGAGGTGGACTATCCAGTATTGGTGTCTATGGGCATAACAGCGATGCTAGGTAGCTGGTACGGGGCAAGGTTAACCGGACGTGTGAACTTGGACACCTTAATTTTAGTAATGGGTTTCGTCTTGATGGCAGTCGGCGTTCTTCTTTCCTACCGAGGTATCCTCTCGTAATTTCATCTGAATATATATTTCTTCGATCAAGCTGGCACGCTTTATGATACCTTCGCTTTTATTGTTTAAGTGACTAGGTTAGAAATGAGGGAGAAGTATGACGTTATACATTGGCTATTACACGGTTGCAGATGCACAGGTGCAACGGTTTGCGGATGCAGAAGATAATGGCACCACCGCAGAAGCGCAGGCAGCTTTTCAGGCTCGAGTAGTCGCTTCGAGGCAAGGAAGTTTTGCGGGGAACATAGTTGCTTCGTACTCCGCAATCACCACTGCTTGGGACAATCCGAACATTATGATCGTGGAAACTGACGATGTAGCCACCTTGTCGGCAATTGGCGCACATTACAACACTGTGTTGGAATTTACTTGGACCCCCGCAAATTCAATTGGAACAAGTACGGATCAGGTTGAAGCTGCGATGGATCGCCAGTTTGGTAGGAACTGATAAATAAGGGAAATAGTGGAGCAATGCGAACTTCGCATTCTCCCCTGTTTTCTTTTCTTACAAAAACACATGTGAGCGACTGTGACTCCATCAGTGTTAAATCATTTTCAAACATAAGTCGGTTGGACGATTCTAGGGAGGAGATTTATGGTAAATGATGACAATTTTCGAGGAAAAATTGGCCGCACCTTCTCAGAATCGATTCCTGACTGGCCAGATCCACCTAACACACACGACGGAGCTTCGCCTAACGTTTTAGTAATCCTGCTAGATGATACTGGGTTTGGTAACTTTGGCTGCTACGGTTCAACAATTGACACTCCGAACATAGATTTACTAGCTTCAGGCGGTCTTCGTTACAATAATTTTCACGTAACTCCTTTGTGTTCTCCAACAAGAGCATCGTTGTTAACTGGTCGTAATCATCACGCCGTGGGAATGGGTGCACTCGCGAATGCACATAATATGGGTTTCCCCAGCCGACGTGCGTTGGTAAGTCGGCATGCCGGAACATTGGCTGAAATTCTTAGGGAGGAAGGTTACTCTACCTATGCGTTGGGTAAATGGCATCTTAACCCTGCTGAGGAGAATTCTGCAGCGGGACCTCGACATGGTTGGCCCCTTCAACGTGGATTTGATCGATTTTATGGATTTTTGCCAGGAGCGACGGATCAATTTTATCCAGAATTGACCTATGACAATCATTCGGTGTATCCGCCTAAGACACCGGAAGAGGGATATCACGTTACGGAGGATATGGTCGACCACGCGATCGAATTTGTTAATGATCAAAAATCAATTCATCCAAACAGCCCATTTTTTATGTACTTTGCTCCAGGTGCCATGCATGAGCCACATCAGGCACCTAAGTCATATATCGAGAAATATAAAGGAAAGTTTGATGAAGGTTGGGACGTTATTCGAGAACGCTACTTTAATAATCAAATTGAGCTTGGAATAATTCCACCGAATACAAGTCTGGCGCCTCGTAATCCGGGTGTAAAGGCTTGGTCTGAACTCAGCAACGATGAACGAACTTTTATGTGTCGACTACAGGAAACGTGGGCTGGATTTTTAGATCATACAGACGCGGAAATTGGGCGACTTATGACGTATCTAAAATCGATTGATGAATTTGATAACACGATTATTTTACTTACTGCAGATAATGGGACTAGTCAGGGTGGTGGTCCTACCGGTGTAATGTACCTGGGATCGGGTGGCGGTCTCGGCGCATCGAATGATGGGAAGACGGCTGTTGAATCACGGGGTCGGAGATTAATTCAAGAAGATATGACGGAGATGCAAAATGTGTTGGACGACGTTGGTGGTCCGCGGAGTTTCACCGATATCCCGTGGGGTTGGGCCCAGGTGGGGAACACACCACTGAGGTGGTACAAGCACGACACCCACGGCGGAGGTATTCGAGTACCGTTGATTATTCATCATCCGGATGGTATCCAGCCGGACGGTGAGATCAGGGAGCAATTCCATCATGTAAGTGATATTGCGCCAACGATTCTTGAAATGCTGAATGTACAACCTAAGGCTAGGTATGAGGGATATGACCAGTTGCCAATATCCGGCACGAGTTTTGCCTATAGCTTTGACTCAAATGAAATCATCTCTAGGAAACCAGTTCAATACTTTGAGATGAACGGTCATCGAGGACTATGGCACGACGGTTGGAAAGCGGTTACTCGACATCAACCGAATACTAGTTATGACGACGATGAGTGGGAACTATACAACTTGTCTGAGGATTTTTCTGAAACGAATAACTTGGCGTTAGACGAACCGGAGAAGCTTCGGGAGCTCATCGAGATGTGGTGGGTTGAGGCCGGGCGATATGGTGTGCTTCCATTAGCAGATGCTTCAATTAACGCAGGTGGCGTGAGCGGACATCCTGGAGCGTTTCACGAGAACTTGCACTATAGATTTGCTAACCCAATGTCTCATATTCCGAGTTCATTGGCGCCACAAGTAGGAAAGGGAGATTGGTCGTTGCTCGCCGATATACAGCTCATTGACCGCCAGACTGAAGGGGTAGTGTACTCGCAAGGAAATGTTATTGATGGGTTCTCTCTTTATGTACAGGACGAACGATTGTGCTTTGCCCATAATGCCGTGGGAAAATCCACGATAGGATCGGCGAGCTTACCGCAGACAGAAGGACGTATGACGATCGGTGTCACGTTTGCATACAACCCTACTGGGCGTGGCGGTATCGCTACGTTAGTTTGCGACGGAGACTCAATAGGGGCGGTTACTGTGCCAATGAACCGGAATGCTCAGAAGAATGGAGTGGATATAGGAAAAGACGTGCTATCCCCGATTACAAATCTTTATCAAGCCCCCTTTGCATTTACAGGACTCATATATTCAGTTGAGGTTGATATAACTCAGCGTAAATGATAAGAACTAGGTAGAGGCAAGTCGTTTTTAATTTAGCTCAACTACCTTGAGCAGAATCCGAAAGGGTCTCCGCCACTACTCCAGAATTAATTAAGTCGGTTATTTCTGAATCCGAGAATCCTAACTCATCCAATATTTTACGGGTATGTTCTCCAAACCGTGGTGAACTATTGGATGCTGAGTATTCATCCCGCCCGAAAGTGACGGGTGCTTGCGGCATAATCATTGGTCCTACCGCTGGGTGATCGGCCGTGTACACAAATCCACTTTCGTTAGCTTGAGCTCCAAGCATGGCTTCTTCAAGGTATTCTAGAATCGAGAACGCTATTCCGTTCGTGGACAATGTTTTACCTAGTTCGGAGCTTGTCCGATTCGAAATTTCAACTCGGATCCTAGCTTTAAGGAGGTCGAAGTGCGGGGCAGGGTTATCTGGCATCGTCCAGTTAGGGTCAGATATAAAGGGGTCGTCTAGATCTAGAGCGGGTAGAAGCTTCTTTAAGCCAGCTCGACTTGATCCGAGAGCGATATACCGTTCATCTAGCGTTTTGTAGAGTCCACCAACAACGGTTGTACCACTAAGTGCTCGACGTTTCTGTGCTGCAACCCGAGGATCTGGCTGTTCTTCCTCTATCCAGTCAACAAACTCTCTTTTCCAACTATCAACCGCTTCGAATATATTTGCATTTCCGTGCTGTAAAGCCAGTCCGGCCTGAAAAAGAGTTGTCGATACTTCTTGCCCTAGTCCAGTTTTCTCGCGGCGCCAAAGAGCAGAGGATATGGCGAATGCAAGCAAGGTTCCCGCCATATAATCGGTTAGAAACGCATCTACGAATTGCGGAGAATCGCCATCAAATGCTCCGGCTGAAAGAACTAAACCTGAGGCGGCCTGTGCCTGAAAGTCTGCTCCAGCAAGTCCGCCGTAGGGACCCTTATCACCGAACGCACTAATCTCGCCCACTATTACTCTCGGGTTGATCGATTTCAGACTTTCGTAATCTAATTCGTAGCGGATTAGTGCTCCGGGTCTCATATTTGAAACAATTACATCACAGTCTGCCGCGATTTTTTTAACAATTGCTCGTCCATCAGGGTGGGCTAAATCTACCGGCAAACCTCGTTTTCCACGTGCCTTGATAATGTACTGTTTGCCTTCACCTGGAAATATAGGTGCATTGAAACGTGTAGCGTCGCCATCGGTGGGTTCTACTTTAATTACATCTGCTCCGCCGTGAGCAAATAGTTCTGCCGCATAGGGACCAGCTACGAATCGTCCGAACTCAAGAATCTTCAGTCCGTCAAAAATAGACTCAGGGGATTTAGTCACATTAGCTCCTTACCAATTTGTTTATTTTTAGCGCAGTCAATTATCCGTCGATTTGTTAAAGGATATTACATTACAATTTTCGCAATGTATCGTACAACATATGGTTACTTGCGAGTTTCTCTCGCGTCCCGATGAGGAGGAAATTAATGACTCAGGAACCAGAATTTCAGGGAAAAATCGGAAAGACTTTGAAAGACTCAGATCCTTGGTGGCCACCCGTACCATCCAGTCATGACGGAAAGACACCAAACGTAGTTATTATGCTGTTTGATGATACCGGTTTTGGTCATTTTGGCTGTTATGGGTCCACCATTGAGACTCCACACATAGATAAACTCGCAGCTGGTGGTCTCCAATATACAAATTTTCATACTACAGCTTTATGCTCGCCTACTCGTGCGAGTTTGCTCACCGGCCGGAATCACCATGCCGTTGGCATGAGAGGAATTGCCGACTACGATCCTGGGTTTCCGAATATGCGTGCGGCTGTCACTCGTCATGCGGCGACACTCGGCGAAATGTTGCGTGACGAAGGTTATGCAACATTTGCTGTAGGTAAGTGGCATCTCAATCCAAAGGAGGAGAGGTCCGCTGCTGGCCCGTTCACTGACTGGCCGCTTCAGCGAGGATTTAATAGGTATTATGGATTTCTCGGAGGCGCGACTGATCAATTTTATCCGGATTTAACGGAAGACAATCATCACGTCAACCCACCAAAAACACCTGAACAGGGCTATCACCTAAATGAAGATCTCATCGATCATTCTATTGACTTCGTTCGAAACAATAAATCAATCTACCCAAATCAGCCATTTTTTCTTTACCTTGCCTTCGGTGCAACACACTCGCCTCACCAAGCACCGCAATCATACCTTGAGAAGTACAAAGGAAAATTTGACCACGGATGGGATGCGGTACGTGATGAGTGGTTTGCACGACAAATCGAATCTGGAATAATTCCAGAAGGTACCCAACTGGCACCTCGAAATCCTGGAGTTGACGCCTGGGACGATCTTTCTGATGGTGCCAAAAAACTCGCGTGCAAACTGCAGGAAGCATTTGCTGGATTTTTAGATCACACCGATGATCAGATAGGACGGTTAATCACGTATCTCGATCGAGCTGGAGAAATTGACAATACCATTATTTTGCTCATGGCTGACAACGGAGCCAGCCAAGAGGGAGGGCCACAGGGTATTTCTGCTGGTGAAAGGTATTCACACCCCTACCTCGATGATCTCGACAATATTGATGAAATCTTACCTGACATTGGAACACCGAGAAGTGATCCGAACTATCCTTGGGGCTGGGCTCAAGCAGGGAACACCCCCCTTAAATGGTATAAGAGCACCACGCATGCAGGTGGTGTAAGAGATCCGCTACTCGTTCATTGGCCAGAGGGGATTAAGAATATAGGTGGTGTTCGGCATCAATTCACCCATGTGACTGATATTGTTCCAACGCTTCTTGATGTTTTGCATATCACTCCGAAAGATTCCTATCAGGGTTATCCACAAATGCCTATTCCGGACAATAGCTTTGCGTATACGTTTGACGATCCGGATGTTTCGTCTGATAGAGGACCGCAGTATTTCGAAATGTTCGGTCACCGAGCTATATGGGCTGACGGCTGGAAAGCCGTAGCCCGTCATGTTAAAAACGATCCCATTAGTGATGAAGAATGGGAACTGTATCATCTTGACGTGGATTTCTCGGAATGCAATAACTTAGCCGATGCAGAGCCAGAGAAGCTTCGGGAGCTTATCGATCTTTGGTGGATTGAAGCTGGTAGAAACGGAGTCCTGCCAATTGATGATCGGAGCTTTCAACTTACCGGCATAAGTAAAAAGCCGGGCGGGATACACGATGGACTGAAGTATCACTACACCCCTCCCGTAGATCGACTTCCTGGAAGCATAGCTCCACCACTAGGGATTGGTGAGTGGACTCTCGATGCTGCGATTGAACGACATGACTCAGATGAAGAAGGAGTTATTTTCGCGCGCGGATCGCATACGTCCGGACTGAGTTTGTATGTGAAGGACAACCGGCTACAGTTTGACTACAACTGCTTTACTGAAATTCTGACTGGCACATCGCAGCGTGAACTTCCGACTGGGGAATGCACCGTCAGTGCACGATTCGAGGGTGAAGGAATAGGTGGTGAAGGGCGAGTTACGTTGCTTGTTGATGGCGACGAGGTTGGAGTATTAAATATCCCATTGATTATGCGAGGATTGGGTAGTACGGGATCTGTAGCGTCAATTGGAGGTGATGAGCTCTCGCCGACAACAACGAGCTACGATGCTCCGTTCTATTTTGCGGGCATTATTCACACTGTCGATGTCGAAATTAAGGTTTATGAGACCGGTGCAAGACTTGTTAAAGGAAATGCAGGCGACATTTACTCATCAAATCTTAAAAAAGAGTAGTGACTAAGTTCGTATTCGGTTTGTCTGTGATTGAATTTTTTAGTCAACTAGCTTGAACGATCTAATACTGCAGTGGCATCCTTCACAAACGTATCCATAGTTTCTCGAACGGTCCTTACTTCATTGAAAAATGCGATACCTTGCCCTGCGGGCTGATGCATCAAAGGTTCTATCTCGTTTCGGCCAATTGATCCGAGCAGATCACCAACGAGGATGTCGTGATAAGGCATTTCTAAAGGTTTGGGGTTTCCTTCGGTCTCCCATTCTTCGCTCCATGCTGACTTAATCATTCTTAAGGTTTTGCCGCTATCAGATCGTGATCTGACTGTGTCGTTTGATCCAGCGTTTAATAACTGATTCAGCATTTTTGGAGACGTGTTGTGTTCTTTGGTAGTTAGCCATGGAGTACCCATCCAGACGCCGTCTGCTCCTAAGGCAAGTGCTGCCGCGATATGCCGTCCAGTAGCCACCCCACCGGCTGCGAGTACTGGAACCTTACCAGCCACTAAGTCGACTATCTGCGGGACTAGCGAAAACGTGCCTATTTCGCCTGTGTGGGCGCCCGCATCATAACCCTGTGCCACTATCATATCCGCGCCTGCGTTTAGCGCATGTTGGGCATGGCGAGGAGCGCCCACCAGAGATAAGACGAATTTGCCATATTCCTTTGCCGCTCCGACCATTTCAGGCGGCGAACCGACCCCCATAGCAAATATTTTTGCGTCTGAACGTAGGACGGCATCTAATTGATTTCGGGCAACTTCTTCAGAACGAACAAATCGAGAACGCGCGCCCGGCACATTGTCCCGGGGGACATCATACTTTTCATACAGATGGTCAACGAAATTCCTATGGGCATCAGGTAATTGCGCCTCGATATCTTCCCGATTATTTTTCTCTGGCATATTCTTTGGAAGGACCAAATCTATACCGAATGGCAAATCTCCAACCCGTGACTTGATTTCCTCCAGGGCTTCAGTAATTTCTTCAGGAGTGCTTCGAGTTCCGCCAAAAACACCTATTCCACCGGCGAGGCAGACCTCTACCACTACATCGATTTCATGTGTAAATCCAAATATTGGGTATTTGGCACCAAGCATTTGGGTTATTCGGGTGTTGAGTAATGATTCTGTCATTTTATTCCCACTCCTGTTCTCTAATTCTTTCTACCTCTATGTAATGACGGGCTGCCTTGCGGCAACTTGGAATCAATAAGTGCATCATGACTCGGCCTTTGCCTTGCGGTGTAGCTCTCTTTCATCATTGTTGACACGGGTTCCCTTTGTAATAATTGTGGGACGTAAAAGAAGTATAACAGTATTAAAAACATCAAAACCGACTGATCTTTAGAAACGAGAGTTGGTATTACATGCCATATTTATTTATGACAAGTCGTGTCATTTTGGGCGAGATGTCATAAATATTTAACTTGCATTAGTTAATTTAAATTCAGCATGTATCCCATCGACAGCATTTTGCCACAGGCCTAGCAGTCGATCTTCTTCTTCATAATCAA
>JAQWLS010000112.1 GCA_029247135.1 Dehalococcoidia bacterium | reverse complement strand
GTACAGTTAATGGAGAAGTGAGAGCTCTCACTGGCGCTTATCTCGAACCGAATACTTACGTATCATTCAATGAAGTTGGAGACGCTCAAACATCGTTTGAATTTAACAACGAAGGAGCTGAATTATTTGAACAAATTACCTCACGTGCAGTAAATAATCGAGGTAAATTTGTGGGTGCAGATCAGATAGCTATATTCCTTGATTCTGATTTACTCTCGGCACCAAGAGTAAATGCAGTGATACGGTCGAGCGGTGTGATTACTGGCCTGACACGTGAAAGCGCTCAAGAGCTTGTCGTACAGCTTAATGCCGGTGCGTTACCGCTTTCATTGACAGTATTGCAGGAGCAAACAGTCGATGCAACATTAGGTGCAGATTCAGTATCCAAGTCACTCATGGCAGGATTGATAGGGCTGATTCTAGTTGGCTTATTTATGACACTTTACTACCGTTTCCCGGGTCTTTTAGCCGTTTTTGCTTTGACGATTTATGCGATCGTCACTCTCGCAGTTTTTAAGCTAATTCCAGTGACACTAACACTCGCGGCAATTGGTGGATTTATTTTATCTGTAGGAATGGCTGTCGACGCAAATATTCTAATATTTGAACGGATGAAAGAAGAACTACGAATCGGTCGGTCAGCAATGAATGCAGTTGATGCAGGTTTTGCAAGGGCTTGGTCATCTATTCGTGACTCCAATATAACGACATTAATTACGTGTTTTATTTTGTACTTGCTGGGTGGTGGAATTCAGCTACCGGTGGTAGGCGCCTTCAGTGCTCCACTTGTTCAGGGTTTTGCGCTTACGCTCGGATTTGGGGTACTGATATCAATGTTTTCCTCAATCATAATTACGCGTACTTTGCTGAGAACCTTTGTAAAATCCAAGTATGCGCGTCGTTGGATCAGTCTGGGAAGCATTTCGACATCACAATTAGAGGAGACAACAGATTCTGAGAGGGCAGCTTGATGGATCAAGAAATATCTAGTCCAAAGAGTAAGTCCTCGAGCGGGATCGATTTGGTTCGCTCGCGAAGATGGTGGTTTTTGATATCTGGGTTACTTATTTCCGGTTCATTAATACTTCTTTTGATTCCTCCCGGATTAGTTCGGGGTATTGAATTCAGCTCAGGCACTTCGATGCTTCTTAAGTTTGAAAGCGCTCAAGTCCAACAATCTGAACTTCGACAAGCATTCGCAGAGTTGGAGCATGAGGAAGCCAGGATTCAAAGCACAGGTGAGCGTGAATTCCTTATTAAAACAGATCAGTTAGATATCCCAATAGGTTCATTTAGCGAAGTTGTGCCCGAGTCAAACTATCAACCTTCGTCACTGACCGAACCTGTGCAACGCAGTCCAGAAGGAACTTTGATAACGGGAGAATCTACGGACTCTGTTGGAACTATCTTCGTTAGAGCCGCATTGAACGGCGATCCCTGTAATCTTTATGCAGTGCGTGCTGAGGTTCCAGTCTTAACTGAATTACGAGTGTTCGCAAAGACGAATTGTCCGGATGGTCAAAATTTTGAAGTACTAGCTAATGGTGTTATGGGTTGGATAACCGAATATTCAATGCATTCCTTTGTGCCCGATCCAGTAGGAGCAGTCGTGTCAGCGGAGGATGATATAACAGATCTCGGAGAACGCACTGTTATTGAGAATTATTTGGAGGAGCAGTTTGGTCCATTTACCATACTTGAGTTTTCTACGGTTTCTCCAGTGGTGTCCAGTGCGGCCGTTCGGAATGCGACCTTGGCCATTGTTATAGCAACTGTTTTTATCATGATATACGTCCGTTTTGCCTTCTCGACGGTCCCGAAGCCCTCTAGATATGCTGTTTGTGCAATAGTTGCGCTGATCCACGACACAATAATTGTGATAGGTGCATTTTCTTTGTTTGGAAAACTCTTCGGGGCTGAAATCAACTTGATGTTTGTCACAGGAGTACTGACAGCGATTGGGTTTTCGGTACATGATTCGATTGTTGTATTTGACAGAATTCGTGAAAATATTACGTCGAGTCCTCAAAGTAGCTTATCCGAAAATGTTAATTCTGCACTACTGCAGACAATGGCGCGTTCTTTGAACACTTCTTTGACTTTGTTGCTCCCGATTGGGGCACTTCTGCTTCTTGGTGGAGACACGATACAGTCATTTTTACTTGCCATCCTGGTGGGTGTGGTGGTCGGAACGTATTCATCAATTGCAAGTGCAGCTCAACTTTTGGTGGCGTGGGAGCAAGGTGATCTTTCTCGCTGGTTCTCGAGGACTACACGGTATAACAAAGCACGGGTGTAGTGAAGAGTTGAGCGTTTGATGTATGCGAAGTTGCTTGAAGTGTGGCCGATGATTTTTCTCGCTATTTTGATTGGATGCGGTGTGGCGCTGCAATGGTCAATGCTTGCTTCGATCGGTAGATCTCACGGTGGCTTTCAAGCGGCTTGGCTTTCATGTCTTACTACAGTCGCAGCATTAGGATTGGTACTGCTGTTTCGACACTTTCAAACGAATAATATTGATACTTCAGATATTTTCTCTATACGAATAGATGTCATTTCGATAATCACTATTTGTGTAAGTATCGCCATTTTAATCAGTCTCAAGGATTTACCTTGGTGGGCGGGGTTATCAGGATTATTTGGGCTCGCTTTAATACTTGGAGCGGCTTGGATCGTTCCATCAATCGGGGTCGCTGAGTTTTTTGTGGCGGTGACGGTAGGATCTGCGATAGCTGGGGTGGCAATTGATCACATCGGGCTATTTGGTAACACAATAAACGTAATAACTATTCCAAGAGTGCTGGCTGTTCTATTGGTTATATTCGGTATGGCAATAATTCGACTCGCGGGGCTCTTACAGAACGACTGAATTACCCGTTCTTGAGAAACAATTTGCCGGCTTCAGTTATGCGTCGTTCATCACCGACACGTTGCGTCAGACCTTCTTTATCCATTGTTTCCCCTAGCGCTTGGGCGATTCGGCGGTTGGTGTTAATGAGATCTCTTATTTCACCTAACGATAAATTCTGTTCTATGTTGAGTTGTTCTAGCGTGAGCCTGGCAGCAGCTAGGTAGTGAGCCTGAGTAAATGCTACCCCGTCACCTAGATCTTTAATTTCAGCCATACGTTCCAGATATCCGAATAATTCAGTATTAGAGTCTAGTCGGGGCGGGAAAAATTTTCCTTGGTGTAGTGAGTCGATGATTTCTTTTGCCTCAGCTTGATTGTTCTGATTTAGCTGAGGTGTCCAGTTTTTAAGTGCCACGATATCTTCGTTTACATCCACTAAATCAGTTTGAAATGTATCTAAAAGTGCTGAGAAGAGGCGACTATCTAGCTTAAGAGTGGCCCGTAATTCTTCCTTAGGAATCCCAAATCGAAGGTGCCATTGCTGGTTATATGCATCGATTATTTGTTTAGCTTGCGTGCGAATTCTCGTGATCAAAATGTTAGTTATCAGGAGCGAGGTCTGTTCTGAGGTTTGAAGTCTCACTATTTGTTCGCCACTTATAAGTTTTTCGACCCCGTCATCAATTGACTCAATTGATTCTGTAAGCGCAGAGGTAATCTGAGACTGCGTCGCAGGCTGAATTTGCTCAAGCACTCCGAGAATACGAGTTTCAACTGTTCCGGTCAGCTGCTGTGAGAGTAAATCAAGTACTGCAGTGTCAGATCGTTTGTGTCGCGGAGGATTGATGCTGAGTACCTTTCCTCCTCCCAGTGTTCTGTCCGAGATCCTAACCACATATAAGTCTCCTTCGGATATTGAGATAGGTTCAGATAGGAGAATCTGAACGAAAGTCTGATCTCGAGGTTGCATACTATTAGGTTCTAACAGACGGATCCGCCCTTGAATTTCCGCAGATCCTACATGCACATGGACTTTCAAGTTATGTTTGATGACTTCATCATTGATTAAGTTGATTGATGCGTCAAAAGAGCGCGCGGATGTGAGCGATCCCTGTAGGCCAAGGACATGTCCTCGACTGATTTCATCTATCTGCAGACCGGATAGATTCACAGCCACACGTGAGCCTGGATTAGCTATTTCTATTTCTTTGCCATGAGCCTGGAGACCCCTTATCCGAGCTGTTTTGCCGGTTGGAGATATTTCTACTAAGTCACCAATTTCAAGATGGCCATCTAATAGTGTCCCTGTCACTACGGTCCCGAACCCAATCATAGTGAACACGCGGTCGATTGGTAGCCTTGATTTATTTATATTGCGAGGAACATCTAACTCACTGACTAGCTCGTCTAATTCGGTAATCAACTCAGATATGCCAGAACCGGTAATAGTGGAGGTGAACACTATCGGAGCATTTTGCAGTGGTGTTCCCATCACCGTATCTTCAAAATCTTCCTTCAGCAAATTTAGCCAATCTTCATCAACTAAATCACATTTGGTGAAGACAACAATTCCTTTAGTAATTCCAAGTAAGTTAAGTATATTCATGTGTTCTGTAGTTTGTGGCATGATGCCTTCATCAGCTGCGACAACTAACAGGGCGGCATCAATCCCTCCAACACCACTTAACATGTGGCGAACAAATCTGACATGACCGGGTACATCAATCAGAGATACTTCAATACCTGAAGGTAAATTCGTCCACCCAAATCCCAGTTCAATCGTTAGACCTCGTGTTTGCTCTTCTATAAGTCGATCAGGATGAATTCCTGTAATTGCTTCGATGAGTGCGCTTTTTCCGTGGTCAACATGACCTGCTGTACCAATCACGAACATTATTATTTCTCTCGTGCAGTTATTGTTCTAGTGTTCGAGCGACCGTTAGGCCAGCCTGGTGACACGCAGGACATTTTTCAGGGGGTTCTAATCTTGGAATTTCAGTACGTTGCGATGATATTCCCGCCCAAATGTCATCACGTAACTGATCGGTCGGAGGCGCTTTACCCCTCGCCCCTCTTATACGAGGTTGCATTTCAGCGATCCGCCGCCGAGCTACTTCTTTTGGCGACATTGGCCCCGGTTTTCTAACCAATACTTCTCGGCCACAAGTATTACATCTATATACTTCAAGCAAGAAGTTGCTCCTGTGCGGTACTTAGCGCTTCGTTTTCTTCCGGAAGTAAATCTATAAATACTTCATTGGAGAGCAATAGACCATTCGGAGTAAGTTTGATCCAATTGCCGTCTCTTGTTAGCAATCCAAGATTTACGTGTTTCTCTATTTGTTCCGCATACAGTTCCGACGGCTTGACTCCGTATTCCATTTCAAAATTAATTTCATTGATGCCTTTTAGTAGGCGAAGGCCGAGTATCATTGCGTCAGCGAGGATCGTATTTCTGTTAGGGGTTTCCCCGGCAGCTACCTGCTGCATCGTAGACTTACCCTCCTCCATTCGTTGTATTTTGGTGGCCCCCACTGCATCGATATATCGATTTGGGGCTTCAATATTTGCAAACCGCTGACCAGCAAAGAACGAATGTGCGCCTGCTCCCATGCCTAAGTAAGGTTGTGCCTGCCAGTAGGTCAAATTATGCAGGCATTCCTTGCTTGGTTTTGCCCAATTTGAGATTTCATAATGACTATATCCATGTTGATCTAGCTTCTTTTGCGTCCATTCATATTGGTCTGCGGCTATGTCCGGATCAGGTTCCGCTATAAAACCCTTTTCAACTTGATAATAAAGGGCGGTTCCTGGTTCAACCGTGAGGGCATAACAGGAAAGATGTTCAGGCCCCATGGACACAGTACGTTCTAGAGTGTCTTGCCAAGTCTCGAGTGTTTGATCAGGTAGGCCGAACATCAAATCTAGATTTATGTTTTCAAATCCAGCCGAGCGAGCATCCGCGAATGCCTCAAATACACGCTCAGGTGAGTGGTCACGATCTAGAAGTTTTAACTCATCTGTTTGAAGGCTTTGTACACCCATGGATAGGCGGTTGATACCCGCTTTACGCAGATCTTGTAAATGGTTCAAAGTCAGCTCTGTTGGATTTGCCTCAAGGCTCCATTCGATATCATCAGTGAGGCTGTAATTTTTTTTGACTGCACTGATTATGGCCTCAATATCACTGATATCAGTAAGAGATGGAGTACCTCCACCAAAGAAAATAGTGTGCACCTCATGCTTCGTCGCCGCTGCTCCCCATAACTCAATCTCTGAAAGAATTGCCGGAGTGTAATCAGGCACTAAGTGATCTAATCCTTCGTACGAATTGAAGTCACAGTAGCCACACTTGGACGAGCAAAAAGGTATGTGCAGATAAAGTGCAAGTCGGTTCATGTTAGGTGCAATCATCGGGCTATTGTCTCACGTCTGCAGTGAGAAGAAACTACTCGACGTATCAAATGTCACCGATTTTAAAGATCTTAGGCGAGGAGAGCTCGACCAATTACTTTAAGTTCTAATATGGGCTTTGTTCCTTCAAAGATTGGCAGAACAAGTGCATCAACGACATATCTTGCAGATGAATCTTCTTCAGAGTATCCCCAGCCACCGTGTAACAACTGAGCCTCTCGCGTTACTTCTCCAGCTACATCACAGGAAAGTAGTTTGGACATAGATGGCTCCACGGCACGAGTGTTAAATGATCGAGCGGCAGCATACGTTATGTGCCGTGATGCCGCGATTCGAATAGCCATACGGCCAATCATGTACTGGGTAAGTTGGTAGTCTGCAAGTGACTGACCAAATTGTGTCCTCTGAGTAACGTATTGACAGGCTTTTTCGAGAGCCGCTTGTGCAACACCACATGCCCTACCTCCTGTTTGGATTCGTCCAGCAGCAAATCCACCCATCTGAAGATAGAAACCCTTGTCGATGCCCGAATCTTCCCCCACCAGACAATCATGGGGAACCCACATATTATCGATTCCTATGTTGAAGGAGTGCATTCCTCTATAGCCCAGAGTAGGATTGGCAGTTGCCTCCATTACTCCACCTTCAGCTTGTTCGAATTTCCAAGAATGACCATAGAAAGGATCTTTCTTTACCATGAACAGCGATAGTCCTTTACTT
>JAQWLS010000106.1 GCA_029247135.1 Dehalococcoidia bacterium | reverse complement strand
AGATATAAAATAAGGAGAATACGTATGACAACAGTACAAAATCAAATTCACTGGCAAGATGTAAAAGAGGGTGACACGATTCCAGGCTATACCCTCGATCTCACCTGGACAAAGATGGTTGGATTCAAAATTTCAGCTTTCAAATGCGTCGCATGAACATCCCTGAAGATCATATCCAAGTTAAAGGAGTGGTTACAGGTACCCAGATCAGGGAAGATGGCAAAGGGGCAGTCACCATCGACCTCTGGCTAGAAAACGATCGAATTGGCATCACAACTCCGGCGGAAGCTACCGTTCTTCTTCCCCTGCGTGAATCCTAACCAAGTTTAGTTTTGAGAAGGTGCGCGAACTGGACATTTTACTCCTATCACACACGATGCTAGTGAAACGACAGCACATACCCAAAATACGCTGAGAACACCAGAGAAATCCGCCACAAAACCGGCAATGACTGGTCCGGCAAACATTCCTATGGCATAAAGGGCTTGATAAATACCCATGGATGTCGTGCGTGTAGCTCCGGGCACCACCAATACCGCCAGAGTCATCAAAATGAGCTGCGACATGCCGCGACCCAATCCACCTGCTGCCTGACTCACCATCAGCAAAACCGGTGAATGCAGCAAAGGGATAACAGCCACGGAAAGAGCAATGATAAATAGCCCAAACACAAGAGTATTTCTATATCCAAATTTTTCAACGAATTTAGGAGTCGCAAGGTTTCCAGCTGCTGAAAAGATAAACATTGCTCCCGCAATTAAACCATTTTGAAATTCAGTTGCCCCAATTGATACTGCATATACCGGTACAAAAGAAAAACTCACAGCAAATGTAACGAAATGAATCAGTACCCCAATAAGCGAAATTCTTAGCAATAATGGATTGCGACCAACTCGCAAGAAATCCGCCCACGACATTGCCGTTTGACTCAGCTGTTGAGGTTCTTTAACCAATAATATTAAAATCGTGCCAATCAATCCCGATAGAAAGCCTGCAAAAAAGGTTGATACGCCTCCGTAAAGTTCACCAATAACTCCGCCGACGAAGGTCGCTACTACAATCCCAAAGGCGTTCACAAACATAACCCATGACATCGCCTGATCAGTTTTAGAGCTATGAAAGTATGAAATATAAAGAACTGTTATCGCCACCCAGCCAGCTCCAGCCACTCCAGTCAGAGAACGAGCCAAAAATAATATAGACGGTGAAGGAGCGAAAAATAGGCCAAGAGCGCCCGCCGAGGATGCAATAAACGCTATAAGTACAAACGGCTTGCGCCTCCCAAGCAGATCAGACATAACGCCTACAGGGATCCGTAGGAGCATCTGCCCTATTGCATACGAAGCAATAACGATTCCCAGCACAGTATTTGATGCACCAAGTTCAAGTGTATGAATCGGTAGGAATGGAACATAAAAGTACAAAGACATCCAAAAAAAGAAAATTGCTGTCGTCGAGAGTACAATGTTTCGGTTTGCAGATATCGACGTTTTGCTTGAAGGCATATATACCAATTTTTTGAGCTAAACCCATACAAGAATCAGTCGCTTTGTATCCCCCCCATCTTCATACACATAACCCGTAGATGCCAGCCAAACATTGATTAGCTCGGCTCCAGACGCTACCATCCAGAAACTAGAAATACAAAACTTAAATAACCTCCACGAAAAGAGGCCCTGAGTATGAAATTAGCCGTTGAATTTCCCAATGTGATTTATCGAGAGGGACCAGATGCAGTTGCAAACCTTGCGCGCGCAATCGAAGAAATAGGATTCGACCAGCTTGATATGTTTGACCACGTAGTAATGGGACACCCGACTGATGACCGCCCCCCAATGGCCTACCCCTCCAATATGCCAGTGCTGGAAGCCTTGATGACACTTTCCTACGTAGCGGCAGCTACCTCAACAATCGGTCTTGGAACCGAAATACTAATCTTGCCTCAGAGACAGCCCACATTAGTCGCCCGACAGGTAAACACACTGGACATCCTGTCCGGTGGTCGAGTGCGTCTAGGTGTAGGAGTGGGTTGGCAACAGTCTGAGTACGAAGCGCTAGGTGTTAATTTTACTGAACGCGGAAAAATGATGGATGAGGCGATTGACTTCATTAAAACATGGTGGCAAGAAGAAAATGTGTCGTACCACGGCAAGTTTTACGAAGCAAATAATATGGCAATGGAACCTAATTCCCCACAAGGCGCAAACATTCCAGTGTGGATCGGTGGAAACTCGGAGGCCGCATTAAAGCGAGCCGGACGCATTGGAGATGGTTGGATGGCATCTGGTTCAGCAGATGATTATGAAAAAATGTCGTCTGCAATTGAACGAATAAAGTCATACGCTGAAGAATTCTCACGAGATCCCGACGCTCTCGGATTTCAAGCGCAGTTAAGCCCACCACCTAGAAACAATGATCCAGCGTCCAGAAATTTTTATGCAAATCCTGATGATGTTGCAGCGACAGCATTACTAGCGAAGTCGATTGGGTTTGATTGGGCAACTATTAACGTAACTGGCGTGTTCGTGGCGGGTGCCAGAAGCCTAGATGCAATTATAGAATCACTGACAGTCATTCATGACAAAATTCGACAGGAAGTAGGAGCCGCATAGGATAGAAATCTAGTAATTTTAAGATGAGTTAAGTTCGCAATAAGTAGCACTTAAGGATACAAACAATGACGCAGTCACCGATCAATAATTCAAGTACTTACGAAGCTGTAGAGGGCTGGGCAAAAATTCCACATGGCACGTGGCTTCGCGAGGCCACCTCAGTAGCCGTAGATTCTGAAGATAAGGTTTATGTCTTCAATCGAGGCAACGTGCCTATGCTCATCTTTGATGCTGAGGGAAATCTCATCAATCAATGGGGAAATAAATCGCCTTACAGTGGTATGACGTCTATCACCGATCCTTATGGAATTACCAGAAAGGTATGGCAAGGTGTTGACTATGTTTGGCCACATTCAGTTCGGGCAGACCACGAAAATAACTTATGGCTTGTGGATGTGCATAGTCACACGATTACCAAGACCGACAAACATGGCAACGTTCTCCTAAAAATTGGAACTGGAGAGGCATCTATTGAACAAGGTGGTGAGCCATTCAATAAACCTACCGACGTAGCAATTTCATCAGCTAACGGAGACGTATTCGTCTCTGACGGATATGGAAATTCGAGAATACATCGCTTTGATAAAGACGGAAATCATATTCTTTCCTGGGGTGAATCAGGAGCTGATGATGCACAATTCAGCCTCCCTCACAACCTAGCGCTCTTAGATAACGACAAAGTAGTTGTCTGCGACAGAGAAAATCACAGAGTACAGATGTTTACTACCGATGGCGAGTTCATTCGATCATGGCATGCTCACAAAGCAGTGGCTGTCACAATAGGTTCAAATAATGAAATACTAGTTGCTGAACAAGGACCGCCCCCTGTGCAATTTGGAGTTCCAAACCTAGGGCATCGAGTATCGATTTTCTCAGACACCGGAGAACTCATCAATCGAATCGGAAGAGATCTGCCCGGAGAATCTCCAGACCAATTTCTATGGCCCCACAGTATCGCAGTTGACTCAACTGGAAGCATCTATGTGGCGGAAGTATCGTATGTCGAAGTTGGTAGTAAGCAAGACCCCGCAAGAGAAATGGTAAGCCTTCGAAAATGGCGAAGAACCAGTTAACCGCTGGACGTATTCACAAAACAAAAAGACACTTGCGAGCATGATGTGACTGGTAGCCAGAAACAACCTGTTGAACCACCATTAGCTGGAGTACGCGTACTGGATCTGGCAGATGAGCGAGGAATCTACGGTTCGAAATTGCTGGCTGATTTAGGAGCTAGCACTATTCGGATCGAATCTAGTCATGAACATGGACTTAGACAACGAGGCCCCTTTAATGAAACTGGTGAATCGCTCTGGTATGCCTATTATGCCTCAAACCGAGTAGTCATAGAAATTGATACTGAATCGGATGACGGGATAGCTCAACTAAAGAAACTTGTATCTCGGGCAGACATCATCATTGATACGGGCAGAATAAATTCTTTGGATCCTACCAAATTTAATTTGAATAAGCTCAATAATAAAATTGTCCACGTCGACGTGTCGTCGTTCGGCCAAAATGGTCCATGGAAAGATTTTCTGGCGCCCGACCTAATTGCAGGAGCTCTCGGTGGGAGTGTCGCCGCTACAGGAGACATTGATACCACACCTCTAAAGTTATTTGGCGATCAATCTTTTTTAGTATCCGGAACATACGCGGCAATCGCAGCTCTGACTGGACTCTATAATTCGCGTGACACAGGCTCAGGCGAGCGTGTCAGTGTTTCAGTTCACGAAACTATTGCAAGTACATTGGAACACGTCCTGATGTTCGCACTATACCCAGGATTTTTCCCGTGGGCAGATGGAAAAATCCTGCCCCGACGCGGTTCACTACATTGGGGCAACGCCTACGAAGTTGTGCCTGCCATAGGGGGTTCGATCATGGTGACTCCTACTCCAAATGTAGAAAAACAAATTGCTTGGCTGGTGGAAGAACAAGTAGAAGAAGACTTGCTTGATGAAAAATACACGGCGTTAGACCACCGACAAGAATTTGTTCACCGCATCATGACAGTGTTGCGCAAATGGGTAGCCAAAAAAGATGCTGGACCGTTCTTCCATGAGGCGCAAAGCAGACACTATCCGTATGGACTCGTCATGAAGCCCAACGAAGTAGCACATAATCCCCACCTGCAAGATCGTAATTGGTGGAAAGAATATCCTACTGAACACTCTAGTGTTAAGGGGCCCGGCACCCCTTATCAGTTCAGCAGGTCAACTCTTAGCAATCCTGCAGAACAAATCACATACCAGACACTTTCGGAAAATATTCTTAACACAATTGGATGGGTATGATGGCCGAACTGCCGTTCAAGGGATTGCGAATACTAGATTTTACGCACGTTCTTGCGGGGCCATTCGCTACTCGCATCTTGGGTGACCTCGGTGCAGATGTAGTAAAAATAATGAGTGAAGCGAGACATGGACCAGATGGCGGAACCAGCAGTCCATATCACGCGATGTGGAACCGAAGTAAACGAGTGCTGCAACTCGACATGACCCAACCTGATGCCAGACTAATGTCTGCAGACCTGTGCAAGAAAGCAGATATCGTAATAGACAATTTTTCCCCAGGAGTATTAGATAGATGGGGTATCGGCTATAAAGTAACCTCTGTCGAAAACCCCGGTGTCATCTATATACAAATGTCAGGAATGGGCGATTCAGGTCCATGGTCGTCCTATGTGTCATTTGCACCGACCGTCCATGCACTAGCTGGACTTACGTACCTCACTGGTGTTGCAGGCCGAGAAGATATTGGGATTGGCTTCTCCTACAACGATCATCAATCAGGTCTTCATGGCACAGTGGCGTTGCTGGCTGCACTGATGGAACGACGAAAGTCAGGACTAGGTCAAAGAATTGAATTATCACAATTTGAAGTAGGAACGACCTTCAATGCGCCCGCTTTACTAGATTTTTTTGCAAACCAATCTATTACCGGTCCTTCCGGAAACGAATTGCCTTTCGATCAAGCAGCACCGCACAACTGTTACCCATGTCTGGGAATAGATCGCTGGATAGCTATAGCCATAATGAACGATGAACAGTGGACCAAACTGATTCAGCAGATGGGCAGACCGGACTGGGCACTAGATCCTTCCCTCGCT
>JAQWLS010000102.1 GCA_029247135.1 Dehalococcoidia bacterium | reverse complement strand
GAATGATGAAGTTACTCTGGAGTCTTCTGAATCGAGTAATCAAGCCGTAGTGAGATGCCTTCGAACGAAAGCCGAAATTGCTGGATTCAACCCTGATGAATTTCTCGTAACGGATTTTTCTGGTGATACAAATATTTCGCTACCGGCTCAGGAATTCAAGATGGCACTGAATAGAACCGTAGTCGCAGCAGCACAGGATGACTCTCGGCCTGTTCTCACTGGCGTTCAATTCGAATTCACACCGAATCAACTGCGACTCGGTGCGGCTGATGGATTTCGTCTATCGGTTCATACCTTAGATATACCCGGCACCGAAGTAACACAGTCAGTGATTGTTCCACGAAATATCGTTAGAGAAGTGATTCGACTCATTGACGAACTACCACTGGGCTCAGAAAATCCCTCAGATGTAGGAGTTGAGATGCAACTCGAGGACACCCCAGACGGAGGGACACGGGTTGGATTTACTGTTGGACCAGCACAGATCACAGCAAGTTTGGTACAAGGATCATTTCCATCTTATGAGCAGTTGATTCCGAGCGATCATGAGGTCAGTATAGAGGTGTCAGTTGCGGCCCTAATGGAGACTATTCGACGGGCGGATGGATTTGCGCGCGATTCATCGAACATTGTACGATTTACTGCTACAGCAGGTAGTGCAGCTGATGGCGGAAAACTTGCGATTCGTGCGCAGGCAGATGAATCCGGCACATATGATGATGAGATCGATGCGACTGTCATAGGTGGTGATTCCAATATTGCATTTAATATCGCATACATCAGGGATATTTTAGGTGTTATCGATGTCGATATGATTAATATCGAGGTCACATCCTCAGGAAATCCGGGGGTTATCAAGGCACTTGGTGATGACCGACTTATCCATGTCGTTATGCCAATGTATGTCCAGTGGTAATTACTCTAAGTTTTCTCCTCAGTAGAAAAAAAACTTAACTTTTCGTTGAACTCAATTTCATGGAGATTCACCTTAGATTGTGATTCTTGTAGAGCATCGTGCATTGGTGATAAATCTTCCATCGCCGGGCGTCCGCTTCCGGCAAAGTCGTCATAATGTCCTAAGACAAGCTCACTTGGGTTTAGAGCCGTTATCTCTTTTAACAGAAAATCAATTCCTGAACCTTGCACGGGTTCACCATCAATGTTGCCTCTGCCAGCTGCGGCCAATAAGGCTATTTCTGGTGAAATTTGCTCAAGTATTGAACCATAGTGACCCATCGTATCCTTATAAAAAATATTGCCATTGGGTGTTTTGATTAAATAGCAAAGCGCACCGCCGTCTCCACGGGGGGTTTGGTGGTCCCAAGGCATTGCAGAGCCGGCTATATCACCAAACTCTCGTTTGCCCATTCGCTGTGATAATAATTCCAATCGATCCTGGTGAAATACACCCAGATCTCCCACACAAATATCCGACATCTTTCCTAAGCCACCTGTAGTAGGAGCCCAGATGCACGAGTGTAGGGAAGGGAATACCTGTACCGAAACCTCATCGTTCAATCTAATTTCTTCCCCCCCGGAGACGGGAAGCACTTGATCTTCCGGAATTCCTTCCTCTTCTATCATCACTCGTGCAGTTTCATACGATCCTATTACCGTGGCCTTAGTGTTTCGTAAAATTGTTTCTGCACCCCAAAGGTGATCCCAATGTGAGTGTCCGACCAAAATAAAGTCGCACGTGGTGATTTCTGACGCTCTCAATCCTACATCTGGTGCCGTATCAGGCCGGTCAAGATACGCATCAAGGAATAAGGTTAAATTGCCAATTGTTAATCGATATGTAGAACATCCGAACCATTCAAGAGTCGTGGGCATAAAATTTCTATATCCTCAATCAATCCGCATTCGCTTCTCGTTCATTCAGCGTCAATGATTTTCGACCAACTGATTGTAAATCACCGGGTAAGATTAGGATCGAAATCAACTCGTCGTTCGCAGAAAATTTAAGCATAACCAAATCACCTATTTTCAGTACCTGCTCACTGGATTTGATTTCAAAGATACGAGGTGACTCACTAAAGGATACGTCGAATTTACTTTCGCCAGACATTACGGAAAATGAATTAATCGTTGAGTCAGCCACGAAGCCACTTCTATAAATTTTCCCAGTTAGTGCTGGTAGGCCCTCAAAGCCTGTGTAGCCACCCTGAGAGGAAAAAGGTTCAAGATTGGATAATGCTGTCCTCGGATCCTGAATTTCGATCAGTCGATTAGTGGGTTTGCCATCATCCACCGCCATGATATATCCAAAATATCCTCCCGAGCCGATTGTCATCATCAAGAGAAGTAGTCCTAAAAGTAGGTTAAGTGACCGGTTCATAATATTAATTTACTGCTCAATTTCTTCCCGAAAGACCACAATCCCTGATATATATAATCCCATCTCAGTGCGGCCTATTCCCAAGTTTATATTTTCGCCATTTGTTAGTATTGCGAGTTCATTTTCTGGCTCTAGAAGAATAAGTTTTTCAATGAGCACGTCAGCGTTCACTTTGAATTCCGTGGGCGTTAAGTTCTGGTTAGAACTGGTGGATTCGATATCTGTCGAATACTTGGCTATCTTAATAATTGTCTCCTGGTCGTTAGTTTTTTTTACTTCGAGAACGGGGCCTCCGAATGTCAAGGGAGTACTTGTTCTAGCAGATTCGTCCAGTGAAACATCTATTCGTTCGATTGAAGGAGAGTATCCATACACGTAACCACCAACTGCGCTTACGCCAAAAAAAAGACCACAAACCATCATCCAAATTAGAATATTTTTTAGTAAGTTAAACATTCATATTGACTTTCGTGTCTATCTCCAAAATGGTTTCCGTTTAACGATCGTTTCTGCCGCTAAGAAGTCCTCGAGTATATATCCCAGACTGCCCTGGCATCTCCTCAACTTCCACAGTAATACTTGTTAGATGTTCAACGTTCAGGGCGGTTATTTCGCTTATGACACCCTCAGTGATGTGTTCTGCTATGAGCTCCGCTGTCGAATTTTCGATGGGCAGCGCAGCCACATCTGCAGCTGGGATTTTGTAAATCCGATCGCTGTGTCCGATAATATAGGAACGTGATTCCTCTTCGTATTCTATCGAAAGCTGGCTCGAGTTCATCTGTAGCAGAAATTTATGATCGAGTAATTCACACTGGGTGCGTACAAGTCGTTTTAATACGGAAAAATCCATTACCCAATTATCTTCAGTTAAGTTTCCCTCAACTCGGCAAGAAACCACGTAGTTATGGCCATGCAAAGGCTCTAAAATTAATCCTAGAGTGGCCATATGTGATGCAGCAAAACGGAGGCGAATCCCAGACACAGATATTTCGCGCGTCAGATTAGTGTTAACAGGAAACGTCATCTAATAGCCTCTATCACGATCGCGAAAAAATAGCCAAAATACAGCAAGTATGCTAGATCACCATGCCATCAAAGAGTTTCTCGATATCGGTATCGCCGATCCCAGCTGCCTGCTTCGCTTCAGTCAACCGATCATGGGCGGGAACGGTATCATCGGCCTTGTATAGAACCCCGACAGGAACTCCAGGCTGAGCAGCTAGGGCAAGTGCTTGAAAGTAGTCACTTGCATCGTGACTATCTGGAATAGGCTGAGCCAACGGTTTAACACCGTTCTCTTCGTCACCTTTTAGAGCCGCATAGGTATCGTTGTAGGTTGTACAAGGTGATTGGACATGGACTATCGAAAATCCTGGATAATCCATAGCATCTTGAATTGCCTGTTGAAGCGGACGAATTCTTGTCGAAAGTTCCGATATGATGAAGCGCGCTCCGCCACCAAGATAAACCATTAGTGGATTCATACGATCATCTAATTTCCCGTACTTTGTTGTCGGAGTTACTTCATCTAGATCAGTTGTAGGAGAAGCCTGTCCCTTTGTTAGGCCATATATTCCATTATCCATCACTACAACAGTGACGTCGAGATTTCGTCTCGCTTGTGGTGCAATGTGCTCGCCGCCAATTGAAAGAAAATCTCCGTCCCCGGACACAACTAATACATTAAGATCGGGGTTTGCTGATTTTGTACCATAGGCTATTGGAAGAGTCCTGCCGTGGATACCATGAATTCCAAAAGGTTGCGGGCCCTCCTGAAGATGTACAAGGTTACCTGAACAACCTATTCCAGCCACAATGACACTATTCTCAATCGCTTCTTGTCTTTCTGATGCTCTAGCCGTAAGTGCCATTTCAATGGCACGCTTTACACCAAAATCACCACACCCTGGACACCACTTAAAGTCATATGACGGATTTCTCTTAGGCATCAGTTAGCTCCTTCTGTTATAAGAATTAGATCCTGTTATTACTATCGCATATCTCTAACTTAAATGTCCTTTGATTTCTTCCTTCAAATCTGAAATTCTCCAAGGAAGACCTGTGTATTGATTTACAGTCTCCGCAGCAACGCCCAACTGCCTCAAGTGTCCGGCAAATTGGCCCATATAGTTCAGCTCTGGAACTAGTACTTTTTCCTTGGTTCGGAGTTCGGCCAGAAGTTCTTCTGGTAAAGGATTCAGGTACATTGTGTAGTACCATCCAATATCGATTCCCTCCGAGGTAAGCTCCAGCCACGCGCCTCGACCTGAGCCCTTTGAACCGCCCCACGGCATAATCGCAATTGAAGCAGCTTGATTCTCCGCTTCAAATGTTCCGTCATTAAGAGTTTTTAGTTTTGCAAACCGGCGCTCAGTCATTTGTATGTGAACGTCTGCTAGATGCGTAGTATCTCCCTGCTCGTCATGTTCTGAACCATTTGCAACATATGCTCCAGGGCCACCAGGTACGGGAAACGGAGAGACTCCTTCACCTTCATATCGACGATTTTCCACAGAACCGTCCGATATTACACGTGACTCCTGTGATACTAGAGATGTGTCCGGACGTTCAATATCTTGCGCCCGCTCTGCGACCGACATTTCAGTCAAAAGAATTACTGGGCCTTGGTACCTTTCTGACCAGTTCACGGCTTTAGCTGTGGCCCAGAAAGCTTCTTCGACGTTACCTGGAGCGATTACTGGTAATGACATGTCTCCATGACCCGGATTCATCGCCATAATAAGATCGGATTGCTCTGTTTTTGTAGGTAAACCTGTAGCAGGGCCGCCTCTTTGAACATCTGCTACGACCAAAGGTATCTCTGACATCCAAGCTAGGCCTAAGCCTTCACCCATAAGGCTTAGACCTGGTCCTGCCGTGGAGGTCATCGTTTTTTTACCTGCAAACCCGGATCCGATCAAGGCTGCGATTGATTCAATTTCGGAGGACGCTTGTCCAACAAATTTGTCATCACCGTTTAAATTAGTTTCCATATAAGTCAGCATTGTTGTTGCGGGCGAAATTGGATATCCGATAAACACATCAAGTCCCGCCGCCATCGCTCCAAGACAGGCCGCCTCATATCCTCTAATCAGAATCCGTTCACGAGTCTCAGCTTCTTCAACTGGCGGATCCACCTGTGCAATTTCAAATCCAGATTCGTCGGCAGCCGCAGCACCAAGATGTAGCGCTTTAATATTGCCCTCAATAAT
>JAQWLS010000075.1 GCA_029247135.1 Dehalococcoidia bacterium | reverse complement strand
GGTATTTTGTTCAGAGATATTAGTCCGCTCTATCGAGACACAAGACTACTCGACCAAGGCATGGCGATTCTTGAGCGTCGATTTAATTTCGATAAAATCGACATAATCGTAGGTATAGAAGCACGTGGATTTCCGATCGCGACTTTATTAGCCAAATCAACTGATAAGCCAATGGTAATGGCAAGAAAATCTGGAAAACTTCCTGGGCAAGTTAAGCAAAGACACTACGGTTTAGAATATGGTGATGCGGCCGTTGAAATTCAGGTCAAGGCTATCATCCCCGGAAAAAGGGTCCTCATAATTGATGATCTACTCGCCACAGGGGGGACTGCTCAAGCCACATCCAACCTAGTCACAGACCTCGGAGCAGAGGTTTCTGGAATAGCCTTCCTGGTTGAGTTATTTGGCCTGAATGGGCGTGACATACTCAGTCAAAGCACACAAATCGAAAGCCTTATAACCCTTCCAGCAAGTGAAAAATAAAAATGCCGGCGGACAGATAACTACAGAACCTTATTTGAACTGAGGCATCACCGATTTTGCAAACAATTCAGCAGGTTCGCGCACGTCCTTACCGAAAAATTCGATTTGAAACATACTACAGCCCAACTCCAAGTGTTGACCAATTCGGTCAACAATTTGATTAGGTGTCCCGGAAAGCGCTAACGCACCACCCGGGTTACCCATATGCCCACCAAATATTTTTTGAGCCGTCTCAATCATCGGATTAACCACAGATTCATCCTCAGCGATAGTGACCAAACATTGCTGAGAAACTGTAATATCGTCCGGATTACGTCCAAGATCCTGTGCATGATTACGTAATACTTCAACTTTGTGACCAACATTATCTTGACCACCAGCTGAATTATTCCAGATATCTGCATACTGAGCAGCAATACGCATAGTTACTTTTTCGCCACCGCCACCAATGAGAATCTTCGGTCGACGGGTTGGTTTAGGCAGAGTTACCACATTTTCCGTCTGTACATATTTCCCATCAAAACTAACTTCATCCTCGTCTTCATCCCACATTCGCTGCAACAATTGGACCACTTCGCGCAATTGGCCCAGTCTTTCTTTTGGTTCCAAAAACGGCATCCCAAAGTCTGTAAATTCGCGGGGCATCCAACCACTACCAAGTCCAACAATAACTCGACCGTTAGAAATATGATCAGCCGTAGCAACTACTTTCCCAAGGTGTGCAGGATTTCTCATTCCTACTGGGGTGACTAGAGTACCAAGTTCAACGTTTTCAGTAACCGCTGCTAACGCGGAAATTTGAGTCCACGCTTCGAGTATAGGAATCTGAGGGGATGTCGGGCCATAAAGATGATCATTCACCCAAAGCGATTCAAATCCTGCACTTTCAAAAAACGACGCAGCGTCTCGTGCCTGATCCCAAGTCCGTTTAATCTGTGGAACCATCGTTCCAAAGTGAACATCACTCATTATTCCTCCTATACTTTAAGCTCTAGCCCAATAATTATTGAGTTTGACTCATCATCTAAATCTCGAAACTTTTCCTAACAATATCAGATCTTTACTCAGCTCAGTAGCAGCGACCGATAACCGACCGCCACTCTAGCGTTCAAATGCAATTCGACCACCAACAAACGTTATGTCAATCGGTAAATCACGAAGCTCAGTGACCGGCACATCTTCAATTTTTTCAGACAGAACCGTTAAATCAGCGAGCTTGCCTTGCTCCAAACTTCCCTTGATATCATCTTCGAACGAAGCGAATGCACCGTTGATAGTGTGCATCCGTAATGCGGTGGTCAAGTCTACGCATTCATTGGGTCCACATATATCACCGCTCTCAGTAGCTCGAGTAATAGCTTGTTCGATGCCAAACAGAGGTCGATAATCTGTTACCGGTGAATCTGATGAACCAGCCACGCGCACACCTCTTTCGATAAGCGATTTTGCTGGAAACATCACGTCTGCGCGATCCCGTCCGTAATTTTGAATATAGCCATCGCCAAACTCCCAAAAAAATGCTGGTTGCATCGCAGGAACCACCATTTGAGAGACAACTCGGTCCTGCAAGTCCGGCGGTGTGATGCCACAGTGATCAATTCTGTGTCGCAATAAGTCACGCGGATATTCTGACTGTGCTCTCGCCATAGCATCAAGCGTCTGTTGGATTGCTTTATCACCGACAGCATGGACGGTGCACTGCCAACCTGCCCGATGTGCGCGTCCCAGCAGATCGTCGAGTTCATTCTGACTCCAGTAAGCAATGCCGGAATTGTCTGAATCAATTGCGTAAGGTGACCGAGTGGCTGCCGTTGGACCAGACGAAGACCCATCAGTCATAATTTTGAATGCGCCGACTCTGATTTGTTGATTGCCAAATCCGGTCTTGATGCCAGTTTCTAAAATCGGCACGTGGGGGTGATCGAGGGCATTAACCGTAACAAAACTATAAATTCGAACTTGAAGTTCATCTAGAGCGACAAGATCAAGGGCCTGTTCAAGTGGCAATCCTGTCATCCCGCCAGCATCGTGGACGCTGCTAATTCCAGATGCAAGATCAAGTTGGTTCGCAGCACGTAAGTGTTCCCTAATTTCCATCTTTGACGGTTGAAGAACATCTCTGAATGGAACGGTTGCACGTTCATAGGCCACGCCAATAATTTCACCCGCTGCGTTCCTATCAAATCTTCCTCCGTCCGGATCGTCCAATGTCTTCTCCACCTCAGCCAGTCGCATAGCTGCCGAGTTGAACGACCCAATATGACCACAAGTCCGCGTAAACCATACTGGGTGATTTGGCGACACTAAATCCCAATCCATAGCATTTGGATGTCGATTCTCCGTTAGCTTTGAATCGTTGTAGCCGCGTCCACGAATCCATGTGCCTTCTGGCTGGGTTGCCGCTCTTTTTCGTACTTCTTCCACCAGTGCCGAGATTGAATTCATACCGGGCGCCTTGCAATCGATTGCGTCTGTAGCCGCACCAATCCCTGCGAAATGCTGATGTGCATCAATAAAACCCGGCGTTACCGTCCGGCCAGCCAAGTCGATTACTTTTGTTTCAGACCGTGCTTGCGCTCTGACATCAGTATTCGACCCAACCAAGGAAATTCGATCGCCCTGAATTGCAATTGCTTCGGCAATGGAATTATCTGTATCAACGGTATGAATTGACCCGTTGACTAAAATAATCGATGGTGTGTCTGACATACTATCCTCCCGCCAAATCTCACAATGTTGCAAAGCTTAAAGCTAATGCTCCTTGTCATAGTGTTCGAGCAAAACATCGCGGCCAAAATCACCTACTGGGTTCCGCCAAACCGAGTGAATATGATTAGCAACATTTTGCGTGTTGTCGTATTCGATCAACAAATCCGGTCCCTGTATTCGGTAATAATGGCCTTGGTATCTCTCAGTGCTGCCAGCCCAAGAAAAATATGCCTTAGAAAGTAGACTTGTCTCGTACTTTTGATACTCTAATTGTGCAAGATTAGCAGGTAGTCTCCAGATATAATGCTTTACCAATTTTAAGAACTGATCTTTCAGTCGATCATCCATATCGCTGATACAAATACCTATAGGGATTGCACTCCGATATCTCAGAATCTCAGGCTCGTTTTCTCGCACTGCACGTTCACTGTAAGTATCGTCAACCGGTGTTGAGGCATCCGACCACGGAAGAGCGCCGTCCTCTACCTGCGGTCGATTCGACTGGACAATATCAGTGGGCGCGACATCGCTAACGACAGCAAGCTCTCTTTGGTTCTCGGACATGGAAAGTACCAGATCACGACCTAAATCCTCTTCCGCCCCAAGTGGTCGCAACTTGTGACTCGTGCCAGTGGAAGCATCGGCTGGATTCGAACCCAAGAACGAGGGTGTCACCGAAACGACTGCCTCATTCAATATTAGATATGACACACTTACATGATGCCCGTCAAACCGCCAGGCCCAATTGCCACTAGGTGTGCCAAATATACTTACATAATAGAGTCTAGGATCTCTAATAAATCTTCCGCGCCATCCTTCCAATTGATCAAGTGTTACCTCTAGAGCCATAATATTCGTAGCTGCAACAAAGGCGTTCTCCGACAAACCTGTCGCCAACAGCCGACGAGCGAGTCTCTCTTGCTCTGTACTCATTTCGGTGAAAGGAAGTCCACCTCGAATACCGGGCGTGTAAGCCCATCGCTCACGCTCACTACTTTCAGGAAAGCTAAATTGACACTTTGACACTTGCTCGGTATTGAGACTCGACAAAAATCCTTGAGCTGCATCTCGCATCAATTCAGCCAATACGCCCCGTGCCTGATTAATCGACATCGCCCTTAAATAGTCCTTATCTGTTTAGTTCATCTGAAAGTTGCGCAGGGACCTCGATCATAAATTTGAATTGGAGATCGAATGTAGTGCTTCAGTCATCTTCTGTAATTCCTTACATTTAACTCCTAAAGCTAATCCACGCTCAAGAGGTACCTGAAAGATAGCATCGATTTCCATCTCACGTCCCTCGACAAAGTCAATCATCGTACTTGGTCTGTAAGCAACCATCGTCTCTGTCATTGTCATTAACTCATTGATGATTTGAGGCTCTAGCCGTGGTGTTGGCTTCCCTGTCGTATTCATAAGATCTGCGTTTGCAATTTCTATGACCTCTCGCATTATTTTTTCAGCAAGAGATCTTAACTTGGAATCCTGCATAATTATCTCCGTAGATACCCCTCCAGCCAAAACACACAATCCATTAAAAGGTATATTCCAACAAAGTTTGAGATATCTAGCAGCTAATCTTGAGTCCGCTACGCTTGTGACTACTTTGGCCTGATCCCAAAGTGACAGCGCAGTGGCGAGCTCTACGGGATCGTCACCTAGGTGAGTGATTGTCAGTGGACCATAATCAAGGTGATTAATCACCGATGGTTCTAATCTATTAATACAGGTGAACGCCAATCCACCGAAAACTCGTGTGGGGTTCATCCACTTACCAAATGCTTCCTCAATACCTAAGCCATTGATAATGGCAAGTAATCGGGTATTTTCATCTATTAGCGGCGAAATTAAGCGCTCCGCGTCGGACAAAGCTGTAGCCTTAAGCGCGCATAAAATCCAATCTGGCTGAAACGTCTGAGCTAACTTAACGGGGTCTTTCGTAATCCGTGGACTATCAAGTCTGATGTCCCCGTCTTTACTATTAACCGTAATTCCTCGCTCAGCTACGGCTGAGTAATCGCTCCTTAAAACAAATGCTACATCGTGGCCTTGTTCTGCCAGTCGCGAACCATAATAAGTTCCAACAGCACCAGCGCCGATAACCGCTACTTTTGACATGAACATTCGCTGTTAGCTCTTATCAAGGATATTTTCCGTCAATACGATCACCGGGCCGATACGAGGGATCGCAATAAAATGCAATTGTTTTGCGCTCCTTTTCTTCAATAGCGGCAGCAGCGGCGGGCACATCCCGAGCTATCGCCAATGGAATTTCTATTGCTCCATGCTGATCAGCGACAAGTAAGTCTCCAGAGGAAATCAATAATCCACCGACCTCGACTGGTTCACCCACCTCGACTAGATGCATATAACCATGAGACACAAGTACATGTTTCGAAAGCGCAAGGAACCCCATCTCTCTCATTTCATCCAAATCTCGAACGCCGCCGTCGGTAATAACTCCTACGCCCCCTAGCGCCGTATGTCGAGTCGAATTCACTTCTCCCCACCAAGATCCAATAGCAGGTTGATCAAGATCTTGAATCACAACAAATTTGGGACCAGCTTGAGTCAGCATGGCGTCTATCAGTAAATCTCTGTCCACCGTATCGGGGTCATCTTCTGGTCTTATCGAGGCTCGCATCTTCGCAGTAACAGCGTAGCCAGCCCGAATCCCAAGCTCAGGAAACCGGCAAACTACATCAGATCCAGTAAACCCGGTAGTGCGGGATCGGATATCAAAAGTCTCTATCGCATTTGCAATGGCAGGTGTGGGCCATTTACATAATGCATCTAACTCATCTTGATTTAATAGTTCATCATTCGACATAGCCACTAGTTCCTTCCCGTAATCCTATGACCTGATCCCTAAAAAAACTAGTTTAGCCGCCATTAGATTGGATAAAAAGAGTCAAAAACCGCATCCACCAAAGCGATATTCCTAGGATCACGCCAAGATCTCCCGCTCTGGTTACAACTGTAAGCTAGGCTTATGCCAGCTTCAGGATCAGCAATGCCGATATGGCCGCCATTACCATAATGCCCAAATGTCCTGGGATTAGGCCCGAGTGGGCGAATTCCGGGGATAGCCAATTGAAACCCTAAACCAAAGCGAGTAGGCCGACCAAGAACCAGATCATCACCATCAGACGTAATTTCGCGTGCCTGATCTATTATGTCTTTACTAAGTAATGAATAGCCATTTGAACCACGGCCACCGTTTGCCAAAGCTCCGAAAATAAGTGCCACTGATCGAGCATTTGAATGCGGGTTTGTACTAGGAAACTCTGCTGATCGCCAAACTCGGGACATTGGGGTGTGAGCCTTATTTGTCTTCGGGTTCCCATACGTTCTTATACTCATACGTTGCAAGTGTGTTGCCTCTTCATATTTAATTTTCTTCCATGGCTGACGATCTGGAACAATCTCATCTTTCAGTGGTTTATACGATATCCATTCGGCCGTGCGGTCATCGTATTCTTCGTCGAGTCCAACAAAAAATTCAGCCCCTAATGGTTTTGCAATGTCTTCTCGAATAACCTCACCCACACGACGATCGGTTACCCGCCTAACCAATTCGCCCAGAAGAAATCCAATAGTATTAGTGTGATACCCGTGCCCCGTATCAGGTATCCACCAAGGAGCCTGTTCCGCTAAAGCGGAACACATAGCGTCCCAGTCAGTTAGTTGGAGGCTTTCAGGAAGAATCTTCTCAATAGCTGGTAGCCCAGCTCGGTGACCCAAGAGCATTCGGACTGTTACATTTTGCTTACCAGACTGAGCAAATTCTGGCCAGTACGTCGATACTCGGTCATCCAGAGAAATTTGACCCTGATCCACTAGTCGCAACACTGCAACCGCAGTCACAGCTTTTCCAATCGACCAAACAGGAACTAATGTATCCTCGACCCAGGGAATACTTTCTTTTTCATCCTGCCAACCGGCCCACAAGTCAACAACCAGTTCTCCCTTTGAGCAGACGGCCACAGAGGCACCCACATCTCCACGTTCAATAAAATTCTTGATGAATTCTTCCCGTACCTTTACAAACTTTTCGTCACATGTTCCGGTAACAACAGGAGCAGACTTGTGTGGCCTTGGAGGAGGAAGTGGCGGTAGTTCATATTTTGCTGGCATGATATTTCACCCTTATCGATATTGTAGGGTTTAATCCAAAATATCAACGTCGTATGATTAAGTTAATATTATTCGAGAAAGAGAGAGAGCCATGAGTAGCAAGCCGATGTCGATTAAAGCATCTCTCGCATGGTCTTTTATCGCCACGTTCATATGGTGTCTAGTCTCACTAGCTTTCATTAACACTGACTTTGATCCCCTAATTCTACAAGCGCCGACACTCTTTGTGATGATGTTTCTTTCAATGAGACTCGGTGCGGTTATCTCTTATTGGATAAATAAGAAGTGGCCGCAAAACGCAAAAAAAGACCATGACAGTGAGCAACAAACATTGGAAACTAAGGTAGTAACTGATCCCAACCGTGCCGAGCATGTGCGCCGCAGAAGAGAGTCGTCGCGAGCAAAACCCAAAAAACGCCGGCGTTAGTAAAAAACAAAGCCCCTGCCGGGCTCAATAACATAAGGATGTTCCGCCAAATCAAGAGATGTACCGTGCATTTTTCGAACCGATAACAAACGGTCTCCGTCCCCACTCAGTCCACCTAATTCTAAATTAATTATCCCGTCTGAAATCTGTTCTTCCACACCAAGCATTGTGTAGCCCACAGCATCATGCTGTCGAAATCCTGTAAGAAGAGTCGAACAATAACTCTGATTCGCAACGTTCAATGTCACTTCGCCTACAAATTTTCGAGCCTGGTCCAAATGCACTAGTGGAGACACCATCCTATCCAGAGTAACTCGCTCAGCCCGAATCTCTTCAATCGCAATCAGCATTGAATCAATCGCCGCCTGTGAATTCAAAGCTGCATCAGTAATAATATTTACTGCAGAATCTTCAATACCCACGATGGGAACTTGAGTCGGATTTGAATCAAACTGTACGACTGCAGCGTACCCATCGTTTACCGCAGCTCGTAAATCCCAACCCAAAGATGCCGCAAGTTCATACAGTGTGCCTGGGTCTTCAAAAGTACCAATCACACCTGGTTCACCTGCTGCAATGCCAGCAAGGACAAATTGAATGCCGAAAATTGTCTTACCGGATCCTGCTTCACCAGCTACCAAAACAATCGCCCCTTGAGGAATTCCTCCCTCAAGTGCTTCATCCAGACCCGTAATACCCGTCGGAGTTCTCACACTAGCCTCGCTGTCAAATGCACACTATTCCTAGACGGCATATGTAGGAATATACGCCCGATTCCTACAAGTGTCGCTTCGCAGCCAATTTACTCGTTCACTAGAATGATTTTACCAAAGTTAGTATTTGACTCCATATAGCTATGCGCCGCAGCTACTTCCTCAAGGGGAAAGACGTGATCAACAATTGAACTTAAAACACCTCGATCAAATAAAGGAAGGACTCGCTTAGCAAAACCTTGTACCACGGTGGCTTTTTCTTCAAACGTTCTGCTTCTTAACCGAGTGCCCCTTACCGTTGCACGCTTATTTCCTAAAGCACCAAGTTTCGCGTGATCGAGGGTATTCCCACCCATTGAGCCGACGACGACCAGTCGACCAAGTGTTGCCAGTGATCGCAAATTATCATCCCAGTAAGGTGCTCCAATAACGTCCAACACGACATCAACACCAACACCATTGGTTTTGTCAAGAATCACATCCGCAAAGTTTTCGGTTCGATAATTAATGCCATATGAAAGGCCAAGTTCCGATGCTGCAGCTAATTTCTCGTCACTACCGGCTGTACCAAATGTGAGACAAGACTGCGCAGCTGCAAGTTGGATTGCTGCCGTCCCAACTCCGGACCCAGCAGCATGAATTAAGACCGACTCACCCATGACTAGGTCACACTGCAAATGCATCGCATCGTAAGCAGTCAAATACACTTCAGGTATTCCCGCTGCTTGCTCGAATGATAGCGTTTTTGGCATTGGCATTAACATGCGCTCATGAACCACTACATGAGTCGCGTACCCCATTCCACCCAGTAGTGCAATCACTCGATCACCTTGCGACCAGTCAATCACCCGCTCGCCGACCTCAGTTATCACCCCAGACATTTCTAACCCCGGGATATCATCTCGAATCCCAGGAGGGGCAGGATAATTGCCATGTCGTTGAGCAAGATCTGCTCGATTCAAAGCTGTAGCCTTAATTTCAACAACTACTTCATCTGGTCCGGGTGAGAGCTCAGGAAGTTCTTGAATTTCGAACACTTCTGGCCCACCTGGTTCCGTTATAACTGCCGCGCGCATATAACCTCCATAATTAATCATTTAGTCAGCTTCGATATTAGACCATTGCAGGGTTTATACTCTTCTTGGCTATAAGGAAGATTTATTACATGACAAAAATTGATAACAAACCAAGTTCTGCAGAACTATCTCAATTCCTAACAGAGATTACTGTCCCCGCTGAAGTACGGGATATTACTAGGCGATATTTGCTTGATTGGATCGGCTCAACTATTGCCGGTGGGTCGAGCGAACCTGCCACCAAGGCACGCCGAACCGCTTCAATTCTGGGTGGACACCCAGCGTCAACAATTCTTGCTGATGGTTCAAAAACATCCGCGGCACTTGCCGCCTTTTGTAACGCTACTGCTGCTCACGTGGTAGAAATGGATGACTTAGATAGAACTTCAATCACCCATCCAGCTGCACCGGTCATTGCCGCCGCCCTAGCCCTTGGAGAACAATGTGAAGCAACTGGCGACGAAGTATTAGATGCAATTGCAATTGGCTACGAGGTCTGTATCCGTGTCGGTGAAGCCTTGGGACCAACGCATTACGAATACTGGCATACGACAGGAACAGCGGGCACAAGTGGAGCAGCGGCGGCGGCGGCAAGAATCCTAAAGCTTCCTGCTGAGGCCGCACTCCACACTCTCGGCTCAGCTGGCACTATGGCTGCAGGACTATGGGAATTCTTATCCGACGGCGCGATGTCAAAGCAACTACACCCAGCTAAGGCTGCACACGACGGTGTACTCGCTGCGCTGCTTTCCCAGGAAGGTTTTACGGCTGCATCGCAAATATTTGAAGGTAAAAAAGGTCTCTTAAATGCAATGTCCGCAAAACCGCGTGTCGAATTGCTGACTAAAGATCTTGATGAGCTACCCAAAAATAGTGCGATTTGGAAAATCAACTTTGTGTCTTTCAAAGTGCATTCCTCCTGTCGACACACCCATGCTGCTGTAGACGGAGCCATTAGCTTAGCCACTGACAATAATATCGATATCAACGACGTAAAATCTGTAGATGTAGAAATTTATAGCCAAGCCCTTGGTCTACTTGAGGGAGTAGAACCCATTTCACCATGGGCCGCAAAGTTTTCACTGCCATTTTGTGTCGCCACTGCAATCAGATATAGAGATTGTAAGCCTTCACGGTTTACTGACACAACGATAGTTGATTCGCATACCCTTGAGTTGGCTGACAAAATTAGCTTTAAGACCAGTCCGCGTCTAGATCAAATGTATCCGGAGGCATGGCCATCGGTCGTGAAAATCTCACTGCAGAACGGTGCTACATTGCAAACACAGGTGAACTTTCCTGCGGGAGATCCAGAAACTGATATAACCACAAATCAACTCTCTGACAAATTTCGACTGCTCGTTCAAGACACCTTAGGTGAAAGAACAAATCAGCTTATAGAAAGCATATTTGACGATAATGAAATTCCAGCAGCTCGAAACCTAGCCATGCTTGCCACTCCGAGCGTGGCCTCTAGTAAGTAGCGGCGGTTAATTTGTTGCAATCGGATGAAACAAAAAAACAAAAGGATTCCCATAAACCAGTCCTAACCTTCGATCTCGATGGCGTCTTATGCGCTCCCATCTTGGGTCTGAATATAGGAATAAACAGGAATTTTCTGGCTCCAGAAACTGCCCCACCCACCGCAAAGATTCCACCTGACTGGTGGAGAACTATTTGGGATCGAATTAGATTTGATCTTCGACACCCGATGAGTGATGCCGCGGGATACCTCGATAAACTACAAAGTGACTACTCGTTGATCTTAGTAACAGGTCGGCGCACATCTCCAAACAACTGGCTGAAACGAAACGAATTATTCTCCTATTTTTCTAAAATTATTTGGAATACTACCAATTTTCAAAGTGCACATTACAAATTAAACACACTGAGCACACTAAACCCTATCGCTCATTTTGAAGATGATCCTCGCACCGCAGAACTACTCGCGCAATCTGGGGTGACTGTGTTCTTAAGAGATTGGCCAAAAAATCGCAATCTACATCTCAATGGTGAAATAATTCGGATTGCTAGTCTTGCGGACGCCTCAGAGTCGCTCGCTGATTTGATGAAATCTAACTAGGAGAATAGGTCTATTCAAATGATCCGTAGCCTTAACCAAGCCATGCGAGACGTCACGCTCGAACGAATGTTTGAATCGCTTAAGTATCGTGACTTCCGGCTGCTCTGGTTGGGTCAAGGTGCTCACGCTGCGGCACTCTGGATTGAAATGGTGGCACGACCATGGCTAGTTCTCGAAATCACTAATGGGGATGCAACTATGGTTGGCCTCATGGTTGCTACACGAGCAGCACCGTCATTACTTTTCGGTCTCTTCGCCGGCGTCCTAAGCGACCGATTCAATAGGAAATATCTGCTCTTGGCTGCCAAAAGCTCTGCGTTTGCAATTAGCTTAGCTTTTGTTGTTCTCTTAGCTCTGGGCTACATGGAACTCTGGCTAATATTCATGTTCACTTTTTTGAGAGGATCTGCAATGGCATTTGATCAGCCTGCAAGACAATCGCTAGTAAGTCAGGTAGTTCCGGTAACTATCATCACTAATTCAGTAGCCTTGATGTCTTCGACTCAGAGCGTCATGCGGATTGTAGGAGTATTAGCCTCAGGATTGGTGATTGAGTTGCTAGGTTTTACTTATGCCTTTGGCTTAGTCGCTTTCATTTACTCTGGAGCCGTAATTGCAACAGCTCTTATCCAAGCCGAAACTGCGAATAAATCAACCAAAAAAACAGCAAACTCACCGCGGACAATAATGACAGAGCTGGTAGAAGGATTACGATACGGCTTTCAAAATCCAACAATCCGTGGAATTGTTGTTATGTCATTAATCTTCTACGCCTTTGCAATGTCATATATGCAAGTTTTTATTCCATTGATAGCTTGGCAACATTTTGACCTAGGAGCTAGAGGCGTATCCTATCTAGCTGCAGCCACCGGAATAGGCGCACTATTTGCGACATTTAGTATCGCCGCAATGTACCCAAAACGACTAGGCATCATCCTGATACTTTCACTAATTGGAATGGGAATCGCTTTAATTGCGTACTCAGCGAGTGCACTGCTACCAGGAAACCTGGGATTAATAACTCCAATCGTTTTAATAGGGTTAGTAGGAGTTGGACAAACTGGCTATTTCTCAATCTCTAATGCCACACTCCTAACGGCATCGCCGCCCGAATTTAGAGGAAGAATGGTGAGTCTCACCTCACTTGATCGGTCAATGTCGGCAGTCGGTGGAGCAATGGGCGGAGTACTCGCCGGACTCCTTGGTGCAATTACCGCTCAAGGTCTATACGGAGCGATCGTAATCGTTGCCGGTTTGATATTTCTTATAAAAAGCAAAGGTCTCCGACAATATGTCGCCCCATAAAAGATGTACAATTAATATAAATCCGTACAAAAGGAGGAGATCTTGCTGCGCCTAAGACAAATTGCGCTCATCAGCCATGATTTGATCTCTGTCGAAACTAATTTTCGCTCGATTTTCGGTCTTGACGTTTGTCACCGAGACCCCGGAGTCGAAAAATTTGGGCTTAAGAATTTTCTGATGCCATTAGGTAATTCATTCATTGAAGTTGTGGCTCCATTTCAGGACACGACTGCTGGAGGAAGATACCTAAAGAAACGAGGTAGCAGTGCTGGCTATATGGTAATCATGCAAACCGACGACATGGCAAACGCACGCGCGCGGATGAAAGAATTAAATATCCGACTCGTACTAGATGGTGGAGGAAATGCGTCTGAGAGTGATGGAATTCAGTTACACCCCAAAGATTTACCTGGCGCAATCGCTGAACTGAGATGGAACACCGCAAGTGACAACTTTGATGGGCCCTGGGCACCAGCTGGGACAGATTGGCTGCCTCACAAGAATACATCTATCGTTGAAGCAGTTCGTGCGGTTGAAATTAATTCGCTAAACCATGAATCATTGGCGCTGCAATGGAGCGCCGCGTTGGCTCGCCCAATCAAAATTTCTAATGAGTCTATCGCGTTAATTGAACTCGACGATGCCGTAATACGCTTTAAACCACTGACTGGCGATCGCACGGAAGGACTAAACGAGATTGATATCCAGACTACAAATTTTGATCATGTCACGGATGCTGCTAGAGACGCAGAATGTTTTCTATCAGATACAGCAGTACAAATCTGCGGTGTGCAGTTCAATCTAATCGCAGCGCGTGAGTACCTCAAGCTAGATACGAATAGGGTGGATACTGGTCATTGTATTTGAGTAAAATTTACTACTGAGTGTTGCATCAGTCTATCCGCATTCCTACGCTGTTTTCCTTTAGACAAATATCTGTAGTTCATATATGGCTCAATAAACAATATTGTATAATATAGTCTACATTGCTGAGCTGTGGAATGTTTGGTGGTTTAGTAGCTAAAGTTAGTATGAGTGGAGTTCCGTTCATCATGGTTGTAAGTCAAGATTTAAAAATATTAAAAGAGCGATATGTTAGCTCATTGCTATTGGGTGATGCTGCCCAGGCCAAGCAGACCGTGATAGATGCTCAGAGTAGAGGCCTAGACGTCCATACAGTATACGTAGATATCCTAGCCTATTCTCAGTCGGTTCTTGGAGCAATGTGGGATAAAGGTGAAATTAATATTGCAGTTGAACATCTGGCTACAGTAGTCGCTTTGGAAATCATGAATGAGCTGAGAACACAGGCTAGCCAGATGCGTAAATCTAATGGATTGAGAGCTGTGGTTACACCAGTGGAAGGTGATACTCATACGGTGGGATCCAGAATACTAAGTGATTTTTTGATTATTGATGGATGGGAAGTTGATTTTATGGGAGGACCTACTCCAGGGAAAGATCTTGTTGAATTTGTTAAGATCAGGTCTGTGGATATGGTGTGTATTTCTGTCACAATGCCAACTTATATAAACAATGCTAAGTCGACAATAGAGGCTTTGAAATTGATAAACCCCAGTCCTAAAATATTGATCGGTGGACTCGCTTTGAATAGCTCGGAAATTGAATTAAATTCCCTTAACTGTGACGCAGTGGGATTGAATAGTTCCGAAGGTGTAACCGAGGCTAGAAGGTTGTTTGGAATTGCCGATGAAGATTTTACTTTAGAGGAACATCTGTCTGACCTTGGATCTAGAATCAAGACTACAAGGTTAGAAAAGGGAATGACGCAGCAAGACCTTGCGAATGCTTCTGAACTAGACCGGACATATGTAAGTGCTTTAGAGCAAGGCAAGCAAAATGTGACTTTTGGATCTGTATTGAGAATAGCTAAAGCTTTAGATTTATCATTAAAGCCAGGAGGAAGCTGGTTCAATCCCGATAACCCCGATCAGGAACCTCGTTTATAAAAGAATTTCATGATAATTGGAAAATGAATCGGGGCCAGCAGGCCCCACCGTCCATTTCTGACAATGGCATCCACATAAACACCGCACCGAGCGGGACCCTATAGGATCCGCTCGGTGGTAGCAATTAGGTTAGTAGAAGGTATTTTTTGACTACTACGTTAGTCAGCAGGCAGAAGAACGGTATCAATCACATGGATTATTCCGTTGCTACCCTGGATGTCAGTTATTATGACTTGGGAATCATTGATTTTCACAACGTCCCCCATCACAGATATAGAAACAGTTTGGCCTTGTAAGGTTACTGCTGATTCAAGTGTCACTACATCAGCAGCGAGTACATTGCCGCTAACCACGTGGTATAGCAGGATGTTTTTCAATGCCGGAATCGTCTCTAGCAGAGAGGCAATTGTGCCTTCTGGTAGTTTGCCAAAAGCATCGTCTGTTGGAGCGAATACAGTAAACGGACCTTCCCCAGCTAACACAGAATCAAGTTCTGCTGCTTGTAAAGCTGTTACCAATGTAGTGAATCTGCCATCTTCTGCAGCTATATCAACAATGGTTTTACTTTCTTCTTGAATTTGCTCTGCCTGAGGAGTCGCAGAAGTTTCGTCAGCCATCTTTTCTTCAGTTGCAGTGTCGTCACTGCATGCCGCCAAAGTAACTGAAATAATTGCTAAAATTATTAAAGCCTTGACGTTACTGGAGCTGATCCATTTTTGGAAAATATTAGTAATCATTAACCTTAATCTCCTTGATTCTTATGTCTTATATATTCAACATCAATATGGAAAAACTCTAACATAAGCGCATAGTAGTGTCGAGTATATTCGATATTCCATAGTGTCACGAATGATTTATGGGGTGGCAATATGGTATAGTAAAATACATAAATCAAGTACAAAATGGGGCTGTAGCTCAGCTGGGAGAGCGCTTCAATTGCTTTGAAGCGAAAAATTGACTTCACAGAATTCCACCCCTTTTGAATTTCCCACAAACTTCTTTCGGCGAGAAGATACGTCGTCTGATCATTATTTCTATGAAAACCCGAGATTTGTCACGCATATAGACGATGGCACAATTGAGTCTCTAACAGCCTTTTACGAAGAAGCTATCCCCGAAAATGCGAAGATCCTTGATCTTATGTCGTCATGGGTTTCCCACTTACCTAAGGAAAAAACAAATGACGAAGTCTACGGACTCGGTATGAATCATGATGAGTTAGAAAACAATCCACATTTAACGAAAACACTTGTGCATGATCTGAATCGCACTCCACAAACACCCTTACCAAGTGACTTCTTCGACGTTGCGCTGTGCGCGCTATCAGTACAATACCTAACGCAACCAGTTGAAGTCTTCCGAGATGTTGGACGAACGCTTAAATCGGGAGGTTCATTCATTGTGTCTTTCTCGCATAGAATGTTTCCAACTAAAGCAGTCGAAGTATGGAAGTCGCTGGACACTAATGACAGGACCCAACTTGTTGGAGCATACTTTCAAATCTCAGAGGTATTCGATGAACCATCGCTAGTAAAACGCGAGCCTGCCGACTCGGATCCACTATGGATAGTTCTCGCGACAAAAAAATAGACTCTGGCTGAGTAGCTAGTCCACTAAAACATTCTTAATGAATTGAGTTGCTTGATGCTCTGATCCAGCAACAAAAGGCCTGACATTACTATGCTCGAGCTTCAGTTCAACCGGCTCGCAATCTGAATCATATAAGTCTTTATTCGCAGCGCGAACTATAGCCGCACCGCCAGCCACATCGTGTAGCGCATAATGAGATCGAAAGCCCTGGGCTAGTCCACTTGACACATACATCTCTGATTGCCCAGTGGCAACAAGAGCCATGCGCATTACTACTGATCCCACCGCGTACACTGGAGTTTCCTTTGGTACAACCTGCCTGACCCACCGATCATTCCAAGATATAACCACCCCCACTGGGTTGGTATCGCCAGATGTCAATGGCTCACCATTTACCCGTACCGGCGATTCATCAAGAGAAATAATCCCACTAAGAACCGTTGAGTCTGACGGATTTCTTGAGAATCCAAGTGGCAGTCCAATTACTCCGAGAGATAAGTGGTGATTTATGAATAATGCGATAGATGTTCCATATTCACCAGCGCCGGGGTTGTGGACTAAATTCGAAGTCCCGTCAATCGGATCAACAACCCAGGTCGGCAAACCAGTTGCTGTAGAAAGTGAACTATTAGATTCCTCAGATCGCCATCCGCTACCGGGAATCAATTTCAAAAGAGATTTATTCAAATGTAAATCTACCGCTTTATCAATCTCTGTGACCAACTCACCGGGCAAATCAGAATCTTTATGACTGACGTAGGCTCCACGTCGCAACAAGTTCACTATCAGCTGATTAGATTCACTCACCAACTCCTCTAGATCAGGTAAAATTGATACTAATTCGGTATCCGATAGACCTAGACTCACAAACTAGCGCCACCATCAACGGTGATAGTTTGACCCGTGACGAAGATATTTCGCTCGATAAGTGCAACTATTGCATCTGCACATGTCTCAGGCGTGGCAACTCCACGCAATGGCGCGGTCGAACTCAAACGATCCTTTGCCAACTCATAATTTTCGTCTCCCTGACCTTTACGGAGCCATCTGCCCTCAATAAATCCAGGAGCAATCGTATTGATTCGGATCTCAGGACCTAGCACACGGGCCAGTGACTTTGTAATCATGATGACACCAGCCTTGGACGCTACATAGGGAATTGATGAGCCAGTTCCACGCTGACCAGCAGTCGATGCAACGTTAACTACAGCACCCTCACCAGCCTTTCGCATATGTGGTGCTGCGGCTCGGGTGCAGTTGAAGACTCCTCGCAAATTTGCTCCGATAATATCGTCCCAGACCTCGTCAGTAACTGCCTCCAGGTCCGCATGATCGATAAAGTGAGTCATCCCTGCATTATTTACGAGAATATCTATGCCACCATATGTGTCAACCGCCGCGGCAATCAGTGCCCTGCACTCAACATCATTTCTCACGTCAGCTCTCACCGCATGCGCGGTACCACCATTAGCTTCAATACGGGCAACAATATCCGCAGCAGCCGCTTCACCTCTTACGTAGTTGATAACAACTTTCACTCCAAGCGATGCCAATAACTCGGCAGTAGCTTCTCCTACTCCTGACGAAGACCCTGTAACAACCGCTACTTTACCTGACAATTCCATAACAGTACCCCTATTCACTATTCACTTACATGTCTGTTTTATCGCGACCAGCCTGCACTGATTTTGCAAGTAGTTCGATAACGTGACGTACATCCATATCGCTAGACTCACGTCTTAATCCGGCCTCAAGCTGTAGCGTACAACCTGGATTTGCCGTGCATACGGTCCCCGCATCCGTGCTGAGAACATCCTCTAATTTTGCAGAAAGCACCTGAGTCGACAAATCTGGCTGTACTATTGAATAAATTCCGGCTGACCCGCAACATCGATCAGGAGTACTCATTTCTCTTAGTTCAAGTCCAGGGATAGCCGAAAGAATTGTTCTCGGTGCCACCTTCTCTTTTTGGGCATGAGCCAAATGACATGCATCCTGAAGCGTCACGACATCGCTGACCTTACCTAACTGATAATCAAATTTATGCTTTACCACAAATTCCAAAATATCTTCCACTTTTCCAGAAAATACTTCAGCTCGTTCTCGCCAATCTTCATCGTGCCGTAAAAGTCTTCCGTACTCCTTCATCGCAGATCCGCAACCTGCTGCATTCACGAGTACTTTGCTAGCACCCGATGATTCAAATATCTCAATATTTTGTCGAGCTAACTTCCGTGAGGCTTCCGCATCCCCCGCATGGATATGCAAAGCACCACAACACACTTGATCTACAGGAGCAACTACCTCGATTTGCATATAGTCGAGGACCTCGACCGTTGATGAATGCATTTCAGGATAGAGTTCCCCATGAATACACCCCGTTAAGAGCGCCACTTTATCAAGTGCAATATTTGGTGACGATAACGATCCTGACTTGCGAAATGGTTTCTTCCGAAGTGATGGCAGTGAATTTTCCAGTCTGACTAACTTCATCGGAAGAATTTTTTTGAGAGGGCCTCTGATCAAATCTTGGAGGCCAGATCTGGAGTACAACCTGCCTAGTGAAATAGCGACACGCAAGCGCTTCTGATGCCCAAGGATATTTCGTAACAAGAAAGAACGGATAAACCAGCTACGTGGTTGTATCGAATTACGATTTGCCATAATTGAGGCTCTAGCATCTTCCATTATGCGACCATATGGCACGGCAGACGGGCAAGCAGTCTCACAAGCTCGACACTGCAAACACCGATCTAAATGTTGAAGAGTCTTGGTATTTGCATCAATACGACCTTCTTTAATTCCTGCTATTACATGTAGACGTCCACGTGGAGATTCAAGTTCATGGCCTGTTGCCAAATAGGTTGGACACGAAGGCAAACAAAAGCCACAATGAACGCAATTTTGTAGATCTTCGGTAGATGGCACATCTAAACCTACGAAGTTTAATTGTTTCATTTAGAGTCCCCTATACGCCCTGGGTTGATAATCTGAGCTGGATCAAATTTTCTTCGTAACTCATCGACAACTGACAGCTTAGATGCACCGGATGGATCGATCTTACTGCGCAACTCAACGGAAGCATTCTCAATCATTAGATAGCCATGATACCTCTTTACAATCTCGCGCAGACTACCGAGCTGATCCGCAAGTTCCTTCATATCAGTTGAGTCTGAGGAAAAACACTCACCTGATATTTGACTTGCCGCAATATTCGCAAATACCGCGATATTCATCTCAATCATTTGGCTCATGATTTCAGCAATGTATTGCTGAGGTACCCCAACCCGGACGACTATTCGATTATCACCCTCGAATATTGACCGAAGTTGTTGGCCGATTGTTATTACAGTCGAATCGACCGGATACACAGAAAGTGCTGATATGGCAGTGATCGTCTGTCGCACCGCAACATCACTCCCACCGATATCCACAAAAAGTATGAACTCTTCTTTCGAGAGCATCAACCCGCTAACCGCAGGCGAAGTTAATACAACGCTTCGAATAGGAAACCCCTTGTTCAGTAGCGATTTGGCTAAACTGACTCCTGCCGCAATACTTTTAGGCTCAATTCTTAACATGGCACTAGATACGGGCAGCGGTAACACCTTAAATGTTGTTTCCGCGACAACTCCAAATGAACCTAGGGAGCCAGCATGCAAACGATGGAGATCGTAGCCGGTAACATTCTTCACTACTCGCCCGCCAGATCTGACGACGGTCCCATCACCTTTTACTGTGGTGGCACCAAGTATAAGGTCACGAGCAGAGGGCAATTGACCGCGCCATGTTCCGGCAACTCCTGTCACTAACATTCCACCAACTGATATCTCGTCCGATGGCGGAGGATTAATGGGAAGGTACTGTCCGTATTCAGCTAATGTAAATTGCAGCGTGGCAAGAGTCATGCCCGCCTCAACCGTGATTGTTAGATCTTCGGGAACATATTCGACGATAGAGTTGAGATTCGCAGTATCGAGGACCGCAAATGGCCTATTCACTACATTTCCCATACACATTGCCGTACGGGATCCAGCAATTACTAAAGCTAGCTCTTTGGTATAGGCGAGCTCCACAATCGCAGAAACTTCTTCAACACTTTCCGGCTTCACAGTGAATAATGGCTCTTGACCGTCAATAAGGCGTCCGCCAAGTTCGGGTTTGAATGCCTTGAATGTCTGGCTCAGTATCTTCGTCTCGGAATCTTGACTCAATGTAGCTGGTTCCTAGCTTGCTGCACTAAATATATATATCTGCTGAGGTCTGATTCCCTCCCATTGCAATATTAATCTCGGCCGCATGGCCCACTGCGCATCCATGCCCATTCGGCAAGATTTTACAAGGATTAAATACATCAGCAGGACCAAATGCTTCTCTTATATTTTCCATTGCATCTAAATCATCCTGTGAATATATCCATTCCATATAAGATGTTTTCTCCAGTCCCACACCATGTTCACCCGTGATAGCGCCGCCTGAATCAACACAGATGCGCATGATTTCACCTGCGCACTCAAGTACTCTATCCAGCACACCCTCGTTCTGAGGATCAAACATCAACGTTGGATGTAAATTTCCGTCGCCAGCGTGAAACATATTGGCGCACTTAAAACCATAACTCGAAGCTACCGCCAAAACATCCTCCATTACCTGAGGTAATTTCGTCCGAGGAACCACTCCATCAAGTAAATAAAATGCAGGATAAGCGGCACCGATTGCACCGATTGCAGCTTTTCGGCCTTCCCAAAGCTTTTCTCGCTCCTCCGAGCTCGTCGCAACTCTTATCTCAGACGCTCCTGAAGCTTCACACGCGGCCTTAACAAGTTCACTATCTGCATCTACTGCGTCAGGAATTCCTTCGATCTCAATTAGGAGTACCGCTCCCGCATCCAAGGGATAACCAGCTTGAATACGTGGTTCCACAATTTTAATTATTTCCTGATCTAACATTTCAAGGGCAACAGGAATGACTCCTCGACGGATAATCGACGAAACAGCTTCGGACGCGCTGGTGACAGTATCAAATACCGCAAGCATAGTCTTCAGCGATTGCGGAAGAGGTATTATTTGCGCAGTAATCTCAGTGATAATGCCGAGTGTCCCCTCACTACCGGCAAATAATCCGCGAATATCAGGGCCAGGAGTATCCAGTACTCGACTTCCTAATCTAGCGATGTCTCCATTTGGTAAAACTACTTCAAGTTCAAGGATATGATTCACGGTGCTGCCATGGGCCAAGGTGTGTGGACCACCACTGTTGTTCGCAACGTTTCCTCCAAGCGTGCATATTCGCTGTGAAGATGGGTCGGGTGCGTAGGTAAAACCTTCAGTTGCCAAGCGATCTTGAAGTTGTAAATTAATTACTCCCGGCTGCAGAACAGCGTATCGATTCTCAATATTAATGTCGAGAATCTTGTTCATCCTTGTCAGTGAGACCACTACACCACCCTTGATAGGGACAGAACCACCCGATAAGCCTGATCCTGACCCTCGTGGCACAATCGGTCGATTATATTGTCTACAAATTTTCACGACAGACGAAATTTCATCGGTTGTATGGGGCAGCACTACCACCTCAGGAGCAGCACGCTCAATCGTTGCATCATACTCGTAGCCAATCAGGTCCTCAGCCGTATATAGGACCTGATTAATTCCGACAACCTTGATTAGCTCTCGAACTAGTGGTTCGGGCTTATGGCGAGAGCGCTTAAAAAACCTAACCATCTAAACCACCACCATGATTCTCATTTTGTTACTTCAATTTTAAAGTTAAACGATACTCATGATAGCTCTATCGCGGGTGTAATCCTCTATCTGGAACTATTTCATGAAGTATCCCAGCTGCGGTTTTCGGATGAAAGAATGCGGCAGTTAGCTCGTCTTCGGGAGTACCAAAATCAATGAAGTCCAAACCTGCTTGCACTAAGGTTCTCATGTCATCAGGAACGGACGTACTAGAATAGCCAATATGATGAAGTCCAGGGCCATTCTTTTGCAGATACTTGGCAATCCCACTGACATCATCGCGAGGTACTAAGATTTCTATTCGTGTAGCTCCAGACCCCACTTTCACAAACCAGATGCTTGTGTTCTGTGGTGCGAAGACATTCCCATCCGGCATTGCCGTACGTTCCACATCATAGTCAAACCCAAATTGACCGAGTAATACATCACTTGCAGTACTCAAATCAGGTGCGACAATTCCGAGATGATCCAAACCAGTAATCATAAATTCCTCCCTAACTGATTGTGAGGCTAGCATGCTTATTATTAGAATAACTAATATTAAGAAATTTTAGGTGCATTGGAGACAAAAATGACTGAAAGCATAGCCGGATTAACAGTAGACAGCGTAGTTACTTTTACAAAAGAAGTGACCCAACAAGATATTAATACTTTTGCCGATGTCACCGGCGATCACAATCCATTGCATTCGAATGCGGAATATGCTGCTAAAACGCGTTTTAAACAACCAATTGCTCACGGAATGTTTGGAGCGGGAGTAATATCTGCAGCTCTAGGCACACGTCTGGCACCAGATTCGGTAGTTGTCTACCTAGGCCAAAATCTAAAATTTAGAGCTCCCGTCTTAGCTGGAGACACGATCACCGCTACCTGCACGGTAACTGCGGTGGAAGCTGAAAAATCCCGACTAGGTCTTCAGACAACTGTGACCAATCAGGACGGAGCCGAAGTAATTATTGGCGACGCACAAGTTATGATTGATGAAATCAGAAGTTAGGAAATTAGCAATATAATGTAGGTCAGCGATATTCTCTTAGGACACGTCGAATGAAGTTAAAAGATGAGCAAAATCCACAGAACACAAAGCTTCAAGAGGCAAGGAGCGACTGGCAAAAGGATACTTTAGACCCGGCTGTCAATAGATTTCCAGAGAGAAAACCAGAATTTACCTCGTCCGCCGCTCCACAAGATCGAATATATACGCCCTTGGATATATCTGACACTGATTATGTTGATGACCTAAATTTCCCGGGTCAATTTCCATTTACGAGAGGCGTTCAGCCAACCATGTATCGGGGCCGGCTTTGGACTATGCGCCAGTATGCAGGCTTTGGCACCGCCAAACAAACGAATGAACGGTTTAGGATGCTTATCGAGAACGGTCAAACCGGACTTTCTGCTGCATTCGATCTACCTACACAAACTGGTTATGACTCGGATCACCCAATGGCACTTGGTGAGGTGGGCCAAGTGGGCGTGGCCATAGACTCTCTCTACGACATGGAAGAGATGTTCCAGGATATTCCGTTAGATAAAATTTCCACTTCCATGACTATCAATGCTCCCGCAGCTGTGCTCGTAGCCATGTATCTAGTAGCGGCAGAAAAGCAAGGTCACGACTACTCCGTTGCAACAGGGACAGCCCAAAACGATGTACTAAAAGAATATGTAGCGCGAGGCACATATATATTTCCACCAAAAGAGTCGGTACGCCTAGCCGCCAATTTGATCAATTTTTGTGCTGAACAAGCACCTAGATTCAACTCAATATCAGTCTCTGGTTATCACATTCGAGAAGCAGGCTCTACGGCTTCCCAGGAAATAGGATTTGCGTTCGCTAATGCAATCGCATATCTCGAAGAATGCCAGCGACAGGGTGGCGATCTCAATCAGGTAGCGCAGCGAGTTTCTTGGATTTTTAATACCCATAATCATTTCTTCGAAGAAGTCGCAAAGTTCAGAGCGCTACGGCGCCTTTGGGCGCGAACAGTTCAAGAGCGATTTAAGATCACCGACCCACGTGCTCAAATGTTAAGAACCCACACACAAACAGGCGGATCCACATTAACCGCTCAACAACCCTTAAATAACATAGCTCGATCTGCAATACAAGCTTTGGCAGCCGTATCGGGCGGAGTTCAGTCGTTAGCTCTCTCTTGCTATGACGAGGCACTTGCGCTTCCCACGGAAGATGCTCAACAAACAGCCTTACGTACACAGCAAATAATCGCCCATGAATCAGGGGCCGCTGACACAATCGATCCATTTGCAGGGTCATATTACGTGGAATCACTAACGAATTCTCTTGAGAATGAAGCACTCAAAATTATGAATCATATCGACGACTTGGGTGGAGCTGCGGCTTCTATCGAAAGTGGATATATGCAAGCAGAGATTCAAGAAGCTTCGGTTCAGTGGCAGCAGGAAGTCGAATCTAAAGAACGCACAATCGTAGGTGTCAACGCGTATATCGATCCTTCAGAAGATGCCACTCCATTATTCAGGCCAAATCATGAGATTGCCCAAGAACAACTAGGGCGACTCGAGAACCTTCGGAAAAATCGAGACATCACCGCAGTTAACGAAACACTCAATCAGCTTCGAGAGCAAACACGAACAGATAACAACCTCATGCCCGCAATAATTGAATGTGTCAGGGTATATGCCACGCTGGGAGAGATTTGCCACATTTTCCGAGAAGAATGGGGTGAATACACTCCTGTCACAGTTGTTTAACTGCATGCCCTCTGAAGAGTTATCACACCGTTTCGCAAACATATAGCACAGTTACTGAATATACTTTGATTGGTAAATAACAAGGGGGAATTGATGTCGCAAGAACTCGCAGAGAAGATAGCTCTGGTCACAGGGGCCAGCAGGGGTATTGGAAAAGCATGTGCAACAGCACTCGCGCAAAGAGGCGCAACAATAGTTCTTAACTATGTGTCGAACCAAGATGCTGCGAAAGTCGCAAAAACTGAGCTCGAAGCTTTTGGGGCAAAGGTACTAATCGTTCAAGGCGATGTTTCTATTGAAGACGAAGCCAGAGCCTTGGTCGCAGCTGCCGAGAATGAATTTGGACAAGTTGACATCCTTGTCAACAACGCCGGAGTAAATCGCGACAAAACGGTACAACGTCTAACAGGCGATGCCTGGCGTGAAGTAATCGATACCAATCTGTCCTCGTGTTTCTACACCACCAATGCTGTCCTCGATGGGATGCGTGAGCGCAGCTTTGGAAGAATAATCCAAATATCTTCGATAATCGGTCAAATGGGTAACATTGGACAATCGAACTATGCGGCTTCGAAAGCTGGCATGATCGCTTTCACAAAAAGCACGGCCAAAGAAGTGGCTCGATTTGGAATAACCGTCAACGCGGTCTGTCCAGGATTTGTCGAAACCGATATGGTTGCGGCTCTACCCGACGAGATCAAACAATCACTTCTTTCGAATATTCCCCTTGGACGATTTGGTACTGCAGAGGAGGTAGGAGAAACTGTTGCGTTTCTCTGTGGTCCAAATGGAGGCTGGTACACGGGCTCACAACTGACCATGAACGGTGGCCAATACATGTAGGGGCAGTCCTCGAAAACCCACCCTGTCGAATTACTGACGTATTGACAACTAAAACCATATGGCGATAGGTTAATTAGATAAGGTCCATTTTTTCGAAGCCGGATGGTAAAGATTACCGACGTAATATATGAATGAAACTCGCGAGCAAATACTAGAACTCATTGAGTCTGAGGAATTATCAGCCATTGAGATTGCAAAATCACTGAACTTATCGGCCGGTGCGGTACGAAGGCATCTAGATCTCTTAGTCGCA
>JAQWLS010000067.1 GCA_029247135.1 Dehalococcoidia bacterium | reverse complement strand
CTTACCGGCCGTCTCCGATCCGAGACAATGGCTCTCCAGCCCGGCGAGCACGTGTTGCTGCAATTGAAGACTGGTGATGGGATCGATGCCGTCATTACTGCATTAGCTGATGGCCCAGTTACAAATAGACTTCAAATTTGGACATTCTTACCGTTGGTAGCAGCTGAAATCAGACAGGAATTACCAGACGCACATATTGCTCTAAATTTTACGCAGACTAGCCTGACCTCATATTACTCACGTCAAACTGGAATACCTGCTGCGGTCCATGTCGCAGATAAGCTAAGTCTCGACGCAATTTCAGGCCACCTTCCTCTCCTCGCTGACAGTTCATCTGATGAACTTAAACAAATCCCAGACTTTCTGAAACTGTACACGTGGACAATCCGAGAAGAGTCTGATGTAGCACTCGCTCTGCAATTAGGCGTTGACGGCTTATGCGGTGATTCCACCATACTGATGAAAACCGTGATCGACAGTTAAGGCAAAGCGATATACTGATCACACATACTTGCCCTCGTGGGGTTTGCCCCCTAGAGTCGACTAGGTCACATCGATGATTTCGATTGGTCGTAGGGGAGTAGCTCAGTTGGTAGAGCGACGGTCTCCAACACCGTAGGTCGCGGGTTCGATCCCTGTCTCCCCTGCCAAAACCTCCGAAATCCATGCCCGGGTGGCGGAATTGGCAGACGCGCTGTCTTGAGGGGGCAGTGCCCTTTGGGTGTATGAGTTCGAATCTCATCCCGGGCACCATATCGCCTGATCTATTCGAGCACGTCAGTTTCTTGTTAGACGATTCTTTTGATAGACTTCGTAGTGCTTAAGGGCGCCGTGGCCAAGTGGTAAGGCAGAGGTTTGCAAAACCTTTATCACCGGTTCGATTCCGGTCGGCGCCTCCAAAGCAATTCCCTCGACTACAACCGAGGACGTGCCGGGATGGCGGAATTGGCAGACGCAGCAGACTTAAAATCTGCCGAGGAATTTCCTTGTGTGGGTTCGAGTCCCACTCCCGGCACCAGCACATCTTCCCATCAGACATAGGCGTTTGGGAATAAGCCCGTTGCACATGACGGTGCGATTAAATCCATCCATCCACGGGATATTAAAATCATAATCTCGAGAAACTAGTCTATCGATATACAGTTCCGTGCAATTAAATCGCTACCCACGAGAAACGAGTTTTATCTCCCCTGGCCGTACGACTTTGAGACACCGATCAGCTTAGCAATGACGTCAGTTAACTCTGATGTGAGGAACTGTCACCTGATCATGCAATCGTTCATTGGCGAACATATTGCATTCTCAGAATCGAATTGCCGCTGCGCATGTATCATGAGACCTGGTGACTACCATGCTGAGCGCGAACCACTAAAGCCGCAAGAAAGCTTAATCACAGTATTTAATCTTGTTGTCCAAATGATAAAAACGGTCAATTTAATCCTACTATCAAGCGAAATTGATATTCGTTAATTGATCAAATCTATAATTAAGTCACAAAAAAGACGTAAAAGTGTTTCAAATTTTTAGAAAACCCCCTATATTAAGTTTCAGGTATACGAAAGACGTAACGGAAGTTGCAAACAAGGGAGGTCCAAGTATGGCCACAAAGTCCAAAGCGAACACCGCAGCCCCAAACACATTTGAGCAATTGCTCGACTATGGGAAGAACAACGGATACAAACTCGACTGGCTACAACAGCGAGAAACGTTTGGTGATGAACTAGATGCACCATCAAACGGTGGTGGGTTACTTCTACAAGATGTTGACTCCGGACCATTTGCTGAAGTGCCTGAGTGGACCAACAACGTAACCGGTAGGCCGCGTGGTGCGTTAACCCGCCCAAGCGCCGCAAGAATTGGTAAGTACGGAATTCGTACTAAGGCTGACGTCTGGCTAAAGAATGGTGCCCAGCTCTACGAAGAAGCTGTGCAACGACAGTGGTCATCCGCGACTGATATACCTTGGAATGAACTTGAAGAACTACCTGATGAAATCGAGCAGGCTGAATGCCAACTTGCGACTTTTTTAACTGAAGTTGAGTTCGTTGCCGGTGACGTCCCGGGTCGCTGGATCAGTGAGACCTCTCCTGATTACTACGAACCTCGAATGTTCCTGATTTCTCAAATTATGGACGAAGCAAGACATGCTGATGTATTTAGAAAGCGAGCCCTAGCTAACGGTGGAGGCCTGTTGCAACAGAATTCCAGTGCTGCTTTGGCCGGAGCATCGATCGACTCAGCGCGTGACTTCACTGAAATGTCAGCACGTCTGCATATCTCAGGAGAAGGTCTAGTACTGTCTATTTTCCGAATGGGTGAGCGAATGGCTTATAACAATGCTGAAAAGGCGATTTATCGTCTCGCTGCATCAGATGAATCACGACACGTAGCATTTGGTGTGATGCACCTACAGTATGTCTCTCAGACCGATCCGGAGAGAACAGAAGAGATTCACTCGTACCTTGATGAGATTGAACTTGGTTTGGTCGCTGGCACAGGTGGTCAGAACCCAGCAGTGCGAGGGACACCTTCTAATGCTGCAATTATGACTCTTCTTGGTGGCGGCACTGATGAGGCATCTCTCCGAGAAGGTGAGCAGATTGCTGGTGCCGTCCGACAACGACAGGTTAAGGAGTACATCCAGCGAATCAAAGTAGCCGGGTTCGGTGACCGTTTCACAAACGGACGAGCTGCTGCAGGTTTAACTGAATACATCTCGGCCTAAATCCAAAATATCAGAGCCTAGTACGTGAGCACCCTTGTGTTTACATACTAGGCTCTTATTTGATCTCAATTGGGGGTGCCCCATGGCACAAGCAAAAAAAGCAAAAGCTGCTAAGCCGGCTGATAAAGTTGATTATGAGGGAAATCCTCTTCCTGATTTGCCTGATCTCAGCTGGATGGGAAATACATTCCAGTGGGGCACTAAGGCTCTCCCTGAGCGATATGGCGGCGGTCTTACGCTTGCGGCGCTGAACATTGGAATATACGGTGATATCCCTGAGCACATACCGCACAGGAACCGGCTCCCCCGAGGAGCAGTCCCTGTGATTAGCGCTGGAAATATCGGTGGCTACTACATCCAAGATAAATATGAACAATGGGCTGATTCGTCGCCATACCTGTATGAAGAAGGTATTTCCCGACGATGGTCTACTGCGACTGATATCCCTTGGGAGACAGGACGAGGCCTCTCGGATGATGTTGAAGTTGCAATTGCCCAGGTTGCGACAGAGCTTTCTAACTGGGGTTCCGTGGAATCTGAGGTTGTTTCAGCCTGGTTGCAAAACCTGAGCCCTGGCTATCACGAGGTTAAATATTACCTCTCGACCGCGGTTTATGATTCAGCCAGAATTGAAGAAGGCTATCGCAAGCGAGCACTGCTTAATGGTGCTGGAATGATGCTTGAAAGTCCTGGCCGCATGAACCGCGCGTGCCTCGAATCCTATGGAAGTTGGTCGAATACCGTTTTATTCATGTGGATTCTTCGCGGCTCGCTTATGCAAGCTATCGTGCGATATTTGTCCGTCTATGGTCCGACCGAAGCTGATCGTGAATTAGCGTTCAGGATTCTTCCAGATATAATGCGGAAGTCCGCGTATGCATGTGACCATATTAGATTCGCAATTTCAAAGAAGCCCGAATTAATTACAACATTCAATGCTGGATTGACAGTCGCAGAGTTCGCGCAGCTTTCTGACTTCAATGATCCTGTGCTGTGGGAAGCCCTAGCGATCATCTTTGGAGATGGTGTTGAGAATATGGATGAGGGCATGAAAATTGTTTTGGAACTACAGCAACATTTCTTAGAAACTTACATTAGTAAGTGCAGTCAAGCCAACCTCGGACGTGAAGCCCAGATCAAATCTGGCGCGTGGGCTGGGATTCTCATGGGTGTGCCAATGACTGGACATGCAACCCCAGATGAAATGCGTGCGCAAGTAGCCGCAATTATGCAAAAAAATAGTGGTAAGAAATAATCTACAGAAATTAGTATTATGCCTCTCTATAACTATGATTGCACTGGTTGCGAAAGTGTCTCCGAAGTACTTATTCGACGAGGACATGACGAGCCCAGCACCTGTAAAGACTGTGGTGGCGATTTAAAGCGCCGCCTGAGCACGTTTGCAACACCACAAAGCGAACTCGATAAAATACGCACAATCGATCCGGCGTATAAGCGAATGGTTGAAGACCACATGGCTCGTACACCCGAAGCCGAACCCATGAGACATCTAAATCGTCTCACTCCGTTTAGTGCTGCGGAAGACCCAGGGGACCCGATCGACTTTTAATAAAATAACGCGCCGAAGCTACAGAGAAAATTAGAACATAGGGAGACAAAAATGGCAACGAAAACAACCGCTAAAAAGGCAACTGCTAAAAAGGCAACGACAAAGAAGACCAAGTTCCCATCGGTAGCTTGGTTTGAGGCTGTCGCTACGATTACGCGAGAAGATACTCAATACCAGAAGTTTGGCAGATTAAATGCGGTAGTCGCCTTCAAGTCAGGGAATTCAATCGTACAGGCTAATTTTGATGTTCTGAACATTCATGAGATACAGGAAATCGATGAAGATGAGATGCGTGACTGCGACTTTATCATCGAACTCGAGCCGGCCCAATGGAAAGACATGCTCAAGGATATTAGAAAGAACGGAACAGCAAGTCTCGACTGGACTCTCAACACCCTTGATCTTAAGTACGACGAACCGATTCATCGAAATGATCTTGAGGACGGATTTAAGGCTGACCTATTCTTCCGATATTTACCGAGCCTCCAGGTATATTTCGACAATTCCAGTCAAATCGACACAGGTTACTAAGAGCCTTTGGTGTTTTTGTAATCGTTCTATTAGAATACGTCAAACACTTCGATTAGCTGTTCTTTTGGCTGAACGTGCAGCTTGACCGTGGGAGAGATGATATGACGAACACGAATTCTGATCATCCACTCAAGGGATTAAAAATAGTCGAGCTGGGTACAGACGTTGCGTCTGCATTCGCTGGCCGCCTGTCTGCGATATATGGCGCCGATGTAATCACAATCGAGCCTAAAGAAGGTCATGCAATTCGGCACCTCCCTCCCTGGACTGATGACGCTAACAATCCAAATTCCAGTGTGCTTTTCGGTTACCTCGGCACCGGTAAACGTTCGATGGAAATCGATTTCAGTGACCCCTCCGGCGTCGAATCTTTACGAAAGCTCATCCTCGCGTCAGATGCAGTCATCGATGGCTACGTCCCCGACTGGCTTACCGAACACAACCTAGATCTTGAAGGCTTATTAACTGAAAAAGACTCGCTCGTTGTCTGCCATATAACCGCATACGGCCAGACGGGACCAAAACGGCACTGGACCGCAAGTGCACTTACTGCAGCTGCGGCCGGTGGGCAACTCTATATGGCTGGCGATCCCGATAAACCACCGCTTCTGACTGCCGGACATCAGGCGTATTATCAGGCCGGTCTGCAGGCCTTTGGTGGCCTCATTACTGCTCTCTATGCAGCGAAAATGACCGGACAAGGAGATATTCTCGACATGTCTGTGCAAGAAGTGCAAGCCGCCACTCTTGAAGGAGCAGGTCCCGTCGCCCTGTGGTTTGGTGGCGAAGGTGTCCGAACCGGAAATTCTGCCCGTGCGATGTGGGGCATTCATGAGGCAGCTGATGGTTGGATAGGTGTGGCATCAATGCCACGGCAGACAAATTCAGTATTAGATGCGATGGGGCATGAAGATCTTAAAGCCGATCCGATATTCGCCAACGGTGGATGGGCAATCGAGGCCAACGAGCTTCTCAGTCACCTTATCCCCGCGTTTACCATTCAACATACCGCCAAAGATATATTTAAAATCGCTTCGAATTACAGGGCTCCGTTCTCAGTCATCCCAACTCCTGCAGAATTACTCACATGGCCTCACTATGAAGAGATTGGATTTTGGCAATCTGTAGATCATCCAATTTTTGGTGAGTATCTGGTGCCGTCTGGCCCTATTCAGTTTGGAAATACTAATCGTGGAGAGCCTGCCGCAGCTCCGCTCATAGGTCAGCACACGTCTGAGGTACTCGAAGAGCTCTCAGTAGATATTCCGGTAAGTTCACACCCTAACAGTTCAAGTGGTATCCCAGCACTTCCCTTTGATGGACTCCGTGCAATCGATATGACGCAAGTCTGGGCAGGTCCATACGGGGGGCGCTTCCTCGCCGATATGGGTGCCGATGTAATCAAGGTCGAAGGTCCTTCGTTTCCAGATCCGATTCGTACCATGGTCGGCACGACAACGTCACCAGAAATTGATCTTTCGACTTACTTTAACGAATATAACCGGGGGAAACGCAGTCTTATTCTGGACATCAAGCAGTCAGAGGGTATGGACGCGCTTAAAAAATTAATTAAAACAGCAGACATATTCATAGAGAACTGGTCGTCCGGCGTCGCAGATAGGAATGGCTTAAGTTACGAAAATTTAAAGGAACTCAATCCCAACATCATCTACGTATCAATGCCTGGATTCGGTCATAAAGGCTCTGATGCCGAACGTGTCGGGTTTGGTCCCACTATTGAGCAAATGGGCGGATTAGTCGCTTTGCAAGGCTATAAAGACGGACCGCCTCATAAGTCCGGTATATCGTATGGAGATCCAATCGCAGGTGCGACGTGCGGAGCTGCGGTGGCTACGGCGCTCGTGAACCGAGCGACAACTGGTAAGGGAAGCTATTGCCTAATTCCACAACGGGACGGAATTACAGGATTAATTGGCGAGTTTATTGTAGCCGAACAGTTAGGATCCCCTCTTTCCATTCGGTCCGGTGCTGAGCATTCTACCTTTGCACCGCACGGTATATTTGAATGTCGTCCCAGCGATGATATGAGACCTGTTCTTGGACCAGATCGACAGCCCGCATCTTATGTAAATGACATGTGGTTGGCTCTCTCATGCAGAACAAATGAGGAATGGCAAGCGTTCGTTGAGGCTACACAGATTGCTGGCTTACAAAACCCGGACTATATCAGTACAAGCGGAAGAAAAGTTCATGAAAACGAGATCAATCAAATAATCACTGATTGGGCAAAAACACAAGATGCCACGACCACTGCCCTCACCCTCCAAAATGCAGGTGTTGACGCGTCGCCTGTACTTACGCCATTACAAATTAGTAAAGATCCTCACTTAATCTCGCGTGACATGTTTATTTCAGTGCATCATGACGTCGCGGGAGATCATCTTACAGCTAGGCCTTCTTGGCGATTCAAACGACGATCACAAGTTCCTGCTCGATCAGGACCTACATTCGGTGGTGATAGCGACGCAATATTAAGTGAACTTGGCTACACCGCCGATGACATTAGTTCTTTACGTGAAAAATTAGTGACGACAAACTCAATCATTAGTGATGGCTAGCGAGGTCTAAACGATGACTCAAAATCGAGTAATTGTGATTGGCGCAGGCAATGCTGCCTTATGTGCAGCAATCTCAGCGCATGAACAAGGTGCAGACGTGACGGTTATCGAGAAAGCCTCTTATGAAGAAAGAGGCGGCAACACGTTCTTTACAGGAGGTGGATTCCGATACCCATATGACGACCTCTCCGACATCCAACAGCTGATACCAGATCTATCTGCAGAAGAAATTAAGAAGATTGACGTGGGTACCTATCCGCGGAAGAGCATGTCTGACGATCTGTTACGCGTAAGCGAGGGGCTCGCCGATGAACAGATGGTCGTGACACTTGTAGACAACGCCTTCGACACAGTGAAATGGATGCGGAATTATGCCTCGGTTCGATGGGTACTCATGTATGGCCGACAAGCGTACGAAGTAAACGGCATCCTGAAGTTTTGGGGTGGAATGATAACTGAGGCTGTTGGCGGAGGTGAAGGACTCTCTGATTCGCTATTCCGTGCCACGGAACGACTCGGGATTAACGTCGAGTATGGGTCGAAAATGACGAAGTTACTTACCCACTCTACCGGAGCTATTTCAGGCATCGAGATAAAAAACCAAGATGGTTTCAAAGTGATGGATTGTGAATCGGTGGTTCTAGCGGCTGGTGGCTTTCAAGCTAATGTTGAAATGCGCACTCGCTATCTGGGAGCAGGTTGGGAATTTGCTAAGGTTCGAGGGTCGCGGCATAACACGGGTGAGGTAATTCGTTCCGCACTGGATATAGGTGCACAACCCCACGGACATTGGTCGTCTGCACACGCGGTCGCTTGGGATTTAAACGCCCCACCAACTGGCAATCGACGAATCGGAGACCTCTACCAGAAGCACTCATATCCACTTGGTGTGATCGTAAATACCAACGGCGAACGCTTTGTCGATGAGGGTGCCGATATGCGAAATTACACCTACGCAAAATACGGACGTGAAATCCTCAAGCAACCCTACGGCACCGCCTTCCAACTATTCGACCAACAAACAGTTCATCGATTACGAGACGAATATCGAATAAAGGAAGTGTCCAAGGCCGAGGCTAATTCAATAGAGGAACTAGCCACCGATCTTGGCATTAATCCATATCAACTAAAACTTACTATCGATGAGTTCAATGCAGCGTGCCAAGGTGGAGACTACGATCCCGCCGTACGCGATAATGTAGCAACACAAGGCATATCTCCTCCTAAATCTAATTGGGCACTTCCCCTAAATGAACCACCATATGTTGGCTTCGCGGTGACTTGCGGGATCACATTCACATTTGGTGGACTCCGATCAATCGCCAATACTGGACAAGTATTGGATACTGAAGATATTCCTATCCCGGGTCTTTACGCAGCGGGCGAACTACTCGGAGGTCTTTTTTATCATAATTATGCTGGCGGAACCGGGTTGATGGCCGGCTCGGTATTTGGTCGGATAGCTGGTGCCTCAGCGGCAAAGTTGTCGGCCGCCTAATTCGCTAACGCCCTATCTATATAACGTGCCAGTTCTGCCTCATTCGTAATTCCTTCAAGACCCACAATCACCTTACCGTCAGTGCCAATTACGAATACCCAAGGTTCAGTTTTTAAATTCCATTCAGTCATAATATCTACAAGTTGAAAGCCAGAACCCGACTGTAGACTAGCGATATCATAGGGTTCGATATGAATGAAGGTTACCGACTCACGATAGCGTAAAAAATTCGGATTAACCGCTTCCTCCAGAACCGGACCACAAAGCTTCGATTGACAAAATGCCGGCGTGATAAATGAAATCACCAATGGTTGCGAACGAGACAGTGCGTCGGCAATGGTAATGCTGTGCATCTCTGGATTGGGTGGGTTTGCTGACGAAAGTGTCGCAATCGGAATTGAATCGCTCACGATTTCTTGCCGAGATTCAGGAATTATAGAGCCGGAAGACGAAATTAGTTTTTTATCCTGCACTAAAAAAGTAAGAAGAAAGGGCTTGATATCTTCTGTACCGTTATTCAAGATGAACCTTGCACCCCACGAACCACCAGTCGGAAAATCCATTAGCGCTGCGTAGACGGAAACGGCCGGATCTTTATGAATGTGACTACTTCCGTCGGCATGTATATGAACTTTCTCATTACGGCCGATAGACACGCGTTCTAAGCTAGCCACCGCGGCTTGAGTCCCGGTAGTGCCCGGCTCCCCTGCACCGGTCAGCTGAAACAATTCAACAATTCCTTGTAGATCGTGTCGGAACGCAGAGGCTCCATCAATCTCACTGGTAAATGCAAAACTTACCCGTGATTGCCCAAGTCCCGGAGGAGAACTTGCTCGTCGTGGAACGATCCCAACATCTTCCCAGCCCCGAGCTACAGGTTCAGACGAGAAATCTAACTCGCGGTCAGTTACTCCACCATCGTTACAAGCCAAAATTAAGCAGAGACTACTTACCAGAACAAATTTGCTGAACCTAATCACATATGCTCCCGTTTTTTCGGCTTGCCGTGCATGCGCTTCAATCGTCCGTATCCTTGCGGGCTTGTTCTTCCAAGTAATGATCCAAGGCGCGCTGCACATTGGGTCGTCGTTTTACCTCTGGTTTACTCAGTGCATATCCGGGATCTTTTTCAGCGTTAGCGGACAAACTGTAGTGTGCGTATGACCCTTGTATATGCGCAGTGAACCCTTGAATATCAAGTGCCTGATTCACAGCCATTTTCATCATACGAAGCTTAAACGGGTCATTCTCACTCACTCGTTGTGCGTACGCAAGAGTTTCAGTTCTTAGGTCTTCTAATGGATATATCCGGTTCACCAGGCCAGCGGTCTTGGCCTCCTCAGCATCAACGAACCTACTCTCAAATAAGATTTCCTTCGCCTTACGATGATGGATATCCCACGGTACCGAAAAATATTGAAAATTCGACGGAAGAAAGAGTGCGTCATCAGATGCAAAGATGACGTCGGCACAAGATGCCACTGCCCATGCAGCGAATATACAATACCCCTGAACAGCTGCAACGAGAGGTTTCTCTAAACTTCGCCACCGAAGACCGCGTTCCACATCAAAATCCCAAGATCGTCGATATGTACCACGAATACCTTCCTCAGTGGGATTAAGTTCTTCGGCCTCCTCTCGTTGAGGAGAGCCTAAATCATGTCCACCGGAAAAGTGATCGCCAGCACCAAACAAAGTAATTACTCGGACATCTCGATCCTTCACCGCCTCCTTGAACGCAGCATCAAGATCTGACATCAAAAAGTCACTTAATGCATTGCGGTATCGCACTCGATCCAACGTAATGATGGCTATAGATCCCTCAACCTCGTACTGTACATTATCAAATTTTGACATACCGAATCCTTCCCTATTTCTCACGTACCAGGGGGTGGTCCTTCCCCTGTGATTCCTATCCCAACGAGTCGCTCAAATGTCTCTTCATCCATATCCGTAAAGTCTCTTAGTATCTCCCAACTGTGCTCACCATGACAGGGTGATGCACCTATATCAGTCACCTTGCATCCATCAAATTGAATCGGCAGAGTTGCTTGATACGCATGGCCAGCCTCAGGGTGATCAATATCCTGCAATAGGCCACGTGAAATGAGATCGCTATCGAAGCTCACGTCGAAAGTATTACGCACGGGTGATGACGGGATTCCGTTTTGTTGAAGATTTCTGGTGAGCGTGTCGATGTCAGATGTTCGACAGAAGTCTGCCACAACCATATCAAGTTCTAGCTCATGCATCTTCCGACCGTCCAGTGTGTCAAACTTCGATAAATCAATATTCTGAGTCTGTGCCAATATGAGCTTGCTAAGCCTCTTCCACTGAGAATCTGTTTCACATCCAATAGCAATGAAGGTCTTTGTTGTATCATCCTTGTTTTGCCCCTGATAAATATCATGGGGAGCCCAAGTTCGATGTTTATTACCTAGGGGACCAGGTATAGCTCCTGTCCAAAGAGTTTCAGAGAGCGCCTCACCAACGAACGTCAGGTTAGCTTCCATCATCGACAGATCAATAAATTGGCCATCTCCCGTGAGTTCTCTGTGGTAGAGAGCAGCCGCGATCGCGGTCGCAGCATTAAGTCCGGCTACCGCATCGGGATACATCTGACCAGAATTTAAAGGTACCCCATCGTCATATCCCAAAAGGCTTGACATGCCAGAACTGGGTTCGATGGTGCCGCCGATGCCCGGCACATTCGCCCAAGGACCTGTGTGGCCGTACGCAGAAAGAGAACATAAAATCACATCTGCTCGGATCTCCTTCAACGATTCGTAACCAACACCAAAATTATTCATAACTCTGGGAGAAAAATTTTCAGCCACAAAGTCAGCTTCACTAACAAGTTTTCGAAAGGCTGTTAGTCCCTCAGGTTGAGACAGGTCGAGCGTTACACACCGTTTACCAAGATTGACTGAATTGTAAAGTGGTCCACAATTCCAAGGGTGCACGGCGGTCTCTCTATCGCGAAGCATTATTGGAATTTTCCCGTCATAGCCTCCACGCCAGCCATCAGGCCGGCGGCGTACCTCAACCTGAATAACATCAGCTCCAAGCATTGCAAGCAGCATCGTGCAATACGTGCCGGCCCATGCCTGCGTTAAAACAATTCCTGTGAGCCCAGCGAGTGGACCTTTGGACCGTGGTAAATTGCCTTGATCAGGCAAAGTGTCGTGCTTCGATTCCGTAAATTGATATGAATCGGCGACGTCTGAAGTCAATTCCTTGGTATTTTCTCCAATTGTTGGCGCTAATTTTCGAGTAGTTATAGGAGTAATAGACATTTTTGCAGCGGGACCTGGAAATATTTTACCAGTCTCCTCATCGCCAACTTGCTGCCAAAAATTTCGTCCCTGCAGATGCTTATTCTCAGTTAATTCTTGCATATTAAGCACCGGGCCAGCAACAACTCGACGCAAAGCTAACTCATCAAACAACTCTTCTTTTCGCCACAAAGACATTGCACCAATCACTCGTTCCATATACTCAGTTTTACGTTCACGGCGATTCAATTGGCTCTGCCACTGGGGATCCTCTGCTAGATCTGTTAAGCCTAGTAAATTCATTGCATCTCGCCAAAAATGTGCCCTGGAGAGAGTTAAGGCGAAGTAACCATCTGCTATCCGAACTGGTCCACCCGACAAATCATTGGCCGGGCTTTGACGAACTGGATCACCACTATACTGACTCTGCAAAAAACCGGGAGAAAGAGCAGATACAGCGGTATCTAATTCTGAAATATCGAGCAATACTCCCTTCCCAGTTAGCACTCTCTTCCGAAGTGAACTAATTGCGCCCAGTGCTGCAAATGTCCCAGCACAGTAACTTGTCTGCCACCCGCTTGGCTTCAAGGGCGCTTGGCCCAACGTGCCATTAATTGAGGCCCAGCCAGACCGAGCAGCGTTCGTTAGATCATTACCGGGTGTGCCAGATAACTCTCCTGCCGAACCATGAGGACTAATACCGACTCGCACCTGACTTGAAAACGGTAACCCTGACAACATCTCCTCAAATCTTGAATTTCGTTCAGGAAGAATTACGATATCAGACTTCACGACGCGATTCAGAACCTGCGCTCGAGAATGCTCATCAGTTGGTTCGCACAACATCGATCTCTTATTGGCAAGAAACCATCCTTCAAGAACTCCCGTGCCATCCTCAGTTCGCGGATTAAAACTTCGTACTAAATGGCCACTCAATTCTTCGATCATGGTCGTGTCAGCACCATAATCAGCAAGTAGTCGAGAACACCAAGCACCTGATACAGAATTAGATAGGTCCGTCACCGTAATTTCACGCAATGGACCTTGCGCCATATTCACTCGCGTTCTCCAACTGCAAAAATAGTGGTGTGGCGCTGCCGAATGACTTCGACACCGAGTGAATTAAATGTTGAACAGTCTACGACACCGTACGTATGACCTTTTCGTTCATAAGCCTCTACAAAAGTTCCTGTGGTAACGATACTATCACCTGCCTGAATTTCTCCAAAAAATTGAATCCGACTCTTGGCATGTATAGCTGGTGAGTAGTTATAGGAGTGATGCAAAAATCTTATAGGTCTCGCACATATCCAGCCGGGATGTGCAATTGGTTTCTCTCCAACAAAGAGGTCATCTTTACTTCTTTGTTTATCAGCCCCGTAAGAGATCGCATCTGGCACCGATAACGAATCTCCAAGTGGCGAGAGAGTTTGGCCGATAGGTGCTACAGAGAGAGTCAAAATCGGCAATTCCGTCTGACTCACTACGGCCTTTGATCTTTCGGTATCAACAATTTCACCCAACCACGGAGCCCTGCCGATTCCGATCTCGCCCTTCAGTCTGTCATTTCCATCCGTCCCGCTGATCTTCAACAAAAACTCTTGCGGCCCAGTTGCGTCGAGTGAAATCACTAGTTCCTCTCCTGGGTATGTAGGTCGACGGAACGATATCGAGGCCCAGCCATTCTGTAACCAGTCAGTACCCAACGTTTCTAAAATCAGAGGTGCCGCCCACCCAAATACGGTCGCGCCCCCAACGAGGGCGCCTTTAAAACCATAGTTTGCAGCGCCAGCCGTGGAATGAATGGGATTTGCAATATCAGGTGAATCCGGGCCATCCAAGAACGCTAAAATCTTGTCGAAATGTAGTTGTGAGTTCATAAATCTCCCTCAGGTACAGTGACGCTGTTAAATCCTATCAGTAATACAGATTGAAATGCTCTACCGATGCTAAATTCAGAAATCATGACCCTGTCAGAAGGCTGGTTCGGCAAAAAAAGGTCTGCCTGGAATCCTTACGTTATCGCCAGTCGACGTTTTAATTTCTGTCCAGACATCTCGTTCGTCCAGTTGTTCACAAAAAAATAACTCATCAATTGTGCGAATTAATGAAAAAGTAAGGTGCAATTCTTCCGCCCGCAAAAACCATTCCCTAGCAGTTCGCTCCTTAAATGGTGGTACAAACAGATTTATAAATTCTTCATAGTTATTCTTGCGCCCCACCGCAGTTTGAAATTTCTCATTCTTCAGTCGGGGTTCATTAATTAAATCTGCAATTCCATCCATCCTCATACTTGCAGTTGCCCCAGGGGCACAATAAACGTATCCATCGAGTGTCGGAACTATCCGAAGTCCTTCTTTGATCTCGGGTTCACGTCTCGCAATCTCACCTCGATGCACATAGGAAGCCGACTGAGTAAAACTATGAATGGCTAGAGCCTCGACAATAGATAAATCAATTCGACGCACTTGTTTATCAAGGCGATAGGCTCGTACTGCCGCAATCGCCGCGCTTGAGGCCGCTAAGCCTCCGCTCATCTGTGCCGTGTAAGGAGGTAACTGTTGGGGTGCTTGATGATGTTCTCCTGTCAGATAGAGCAATGAGCTTGCAGCTTGAAGAATTAAATCTGCATGAGGCTGATTTGAGAGCAATTGATCCAAACCAAAAGAAGTTAATGAGATAAGAGAACAGCCAACATCTAGTGAACTAAATACATTCGTTGGCAGCGCAAACTGATCTATATTCTGCTTTGAAAAATCTCCGATTACAACGTCGAAATCCAATGCGTGGGATAATATATCAAACTCATCCGAATCAACAATTCGCTTATTTTTATCGAGAAACAGGGACGCTCCTCCAGTACCACCACCCCAACGAGATTGCATTTCAGTCAAAAAGTCATACCCACTGGGAATTACTTTGGTGACCTCCCAACCAACACTCGTCAATACCTGAGTGGCATAACCGACCGCTACGCCCGAGCCAATTTCCAGTATTTTCCTAACCATCGGTGCCTACTTTACTAGATTGAGCAGGTCCCCTTATCGATGGCCTGTTTTCGATTCGGGTGAGTTCTCTTCTATCAATTCTGATCTGCTGCTCAGCTGCATGCATAGGTTCTCTTTCAATCGCTGGAATGCCCGATCCAATAATCTCAGTCTTCTCAAGTTGCTGAATTTCTGCAGTTGTTAATTTGAGAAGATTGTTTAAAATTGTATGATTATCCGCGCCTACATCTCGAGCCGGAATGGGCTCTAGGGTCATTCCGCCACCCCAAATTGTACTCTTTGTAGGATGCCGATTTCCATCCCACAGCATCGAGGTAAAGTAGTTTCGGGTCTGTAATTTAGGATCAATAAAATGATCTGCAACATCAGATACCAAATGCGAATCTATATTGGCGGATTGCAATCGAGCTACCAAATCGTCTCCAAGCATTTCTTGGGTTACCTCACTAATAGCTTCGTCAGAATAATTTGAATTAATAGCCAATCCAAGAGTATTGAGTAAATCAGGAATCTGTTCCTTATTTACAGCGAGTGCAATCCAACGATCGAGTCCGGATAGCGGGAATACACCATGAATTGCGTACCGACTATCAGAATTGCCAGATCGGATAGGAAAATTTCCACCAATAGCTCTCTCAGCAATAACTGGGCCCAGCATCGACACTGAGGTTTCATAAAGAGATACGTCGAGGTGTGATCCAACCCCTGAATCGTCTCGTCGCTCAAGAGCAGCGAGCACCGCGACTAGTGCATGAGCTCCACAATTGTCATCGGCATACACTATTGTGCCGGGGCGGCCAGGCCAGTCCTCTGCTTCACCAATCAATTGATAATTGCCAGCAATCGCCTCTGCTCCTGGACCAAAAAGAGGCCTGTCACTCCACCCGCCAGTTGTTCCAAATCCAGTAATTGATAAATAGATTGTTTCAGGCCTTACCCGTCGTATTGATTCATAATCAATCTCAAATTTGCGCATTACCCGAGGCGTGAAGTTATGAGCAACAATATCGACCTCCTGAGCAAGTTGCCTAAATAAATCAGCCGCTCCCGGCTTATTCAAATTCAATCCTAGGCGTTGCTTATCTCGTAAAAGATCGTGTTCAAGATAGTTCGCGCGTGCACGGTCTGGACTCTCAACTCGGATTATCTCAGCACCTAACGCGGCCAGATGGAATGTCGCCATCGGTAACGCAACAGCCTGCTCCATTGCCAGTACTTTAATTCCATCTAACGGCTTGCCAAGAATATCCATCGCATTATTGCTGGTTACCATATTTTAAAAAAGTGCGATCGGATTTACTGGCGACCCCGTACCTCCGCGAATTACAAGTGGCGAAATCACTAGCATGAATTCATATCTCCCTGTTTCTTTACACGTCGAGGATAATTCGTCAAAATTTGCGTTATCTAATAGCGGTAGGCCCATATATGGAATGACAATCTCGTGTATGGGTATCCGGGCCGGATAATCAAAATACTTGTATCCTGCCTCCTGTAAATCCCAGCCAAGCAACGATGCATCGTTGTCATAAAGATACTCAATCACCGATGGACCATTTCCCGGAGTTGCAGGAGGGTGTGAGAATTCAAAATTCTCGTTAGCCTTCCAGAATGCATCGCAGCCTGATCTAACTAATACTGCATCACCCGGTCTGGGTTGAATACCTACTGATTCAGCCCAATCCTCTAAATGCCATCCTTCGATCGGCTCATCCGGTGATACATATTCCTGCGATCGCATCGCAGGAATATCGTACAACACGCCCCTAGTCACGATTCCATTCTTCCAGTAGTCAACCGAGTTTGTTAAGGCCCCGCCCTCCGTAACTAGACTAGGATCGCGGTCGTTATACAGTCGACCACCTGTTGAACTGTCGCCCGTAAAAATGTGACACAAGGCATCTATGTGAGTATTCACATAGCCATGAAAAGCAACACCAATATAGTCACCTGAGCTGTCTGCGCCAACCATCATTCGATGATCTGCTGGACGAGGGTTTCGTTGTTTATTGCTTACGACTTGTTCGGTTGCAATAGGGTTAGCACACGAAACACTCAGGCCCTCGCTAATGAGCGTCGCCGCATATTTCACTTGGTCATCAGTAATGTGGTTCAACGTGCCAAGTTGATCATCGTTACCCCACCTACCCCAGTTATTAAATCTCGTCTTGTATGACGCGTATTCCTCAACCGTCGTCGGCGTTCTATCTTGCAAACCCATATCTCTCTCCTCACAAATCTTATCGAGAGAAGTCTAGTTCATTGGTGAACTATCAGTCAGCATCAACTGAGAGAAATTCATGAGTGGCGAAATTAAACGCCAAAAGTTTATCAAGGCCAGATTGAGAAGCATCTATTAGCCATTGCGGATACCGCATCGATAACTGATGCTCTAAAAATTCATCCTCATCATCTATCAACACATCGCCCGTTTCAAGCTGAATCAGATCAAGATCAAGGTCTATCCAATCCAACACATAAGCATCACCGCCCAATTGGTGTCGTACGTAAGCTGGTGTGGACACGTTGGCATATGCAGTCATTTGACGTCGCCCTATCGGCATTTCAGGGACCAGTATATTGAACCATTGTCGTTCAAAAAAATACGCAGTAATGCTCGCTCGCGCCTCAAGTGTTCCCCGATACGACTGAATCATTGAATCCTGTTTGATACGGCATTTCCATATATGGCCCAACTCGTTGTGCCTAATGCTCTCAATCAAGTCTCCCGAGTATTCATAGTGGAAAGAGCCATCATATTTTGATGAACGGATAGTTAACGGCGTAGGTATCTGAGTCATACAAACCTATGAGCTGGCATTAAAAGCCCTAAACACTAAACTCTTAGCTAGTCTAGAATAGTATCTGCCCGAACTTAACGCCTGATTTGGTGAGGAAAAATATTGAGCTCTGAGATAGACACTGACTTCGAACCAGTAATCGGCCTCGAAGTGCACATTCAACTTAAAACACAGTCAAAAATGTTTTGTGGTTGTGAACGAGCATATTTCGATACCGAACCTAATTCGCATGTGTGTGTAGTGTGCATGGGAATGCCAGGATCACTACCAGTCATAAACCGCCAAGCGGTTCTTTACACGATCATGGCTGGCTTAGCACTGAACTGTAATATTCCATCAGAGGCAAAATTTGATCGTAAAAACTATCCGTACCCTGACTTAATGAAGGGCTATCAAATATCGCAATTTGACCAACCATTTTGTGAAGAAGGCACTCTCACAATCCAAACCGATAGCGGTGGAGAACGAAATGTTCAACTTGAGAGAATTCATCTCGAGGAAGATACTGCTCGACTGATACATCGTTCTGATTCGGAAGGGTCCTACAGTCTGTTGGACCTGAATCGAGCAGGTTCCCCCCTAATGGAACTTGTCACAAAACCTGATATACAGTCAGCTGGAGAGGCAGCAAACTTCCTTAAACGACTTCGCCAAATAGCAAGATATTTGGACATTTCTGATGCCAATATGGAAAAAGGTCAACTGCGATGTGACGCTAATATCTCGGTTCGCCCGAAGGGTGCTTCCGAACTAGGCACCAAGGTCGAAATAAAGAACATGAATTCATTTCGGTCAGTGCAAAAAGCGATTGACTACGAAATTTTAAGGCAAATTGCACAAATTAAGAACGGAGAGCGAATCGTACAGGAAACTAGAGGATTTATCGACAGTACTGGTAAAACCATCTCGCAACGCTCAAAAGAAGGTGCTTCAGACTATCGATATTTTCCTGAACCAGACCTTCCGCCCCTATCGCTAACCGGCACATTTATTGATGAAATACGTGGTCTTATGCCTGAATTACCCAATTCGAGGTTAAGCCGTTTTACAGCCCAGTATCAGTTGACTTCAACTGAGGCCATTACCTTAACTGACTCAAAAGCTCGGTCAGATGCATACGAAGAAGCGGTCCGAGCTGATGAAACCGTTGACCCCAAGCAAATTGCTAAATGGTTCATTGGCGAGGTTGCAAAACACATAAATGAGTTGGGCGTTGATGCCGAACTCTTCGACACAAAAGTGACGCCTCAGCAAATCGCAAGATTAGTCAAGCTTGTTGAATCAAAAGAAATCACTAACAACGCAGGTAGAGACGTCTTATCAGAGATGTTCGCTGACGGGCATGATCCTGAAGATTTAGTAGAATCACTCGGGCTGACACAGAATAATGACACTGCAACCCTAGAGATAGCAATAAGGGAAGTTCTTGAGGATAACCCCAAAGCAATTGCCGATTATCGAGGCGGGAAAGAGTCTGCCATCGGATTCCTACTTGGTCAGACAATGCGATCCACAAAAGGTACCGCTGACGCCAACATTGTACGAGAACTGCTACTAAATCTAATCAATGGTTAGTTCGACTATTTGAGAGTCCCTCACAGGTTCTTCCCGATGGCTGGCCAAACACTTAGGATATAGAGATGGAACTTAAAGATTTTCTCGCAATCGCGCAAATCATCATAGCGATCACTCTAATAGTTTTGGTGCTCATGCAGGTCAGAGGCACGGGTTTTGGTGCGGCACTTGGTGGTCAGGATTATTCTTTCAGAACTAGACGTGGTGTAGCAAGATCACTTCACCGCCTGACAATCGTCACGATAGTATTATTTTTAGCGGTTTCAGCATGGAGTGTTGTGGCCGGTTGAGTAATCTTCGCCAGACATAGCTCAGATGAAAGGCTTTCCGTCTCGTGAGTGAGATTTTTGCTCCAACTAAAGTGGCTTTTTTCGGAACTCCCGAATTCGCAGTCCCGACACTCCTCGGACTCATTGAATCCTCAGCAGTCAGCCTCGATCTCGTTGTCACGCAACCAGATCGACGGACTGGAAGAAAAAGTTCTTTAAGCTTTACTGCCGTCAAAACAGCTGCACTTGAACATAAAGTTCCGAATATCTTACAGCCATCCAAAGTAGACGAGGACTTCCTCACCACATTAATTTCTCTAAACATTGATGCTGTCGTCGTTATCGCATCTGGCCACGTGCTACCAAAACTATTGTGTGAATACTATGGCAATCGGATAATAAATCTGCACGCGTCACTGCTGCCCAGACATAGAGGCGCATCGCCCATCAGCGCAGCTTTGTTAAGTGGAGATTCCGAGACAGGAGTTTCATTAATGCAGGTCGTGCAAAAGCTTGATTCTGGCCCAGTTTTTGTCTACAACACTCTCCAGATTTCTGAGAGTGACACGACTGACAGCTTAAGTCTCTCATTGTCTTCACTAGCGCGAGATCTTCTTTTGAATAACTTAGAACATTGGTTAGCCAACGAAATAGATCCGATTCCACAAAATCCGGATGATGTGACATATGCAAGAAAAATATTGGCGACAGATGCAAAAATTAAATGGAGTGAATCCAGTGAACAAATAGCAAAGTCTGTCCGAGCTTACATCCCTTGGCCCATCGCATACACAGAATATCTGGGACAGCGATTTCGCATTCATGAAAGCCTGTCCCGGCCAGATGTTTCTTCTACGTCCACTCCTGGCTTGGTAATCCAATTGCCTAATAACAAGGTCGCCATTCAGTGTGGTAGGGGTGCGCTTGAACTCAGTCTGATTCAGAAAGAAGGTCGGAAAATAATGTCAATTACTGACTTTTTAAACGGAAATCCTGAGTTTATGGGAAGTGTTCTTGGATAACAGACTCCAAACAAGTCATTCAAATTAGCTGCGGTCAAAACTCCCAAATGTTGACAGAATCGCGGACACTAACTTATCCCCATCGTGGCGATAGCGCTTAGTTACATCAACCACGTCTCCTAGGACTAATTGTGCATCGCCATAACTACTCTCGGTATCAGCGAGCACAGGTTGCGATTTCCATTCTGGTGGAAATGATTCTTCTACAATATTGTCGTTAGCGAGAACCACTGTTGCAATATCCGTCGCTCCAACATGCTCGCAAAGGACAGCATAATGTCGATCAGCGGAATATCCATTAGTTTCACCGTATTGGGTGGCAACATTAGATATATATATTCGCGGCACGGACGCACGTTGCAGTGCCTCCACCATTCCCGACACTAATAAATTTGGGAGAATCGATGTGTACAAGCTACCAGGCCCAATGAGAATGAGATCTGCCTCCGATATAGCCTTGAGTGCCTGTGGATGAGCCTCAACATCATCCAATGACAATCTAACCTTTTTCGGTGGGTATCCTTGCTGGGGAATTTTTGATTCCCCGAACACCTCAAGGCCGTTATCAAACGTACCGATCAATTTAACATCTTGAAGCGATGCCGGAATAATTCGCCCACGTACCTGAAGTACCTTGCAGGTCTCATCAATCGCTGCTTCCATGTTGCCACTAACAGCAGTCATCGCCGTCAAGAATAAGTTGCCAAATGAATGGCCGGATATAGAATTCCCTTCAATTTCATCAAACCGATACTGGAATAATTGCGTTACTAATGATTCGTCCTCAGCCAATGCTGCAATACAATTTCTGATATCACCCGGTGGAATTACTCCTAAATCTTCACGCAGTCTGCCGGAAGAGCCTCCATCATCCGCTACGGTAACAATCGCTGAAATATTAGATGAAAATTGCTTCAGGCTACGCAACAAATTTGCAAGCCCTGTGCCCCCGCCTAGCACTACTATCTTCGGTCCATTGGCCAGTCGAATGTTCTTGTAGGCTAGGCCGACCATGTCACCTTGAGTACTAAATTCTGGAATCGCCGCATGAATAATCCAACTTCGCAGCTTCCAGCCAGAAATCACTGCGAGCGCCACTGCCACAGTAAGGAATAATAAACCTCGAATCCAACGTGGGATGAATTGAAGCGTAAGCCAGTAAATCTCATCTGGAAAGGCGATCGCCAAATACGCTGTTCGCAAAAGATAGGCAAATCCTAATCCTGCAATGATGGCGGCAAGTGCAAACAAACTTACCCATCGCTTGAGGTTAAGTCCAAGATAAAACCATTTTAATAGGTATTGAGACATAGCGATTCCTAGAGCGCTGGGCGCTTCGATCTAAATACTGAGTGCTACTAAGTCATAAGTCAACTAAGCATCAAACACGGTGGAACGGCTTTATCCTTCAGACTCGGTAGATTCTGAATCGTCCTCAGATTCTGATTCTTCACCTTCAGCGACCTCAAATGATTCTTCGGCAGCGACCCGTGGTCGTTGCACCGCTGATATCAAAGTGTCCTCAGATATAAGTACCGTTACCAAGTCTGAAATCGTTAAATCTCTCACAAATAATTGTGAGTCGAGCTCCTCAAGGGCAGAAATATCTACTTCGATAGACTCCGGCATATCAGCCGGTAGTGCCTCAATCATTATTCTATCAATTGCCTGTACCAAAACACCGCCATACATCGAGACACCCTGCGAGGTTCCCACGAAATTCAAAGGTACATCTGCTTGGATTGTTCGCTGAAGGTCCACTTGAAAAAAGTCAATATGTAAAATTTTTCGTGTCACTGGGTGAATTGAAACATCACGAACTACAACGGGTCGCACTTCGGTTTCTCCCGAAATTTGTACTTCAAATAAGTTATTTCGTCCATGCAGGTTCAGTAAGTCTCGTCCATCAACGTATTCAAGCTGGAGCGATGCAGACTCTATTCCTCTACCGTATAGATTTACAGGTAAAATTCCTTCGTTGCGAAGACGACTTACCTTTCTACCTAAAATTGACCGTGGATTAAGACTAACTACATTGGACATTTCTAACCTCGTTACGAGTATCACTTCATCAGTTTGCAGCCCTTTACGCTACTTAACTTCTCCTGTAAACACAACTCGTGCATGAGTTTCCAAGAGATGACACCACACATTTCTCATGCGATACTCTCCCCCAGCAGCAAATCAGGAGATCCGCCACAAATGCGTCCAATTCAAGAAATAGTTGAAAAACTTGGGCTCAACTGGAACGATATAGAACCTTATGGCCGTGACAAGGCCAAAGTCCCGCTCGACTTATTTAATCGAGAGAAACCAATGAAGGGCAAGCTGGTCGTAGTCACGGCAATAACTCCAACACCTGCAGGCGAAGGGAAAACTACAACAACACTCGGGTTAACAGATGGCTTGAATCTTGTCGGTAAAAACGCCACAGCTGTCATTCGACAACCATCCCTCGGCCCGCTTTTTGGTAGAAAAGGTGGGGGCACCGGCGGTGGCCTTGCAACGGCAGAGCCGGCCACAGATATAAATCTACACTTCACCGGTGATTTTCATGCGATCCAGTCAGCGCATAATTTCCTAGCCGCGATGACCGAAAATAGTGTGAAAAACCATGAGATTGAACATTTTAATCCTGATGGGATTACATGGCGGCGTGTAACTGATGCCGAAGATCGGGCTCTACGCAACATTGCCATCGGAATGGGAAAGTCGGCAGATGGACCAGTTCGTCAGACCGGATACGACATATCTGCCGCCTCTGAAATTATGGCTATCATCGCATTAGCACAAGACTACAGTGATTTAAGAGCTCGTCTAAGCTCTGTCGTCGTCGGGTGGACTCAGGATCAAAAACCAGTCAGTGCAGCGGACGTGCGGGCTGTCGGTTCAATCATGGTTCTGCTAAAAGACGCTCTGAAACCTAATATCGTTCAGACAAATGAGGGAAACCCCGTAATATGCCATGCCGGACCGTTCGGGAATATCGCACACGGTTGTTCCTCTATCGTCGCTGATAGACTTGCACTCCAGACCTCGGACATTGTCGTGACTGAAGCCGGATTCGGTGCGGATCTTGGATTTGAAAAATTCATGGATATTAAGGTCAGGCAAGGCGGAGAAAAACCGAGCGCTGCCGTCCTTGTCGCCACTGTTCGAGGTTTAAAATGGCATGGTGGGATAGCTCAAAAGGAACTAGCCGCGCCGAATCCATCTGCTGTTGAAGCCGGATCCAGCAATCTAAAACACGCGATTTCCATCGTTAGGCGTTATGGCTTACCTGTCGTGGTCGCTATCAACAGATTCCCCGAAGACTCAGAAGAAGAGATAAACATAATACAAGAAGTTGCGAAGGCTGCTGGAGCAACAAATGCTGTGCAAGCAAAAGGCTTTGCCGAGGGCGGACATGGCATGATGGACTTGGCAAACGAGCTATGCCAAGTGCTCAGTGAACAATCAGCAACGGTTGAACTGCTATATGAGGATGAGGACTCTATTATAGACAAAGTAACTAGCTTGGCCAAAAAACTCTATCAAGCCGAAAGCTTAAGTTGGGCGCCACTTACTCGTACAACCGCGAGGCGATTTGAAGCAAATGGTTGGAATTTTCCAATCTGTGTCGCAAAAACTCATTTATCAATATCAGCTGACCAGAAGCTGCGAGGAGCACCGACGGGTCATATATTTCCGGTTCAAGAATTTAGAATTGCGGCGGGAGCACAACAAATAATCTGTCTAGCTGGAGATATCATGACTCTACCAGGCTTACCAAGCGATCCGAACGCATTCGATATTGACTTACAACCAGATGGAAGTGTTACCGGACTGCTTTAGTTGCGAACAGTCTTGATGCAAACCGCCAAATGCGTTTGACTATCGCTTCGGAAGGTAGTTCGTCTAAACAGAACGTCTGCAAAACATCCGCGAGCGCGGACTCTAACCATAGTGCTAATTTTTCATACGAATCTGAATCGACAGAATCGATGGTCAGATCGTTCATCAAATTAGAACAGGCAAATTTAGTAGTACCAATGAGCACTGAATTCGTATCAGTTTGATTCCAGCCCACACAAAGAATACAACGTACCGATGGGTCAATTTCTAGTACTAATTTTTCGATTGTGGCTGCATCATCTATATAGCGCATAACAGCTCTGGTACCAGTTGATAAGTTGATGGACAAAGTGGTTGCTAGCTCATTTTTAGTCAAAATTGCGACCCGGTCTCCATTCTCACGAAGTGTTCGGGATAGGCCAGTAGCAAGCATGTCATTTAGTTCACCTCGTGGCCCAGTTATAGAAATTATCGGAAAAATAAATTGGACTCCTGGGAATAAATTTTCAAATCAATCGACCAGCATAACTTCAACCAATTCACCCACTTCGATTGCTCTGGTATCCTCTGGGCAAATAGCATAGCCGTCCGCAAGCATCATTGATGTGAGCACCCCTGATCCTTGTGCACCTGTTAACCGAGCAACATAACCGTTCTCAGTCAACTCAATTTTACAACGCGCGTAGAAGCGTCGTCCATCGGTATTCTTTAACCTATCGTGTGCTGTAGCCATAATCGTACGGCGCATCCATGCCTCAGGATTATTATGTAACCGACCAAGCATTTTAAAAAGTGCTGGTCGACCGAATAACTCAAATGTCATCATTGCTGATACAGGATTTCCTGGTAAACCAAGATGCGGAACTTCCCTGCCACTTTCATCCCGTAATGTTCCAAACGCCAGTGGTTTACCGGGTTTCATTCGTACTGTCCAAAACCCTATCTCACCTTGATTTGCCAAAACAGTTTTAACCACATCAAAATCACCTCTTGACACACCGGCACTGGTGATTAACAGATCAGCATCACTTACGCCATCTTGAATGTTCTTAGTCAAGTCCTCGATCGTATCAGCTGATATATCCAGTACACGAGGAATTCCACCAAATGAAATTACCTGCGCAGCGAGTGAAAATGAATTTGCATCATAAATTTTGCCAGGTGATAAAGCTTGGCCTGGTGGTAGAAGTTCGTCTCCAGTCGACAATATGGCCACCTTTGGGCGGCGATAACAACATATTTCAGCCAACCCCAAAGACGCAGCAACGCCGATCTCGGCAGGCCCCATAAGTGCACCTTGTCTCAGAGCCAAAGAGTTAGCTGTAATATCTTCGCCCGCCTTCCGAATATTAGCCCCGGTCTGCGAGTGAACATCAATTCGAACTTCAGTCTTCGGATTAGTTTCCCATTCACCATCTGATCGAGTCGTGTCACGCGTAGCCCAATCGTACTCATCCGTCTCCTCAAAAGGTACTATTGAATTAGCACCTTTTGGTATGGGTGCACCGGTCATAATGCGTACTGCCTCGCCTTTTCCCACTAATCCCTCATACACGAAGCCTGCTGCTAAGTATCCGATAACCTTTAACTGGATCGGTTTATCATAGGTCGCCCCTTCGGTGTCTTCTGACCGAACCGCATAGCCGTCCATCCCAGTGTTAGGTAACGGTGGTATATCAAAGGTCGAATACAAATCCTCGGCCAGTGTGAGTCCAAGAGCATCTGAAAGCTTAGTCATCTCTGCTGGAAGAAGTGAAACAGAATTTAAGATTTGAGTTCGTGCTTCTTCCACCGAAATCATGTCGACGGGTAGAATTGAACGGTCCCCTGTCTTTGTTGAAGAGTAGGTCTGCTCATCGAAATTTAGATTATTTTGATCGGCCATAGCACAATTATAATCTTTCTAAGATTTTTCGTGAATGACCAGATAGAATGCACTAATCAGCAGTAGCAAGGACTCAAGAGAGATCGTAGTTTAAGGACGGGAATATGCAATATAGCGCAGCCTTTAATCCTAGCGGTGGAGCAGCCATTGTCGGCTTAGGCATGACTGAAATGACACGGGAATACTCGTACTCGGCGACCGGGCTAGCCGGTATCGCGGTGAAACGAGCTCTCGACGATGCAGGACTTAAAAAGGAAGATATCGATGGTCTGTTCATTAATGCGGGTGTTACCAATTCTATTTCAACCCCCTTACAAACATCACTAGGATTCAGAGATCTAAAATTGCTTAACCACATGAATGCAGCTGGGTCCACAGCCGGACAAATGGTGCAGTTTGCATCATTAGCGATTCAAGCAGGAATGGCGTCCCATGTGGTGTGCGTTTTTGCTGACGACCCACTTAAGCCAGGTACGTCAGCTGGTGCAGCTTACGGTGGCATCAGTAACCGATCGACGGGAATGGCCAGCCTACCCGCGTCTTATGGTTTCTTCTCGGGTGCTAACACTTCGTACGCTTTGGCCGCTAGGAGGCATATGGGCCTCTACGGCACCACCCAGGACCAATTGGGTGCGGTCGCAGTCTCAACTCGTGCGTGGGCAACTATGAATCCAGCAGCAATGCAACAAAAACCAATGACGCTTGATGATTATCACGGCTCGAGGTGGATTGTCGAGCCATTTCATTTACTTGATTGCACGCTGGTCTCTAATGGCGCGGTGGCAGTGATTGTGACGGCGTCTGACCGAGCTCGAGATCTACAACAACCACCCGTTTATATCGCTGGCATGGGCCAAGGCCATCCGGGAAATCCTCGGCAAGCAGGTTACGAAAATGAAGTAAATACTGGCGCGCGTATTGCGCGAGATACTGCTTATTCAATGGCAGGTGTCGGGCCAAACGACATCGACATTCGTGAACTTTATGATTGTTATACCTACACAACTCTTGTAACACTGGAAGACTACGGATTTTGTGAAAAAGGTGAAGGCGGTGCTTTCGTTGAAGATGGGAAATTAGGTCCCGGTGGTTCTCATCCGACAAACACTGGAGGTGGTCAACTATCTGGTTACTATATGTGGGGAATGACTCCTGTATCAGAAGCAGTCATACAGACCCGTGGCCAAGGTGGCGAACGACAGGTACAAAAACGCGACCATGTCCTGGTTTCCACGCAGGGTGGAATACTTGATTGGCATTCCACATTAATACTCAGCCCAAATGCTGATGCAGGGACGAGGAATTAATTTCATGAATAATCAAGATCAAATCCCTCGGCCAGCACCTATCGTTGACGAGTCTTCACAACCATTTTTTGATGCCGCGGCCGACGCGGTACTCCTTTTACAACGTTGCAACCTATGTCAAGCTTACCTATGGCCATTACGTGAAGTTTGTACAGAGTGCCTAAGTACAGACCTCAGTTGGGCACCCGCAACTGGTAACGGGTCAGTTCATTCATTTGTTATTATGCACCGCTTGTTTCATCCAGCTTTTCAAGAAGATGTGCCATATAACCTAACCGTTGTAGAACTGGATGAAGGTCCGCGCGTGACCTCTATCATTAAAGGAATAAGTAATGAAGAAATTAGAGTGGGAATGCGTGTGTCCGCTAACTGGCACGACGTAAATGGAACTCCGCTCCTACACTTTGAAGCGTCTTAAAGGAGATTTTATGACTAATGTTGAATTTCGTCCGGCCACCGAGGAAGAACTTCCGGAGTTTTATCGGCAGGCGTCACGTGCTCTAGGTATGACCAATGACAGTTTGGCAGGAATGAACCCCGATTGGACCATGTGCGCTTTCGTTGATGAAAAACTAGTAACAACGTACGGAGCATGGCCTCTGCAGATACGATTCAATGGGCCCGCGGTTCCGATCGCCGGGGTAACTATGGTATCTACCGATCCATCCCACCGCCGTAAAGGTTATCTCCGTAGCGTAAAGAAAAGACATTTTGAACAGATGCATGAACAGGGTGAACAAGCGATTGCTGCTCTTCATCCTGCATGGATGGCGGTCTATCAGCGATACGGCTACGGAACTATAAATGATCGGCATTCCTACGTAATCGAACCGCGATTCATTAACTTCCATCATCCGATGGAAATCACTGGTAATATCCGTGAAGTAAACCTTGAAGAGGAATTCGGACTACTTGTCGACGTCTATCGAAGATTTCGTGAGGATCGTAACGGACTGGTACACCGAGGTAAGGCAATGTGGGATCAAGGACCGTTAGAGCCCACGACGCCTGAGCGACAGAGATCAATCTTTACATATGAGGAATACGGAGAGCCGCTAGGCTACGTCATTTATACGTCGGGGCCAGGTTCTGGAATCGGGTCACATGCCGATAACGGGGTAACGCAGTACGCCGATGTCTCAGATTTCTTTGCCATTACGCCAGCAGCCTACCAAGCATTATGGAAATTGTTATCCGGAATAGATAATATTCAAAACATCCGATGGAATAATGCGCCTTCGAATGATCCGCTAGCAAACATGTTAGTTGAACCAAGAATGCTGAATGCATCTCGCCGAGATGGCATTATGTCGAGGTTAGTGACTGTAAACGATGCGTTAGCGCAGCGTAAGTACGACGTTCAGGGTGAAATTAGCTTTAAGTTAATCGATGATTTTTGCCCATGGAACAGTGGTTCGTGGAAGCTACGGACCGACGAATCTCAGGCAGAGGTTGTACCGATTCAAGCGGGCACAGAAGATCTTACTTTGACCCCAGACACTTTGGCGACGTTAGTATTCGGTTATTACACCGCGACTGATGCTGAAAGAGCGGGACTTGTCGATGTACAAAAACCTGAAGCATTAGCAGAGTGGGATCGTACGCTCCGAGCACGGTATACACCGTACGAGGCTGAACATACTTGGTAACGATAAAAGCTAGCCAACTCTAGGCAAAGTTTCTATCTGTTTCACGTGATCACGAAGGTGCCAAATTGCAAAGTCAACTGCACCACCAATAGTCGGTTCAAATCCCTGGCCTAAAAGGATTTGTGCAGGTTTCTTGATATCACCATCTTCAATGTATCCGTACACACGATTTGTATCTTCTTCGACTTGAGCAAAGATTTCAAGCGCGAGCTCAGCGGTAACCGCATTAATCAGAGTTGGTTCAACAGCACGAGCGTCCATAGCAGATGCCACCGCGTTGGCAAAGTAGTTTTCATTATCAATTACATGTTCCGCGATTCGACGTGGGCCCCAATTATCGGACTCTCCCATCTCCCAATAGTCAGAGTTATCTCGGATAACTGCCCGAAGAAGTTCACGCGCCTCGGCCAACTTATTGCGAAGTTCCTGAGCTGTCGTCATTGCTACTAATCTCCCATTTTTACACGTCGTTAATATATCAGTCAGAGTATCTTGACACCGACTAATCTGTCACAAAAGCGCGTAACCGCCTATATCGCTACGCTCATGTCAGTGCCCAAATTGAGTCGCCGAGGAGAATTCAATGATAGACAGTTCTAATTCCGTAAAAGATGTCTTGTCTGAATCAGACGCAATCGCACGAAGCGAGAATATATCAAATGTTGAATATCGTTTGGATTTAAACCTCCCAGGAAATGCAAGTAAGACCTATTCGGGAACGTTAGAGACGACATTCATAGTACAAAACCTGTCTGGGATTTTTTTAGACTTCACAGGATTTGAAATCACATCACTCGAACTCAATGATGCCATAGTCACTGTCCCTAAGTGGAATGGACATCGACTGCTGATCGAACCGCAGGATGGCCTAGTCGAAGGCAAAAATTCAATACGACTGAAGTATATTAATGAATATGATCATACGGGTGATGGTTTTCACCAGTTTATCGATCCGGAAGACAATCAGGAATACGTTTATTCGAACTTTGAGCCCTACTCTGCCCACCGATTATTCCCTTGCTTCGATCAACCAAACATCAAGGCAAGTTACCTACTTTCCGTTGAATGTCCATCTGACTGGACTTTGATTGGTAATAGTAAAACAACCTCGGTAAATGACGTCGAAGGAGATCGCACTAGACATAATTTTGAACGAACAAAGCTATTCTCCACCTATTTATTTGCTCTGGTAGGAGGCCCATATCAGAAATTTGAAAGTTCCTACAGCTCAAGCAAATTGAACTCAGAGACAATACCATTGGGATTCTATGCGAGAAAATCTCTCGCGCCTCATGTTGACGAAAACGAGTTATTCGAAATCACCTGCCAAGGCTTCGAGTATTTCGAAAACTTCTTTGACTTTGCATACCCTTTTGGAAAATACGATCAAATATTTGTTCCGGAATTTAATCACGGAGCCATGGAAAACGTTGGGGCAATCACTCACTCGGAACGCCTCGTATTTAGAGATCCGCCCACATATAACCAGCGATTAACGAGAGCCGAGGTCATTCTTCATGAAATGGCACATATGTGGTTCGGCGACCTAGTGACCATGAAATGGTGGAATGATCTATGGCTTAATGAATCATTCGCATCTTATATGAGTTTCTTAGCGCTCACCGAGAACACACGATTTACCGATGCTTGGCAATCCTTCAATTCTCGTATGAAAGCCTGGGCATATCGACAGGATCAACTGGTCACTACCCATCCCGTTGCGGGTGAGGTTAGCGATACGGATCAGACTTTTCTAAACTTCGATGGCATTACATACGGAAAAGGCGCAGCTGTCATCAAGCAGCTGGTTAAAACAATAGGAATGCCGGCCTTCAAGTCCGGTATGCAACGTTATATGGCCAAACACGCTTTCTCCAATACTACCCTCGATGACTGGCTTGAAAGTCTTGGTGAAGGTGTCGAACAAGATCTAAAGGGCTGGGCAGATTCTTGGTTGGAAACGGCGCAACATAATAGTATTCAGATTAATCGAACTGAAGATCCAGCTAATGAAAGTTTTATACTCATCTCGCAATCAGCTCCAGAGGGTTTTCCCACAATTCGAAGTCACACGCTTGAACTCATAGCTGGAAATTTAATCGACTCATCATTCATCAGCACAACACATGAAATCAGAATTGCAAATCAGTCAAATCAAATCAATATTTCAAACAACACCGCTGATTTCCTTTTTCCGAATTTCGGGGATCATGGCTATTTACAAGTAACCTTGGATCCGAAATCACTAGACTTTGTTAAGCAACATCTGGAAAAAATCACTGACCCGCTGCTCAGGATGCAGATCTGGCAGTCACTATGGGAAATGGTTAGAAATCAGGAGTTAAGTTCACTTGATTACATAAACATTGCAGCCGAAAAAGTAAAAATCGAAAGCGATCTAGAGCTCATTCAAGTCATTATTGAGCAGCTTAGTGCAGCGGTATCACGATATGTTCCGGAAGAGGTCAAACTCTCTGAAGCCCGTAAATTATTTACATTAGCTAGCTCACAACTGGCCGTGGCGAACAATTCTGATGAAAGAATCTTGTGGGGACGAGCCATGTTTGGTTTTGCTGTGGCGAACGATGACATCGCGCACAGCTTAGACATTATCAACGGAAAAGTGTCTATTAACGAATTTACTCCGGACCAAGATATGCGCTGGGGGGTAATTACAAGTGCCATCGCAGCCGGCATTGAAAATACGCAATCACTGGTAGCTCAAGAACTTGCTAACGACCCGACCGACCGAGGAGAACGAGCCGCTCTTCGAGCAAATACTTCGGTGCCTGATCAGGAAATCAAAGAACAGGCATGGAACAAATTTACCGCAGACTCTGGTTATGGCTCTTTGCATCAGACAGCTGCCGCTATGTCTGGCTTTCTATGGTGGAGGCAAGTAGATCTTCTCACACCCTACGTAGACAGATTCTTTAATGAAGTTACCCATGTTTTCGAGACGGAAGAAAATCATTTTGCACAGTCATATTTTGGTTCACTATTTCCTGGATATCTAGTTGATTACGATTTACTAGAAAAATCTAACAATCTACTCACGATAACTCCGCCAGAAAATCAACTACTCAGGCGAATGCTTTTAGAAGCAAATGACAATTTAAGTAGAGCGATAAAGTGTCGAGAATATGCCCGTAAATAAAGAGTAATAGTTAAGGCTGTTTTGTGAAGTTATTTAGCGCGCCAAAGCCGCAGGAGTCACAAAACAAAATTTATTACGGTTGGTACATAGTAGGTGCCGGGCTAATCATTCAACTCCTCGGAGCATCACTCATGCATCATGCTCTCGGAGCATATGCCTTGGCTATCACTCGGGACCTCGGTTGGAGTCGGACAGCACTCTCTGGAGGATTTTCGCTCGCAAGATTTGAAAGTGGCTTACTAGGTCCTGCCCAAGGCTGGCTGATCGATAAATATGGACCACGTGCCATTCTAAGATGGGGTTTAGTTGCATTTGGCTTAGGGTTTATTGCATTCAGTCTAATGACGGAACTCTGGCATTTTTACGTGATTTTCACAGTAATTGCTATCGGATCCAGTCTTGGAGGCTTCATGTCAGTAACTGTGGCTGTCGTAAGTTGGTTCGATCAAAAACGAGCCAAAGCTTTAGCTATGGCACAGCTAGGTTTCTCTATCGGAGGTCTTCTCGGAGGATCCGTGATCTTAGTCATGATTACCGAGATCGGCTGGCGAGAATTTTCATTCGGGTCAGGTGTACTCATCCTCATATTGGCTTTTCCACTTACATCTGTGATGTATCGAAGACCAGAAGACTTTGGTCTGACTATTGACGGGTTAGAAACTAAGAGTCCATCAGTTAATGAGAGTCAGCCAGCGGGAAACAGTAAGACACGTTATGAACCAACTTATACATGGCAAGATGCAATGAAAACATCTTCATTCTGGATGATTGGGTTGGGACATGCATTTGCAGTCATGGTTGTATCGACTTTAATGCTCCACCTTCCCTTGCATCTCGTGGAAGGAAGAGGGTTCTCTGAAGTACAGGCCGCGGGTATTGCGGCAGGTATGATGGCGTGTCAAATACCGGGACAAGCTATCGCTGGGTATTTAGGAGAGCAAATAGGAAAAAGAAAATTAACCACGACAGCAATGCTGATGCATGGTGCGGCGCTACTAATTCTTGCCCAATATTCCTCATACCCGATGATGATTCTTTTCGCAGTCATGAATGGTGTTGCTTGGGGCATCAGGGGGCCGCTCATGCAAACAATGCGAGCTGAATATTTCGGTCGAAAACATTTTGGAATGATTATGGGCTGGTCATCCGTGCTCATTATGGCTGGATCCTTTAGTGGGCCGATGATTGCAGGCTGGCTATTTGATATAGCGGGTTCATACGAAACCGGCTTTACGTTCATCGCAATGTTCCCGATAGTAGGTTCGCTGTTTTTCTTATTTGCCGGACCGCCAAAAAAACGAATGTGAGCACTAGCAGAGCTTACTAATTCCATGATTTTGTTCGCAAGCTCAATGCTGCGTTCGTATCAGTCATATCAAATCGCATAGGTTCTATTTCGTCAACAATAATTGTGCGGGCATGACTAGTATTACTCTCCACCGTGCCTTTTATCCTAAGAAATACAGCCGTATTAATAATAAGATTGTATTTATCAACTATTGCTGGTCGGAGCAAGGCATTAATCACACCAAATTCATCCTCAAGTAATAAAAATACAATCCCATTTGCAGTGGATGGTCTCTGGCGACATACCAATAAACCGATCACCTCCACTGAGATCGTTGATGATTCCAAGGCCAGATCACGGCTAGATATAAATTGATTTGGTTGCATACTTCGAAAAAATTCCATTGGATGGCTATCTGGGGAAAGATTCAATAATCTATAGTCCGCTACCATTTTTTCAAATCGATTAAAGTCCTCAAAATTCACATCAGCAATTGGTTCTTGAAATGACAATTGCAATTGATGATTTGATATTCCACTTGAATCAATATAGGTTGCCAGAGCTTTCCCTTGAAATAATCCCATATGCCAAATTAATTGACGCCGATTTAATCCAAAAGAATCAAATGCGCCTACTTGAATCAGATTAAGTACAATTTCTACTGGTAATGCCGTACGTTGAATAAATTGAAATAGTGTTTTATATGGACCAGCTCGTTCACGCTCAGTAATTATTTGGCTTGCAAGAGTCGTACCAATTCCTCGTACATAACCAATTCCAATATCGATAGTATTAGAGTTATCAGTAGTCTTAGAGCTCACTGTACATCTAATACTGCTGAAATTAATATCTGGACGGTTTATCACCATGCCGTGGCGTTTGGCATCATTTGTTAAAACATGCGGCGGATAAAATCCCATAGGTTGATTATTAAATAGTGCACAAATGAATTCAGCTGGATAATATTGCTTAAGCCATGCTGTTTGATAAGCCAATAAAGCGAAAGCAGTTCCATGACTTTTAGGAAATCCAAACTGAGCAAATCCTAATAAGTTATTAAATATCTCAATTGCAGATTGTGATGTAACGCCTTTTTTTAAAGCGGCATTCAAAAATTTTTCGCGGTAAGCATTAATCTCAACTAGTCCAGATTTTTTTCCTAAGGTACGACGGAAATTATCTGCTTCACCAGCTGTAAAATCAGCTAAGGCTTGAGCCACTTGTATAACTTGTTCTTGAAAAATCACAACACCTAATGTTTCAGCTAAAACAGGGCGTAAATCTGGATGTGCATACGGAGGTTCGTAATTTGAAGACAGTAATTTCTTTTCGCGCCTTTGTATATAGGGATTAACAGCACCGCCCACTATCGGTCCAGGTCGGACGATTGACACCTGTATAGCCAAATCGTTTAAATTTCTAGGCTTCGTACGAGGGAGCATAGCGATCTGTGCACGGGATTCAATCTGAAATATTCCAATAGTATCCCCGGCACATATAGAATCATAAACTGCACTATCCTCGAAATTAATCCTAGATAAATCCATATCCGGATCCTTATGTTGGATTATCAAATCCACAGTTTCTTCTACTACCGAAAGCATTCCTAAGCCAAGTAAATCAATCTTAATCATTCGGGCATCATCGATAGAATCTTTGTCCCATTGACATATATAACGATCAGGCCAGGCAGTGGGTTGACACGCAACATAATTCGTTAGCGGTTTAGATGAAATAACCATTCCACCAGGATGCTGAGACATATGTCTAGGAAAACCAACTATTTGTTCTACTAAATCCAATAATAGTTGCCAGCTTGAAATCGTATCTTTTTGTGACACTTCAACTGATGACTCAATAAATTCACCCAACTCATCAATATTTGAAACTAAAGTTGATTGCTTTATTAGACGTCTAAGTAAATTTTTAGGTAACCCAAGTGCATACCCCACATCGCGAATAGCGCTTCGCAATTTATATCGAGAAAATGTCGCCACCAAAGCCGCATACTCGATTCCCCAATAGCTATATATCCGTTCTATGAGTGCTGCTCTAATATCACGAGGAAAATCAAGATCGATATCAGGCAAAGAATATAATTCTTCATTTAAAAAACGTCCTAAAAATAAATTGTTCTGTACAGGATCAATATGAGATAAACCAATTAAATAACACACCACAGAGGCAACAGATGATCCCCGCCCGCGACCAATCGGAAGTCGATTCGAATATTTATTATCAGAATCTTGAATTTCATTTGCCACAGATTTTGCGAGCTCGAAAATATCTGCATATATGAGGAAAAAACCTGATAACTGATGTTTATCAATTAAGCGCAATTCTTCAGTTAAACGTTCATATGCGGTCGCGAAAAATTCAGTCTCTCGATATCGATCTTCAAGTTTTTGAAAACACATTTCAGATAAATATTCATGTGCTGATAATTCACTCGGCGATGTTGGAGTTGGTAATTCGTATTCAAGATCTTCAGTTAAATCAAATTGGCAGCGCTCCGAAATCAACACCGAATTATCGGTTAAATGTTTCCCATATTGTGAAAAACGAATAACTTGCTCACTAGGAGCTCTTAAATAAAACTCTGCATTTGGTCGACGTACCGATTCAGCCTCATCAATACGGATCTTATGATTGATAGCAACCAAAATATCCTGTAAACGATATCTACTTGGAACGTGATAATGAACATTTCCAGTGGCAACTGAAGGAATTCCAGTGTCGTTAGATAATTTGAGTAAACGTCTGGCGCGATTCGAATCACCTAATACAAAGTTATCTTGAATTTCAATAAAAACATTATTAAATCCAAAAGAATCTACCCAGTATCGTAAAATTCCCTCAGCAGCTTTAGTCTCACCATTGATTAATTTTTGATTAAGCAAACCTTGTTGGCATCCCGTCAATAAAATGACACCGTCGGTATGATTGATTAATGTTGAGATAGAAACAGATGGGTTTGTTCGCCTATCTTGTCTCAATAAAGTCGTTGGCTCATACAAACCAAATGCTGCACTCGATAACTTGCAAAGATTTGAATAACCAATTTGGC
>JAQWLS010000062.1 GCA_029247135.1 Dehalococcoidia bacterium | reverse complement strand
GTGATTTCACTCCCATCTGATTTCATAACGTAGATTTCGCTGTCACCGTCCTGATCGCAATCGAAAACGATCTGTTTTTCGTCAGCAGACCAATCAGCTGATACTTTTGTATAACCATCAGAAGTAAGCTGGATTTTTTCTGTACCGTTGGCGTTCATTACCGAGATTTCGTCATTATTCATGAACGCAAGACGGTCTGGGTCACCTGAACAGGCACTGAGTGCGACAAAGAGAAGCGTGGCTGTGACTAAGGCAATGTGAGTCTTCATATGGCGAGGCTATCAGATGCGTTTGTGTGTGAAAAGACTTAGTCACCAACTCTTGTATCATTACGACACATGAATAAGTTTATTCGCGAACTCTTGATGATTTTAATCCTACCCGCTGGGCTGGTTCTTGGCGTGGTCTGGTTGGTGAGTGATTACTCGTCGTCACAAAATACGGATGTCGTGATAAATGTCCTGATGAGGTGTGAAGTTGAATATGGTGAGAATCCTGTCAAAGTATATGAAGGTGATGATTGTGCTCGATATAAAACCTACGTCGATGTAGGTATGGAAAAGTGGAATGGTAATTTTTGGCACGAAATTAAGGTACTTACACCTGAAGGGGAAAAATATCTAGTAGATATACCGTGCCCAGTTTCCACTGATGGATCAAGTAGGCTATGCACTTTTGAGAATAATCTTCCGGAATTTGGAGATTCTTGGCCAGACTATTGAAAGCACGGGTCTCTATGTGGTTAGCGCAAAGTGGGTACGAAAATCCATCCTTTGTGGCCAATCCAGACGATTACTGCCGCACAAATAGCTTTTGCGAGTACTCCGAGTTGGAGATCAAACGGATTGAGCAACCAGGTGACTGATCCCCCTATAAAAGATCCAATCACATCTGCCGTGTGTATCACTGAATTTCGAATAGTTACGTTGAGTGGTAATAGCGTCATGGTGAACCCGGTGGAAATTAATGCAACTAAGAAATAGTGATTGTTTGTGAATGCGACCGGCGCATTGTTTAGCAAAACATCCTGAATAAACCCAGCTCTCAATGTGGTAATGAAATCTAAAACCATAAGACCAAAGACATCCATCATTGCTTCTATACCTGCCGCCAAGCCAGAGAAGGCGAACGTGACGATGCCAATTTGTTCAGTTACGTTTACCAATTCAGTCATGCTCAAGTGAGGTTCTCACTTTTGTGATGACGATGATTATTCTTAAACAACTCCCGATACAATTTCTTTAGCAAATTTTATGATACTGTTTTCAACGCAGAAGTGAGAACGTCTCACGAGCTTGAGTTTGGATACAGGAAAGAAATTAGTGAATATATATTGTGGAAATATCTCTTACAGAATGACCGAAGACGACCTTAGAGAGTTGTTCGGTGAATACGGAAACGTCGATGATGCAAATGTAATCATCGACCGCGACACAGGTCGTTCCAAGGGCTTCGGGTTTGTCGAAATGGCAAATGATACTGAAGCTAACGCAGCCATTAAGGCTCTTGATGGAATGGAAAATGGTGGTCGGCAGCTTCGCGTCAATGAAGCTCGTCCTCGTGAGCCAAGACGCTAGATAACACTCGGTAGCCATGGGTAATTTTGTACCCTTTGGTTCTTGGGAATCCCCAATTTCCGCAAATGAAATTGCTGCTGGAGGCACAAGCCTCCAGTCGCTTTCTACTGCGGGGGATTTCGTTTATTTGATAGAATCTCGTCCGTCAGAAATGGGCAGGCAAGTTCTACTTAAACTTACATCACATGGTGATGTGTCAGAGTGCACTCCTAGTAACTTCAATACCCGCACTCGTGTACACGAGTACGGAGGTGGTGAATATTGGGTACATGACGGCATAGTCTTTGCGGTGTCTTTTAGTGATCAAAGAGTGTATAGAATTGATGATAAAGAATCAGATCCGATAGCGATTACTCCGAAGCCAGAGATAGCGAATTCTCTGCGATATGCCAATGGCACCGTGAGTTCTGACGGTTTAACTATATATTGTGTGCAAGAAAATCATCTCGATCCGAAACAGATACTGAATCAGATTGTATCTTTTCCCTCGGATGGGAAACATGCTCCGCGCGTAATTTTCACTGGAACAGATTTTGTTTCATCACCGAAAATCAGCCCGGACGGTCTGACCTTGACTTGGTTGAGTTGGGATCATCCAAATATGCCGTGGGACGGCACTCAACTTCATACCGCTCAAATCGACACTGATGGGACTGTATTGAATACCAAGCTAATTGCTGGCGGAAGTGACGAGTCAATAAGTCAACCAACATGGAGTCCTGATGGAATTTTACACTTTATCAGTGATCGGTCAGGTTGGTGGAATCTGTATTCCTATGAGAACGGCGAGATAATTGCACTGTACAAATTAGATGCTGATTTTGCCGGCCCTGACTGGCAATTTGGATTCTCTTCGTTTGACTTCATGTCGGATTCATCCGTTGTTTGTGCCTACCACGATAGAAACAACGATGTCCTTGTCAGGCTCAGACGTGATAGCTCAGAACCCGAAGCGATAGTAAATGACTACAGCTCGATTTCGTACGTATCTGTTTTGGAAGATGTTATTTATTTTATTGGTTCGTCGCCGGTTATTCCTGCAGAAGTTGTGGCGATATCACCGTCCGAGAATACCGTGAGTACATTGCGGCGGAGTCGTGAAACAACTATCGATATCTCATATATATCGCAAGCAGAATTTATCGAATTTGATTCCATCGAAGGCGCTAAATCATTTGGTTTATTCTATCCACCTCGACATGCTCTAAACCAAGGTTTACCTGACGAGCGACCCCCTTTACTAGTAATGAGTCATGGGGGTCCAACGGCAGCAACTTCGTCCTCGTATAATCTTGCTATTCAGTATTGGACCACTCGCGGGATTGCTGTTGTAGACGTCAACTATCGGGGAAGCAGTGGATTTGGGCGGGCTTATCGAAACGCCCTGAGAAATCAGTGGGGAGTAATCGATACTGCTGATTGTATAGCTGCAGCTAAATTCTTAGAGCGCAGAGGTGATATCGACGGAAGTCGAATGGCGATCAGAGGTGGAAGTGCCGGTGGATACACGACGCTATGTGCACTGACATTTCATGACGTATTTCAGGCCGGAGCGAGCTACTACGGAGTTGCTGATGCAGAGGTACTTGCAACAGATACTCACAAGTTTGAGTCGCGATATCTTGATCGACTGATGGGGCCATATCCTGCTGCTAGAGAGGTGTACGTCAGTCGCTCTCCAATTCATTATGCAGATCAAATTCGGGCTGCTGTAATTGTTTTTCAGGGACTGGAAGATCAAATAGTTCCGCCAGCACAGGCAGAACTAATGGTGGGCGGTTTAGTTCGAAATAAATTACCCCATGCATATATGACTTTTCAGGGAGAGCAGCATGGTTTTAGGCAGGCGGCAAACATAATAAAAACACTCGAATCGGAGCTTTCATTCTATGGTCAGATACTTGGATTTTCTCCATACGGCATAACTGCGATAGATATTATCAATCGACGCACCGGCTAGAAAGCCTACTAACCTGAGAGTGACAGATGTTCTTACTGTGTAAGAAACAGTCTCAGCTGAATGATTACGACCACCCACCATATTGAAACAACTGCTATCCATATTCTAAACTTTCGTACGCCATGTATATAGACGTTTTTCGCGATCCACAATGAATATCCAATTGCGAAGATACTCATGATAAGTAAAGTGATAGCTGAATCAGACAAGTTTTAATTCCTAACATTGATTACCATAACAGCTTAACAAATCTAGGTAGCGGATTCTCTTAGGACTTATATTATGAATGACTCCGGTTGGGTCGAATCACGTGAGGGTGAATTGGATCCGGATCTTACAGAGGACTGGTGTGATGTGTCCGATGACTATCTTATGAAGCCCGAAGAGTCACACTGGATAACTGGACTTATGTGTGGAGTTCTGTTAATCGTAATCTTGTTCCCACTAATTTATTTTCTTTTTCGTTAGTTCAATTTTTTCTATCTCCACCGTTTTGACTATCCGCTGTCTAATGTTTCCAGCTAAGATAACTGTGTGCCGAAGTGGCGGAATTGGCAGACGCGCGTGATTTAGGATCACGTGCCGAGAGGCGTGTGGGTTCGAGTCCCACCTTCGGTACCAGTAGTTTTTTTAGAAAGACTACTCATGTGGGAGATTTTAAGGTACTATTCTGCGGATAGAAATAAATTCGCGAGGCGAGTGGCTCTATTGTTAGTCGCTTAAGCAGGAGGTTACATGGCTAGACTGTTAGAGGTTGAAGATCTACAGACCTACTTTTTTACTGATGAAGGAACGGTGCGCGCAGTTGATGGCGTGTCGTGGGGAATCGATGAAGGAGAGACATTAGCCTTAGTGGGCGAGTCCGGTTGTGGCAAGTCAGTTACTGCGATGTCGATACTCCGTTTGATTCCTAACCCACCAGGAAGAATTGTTGGCGGGTCTATTACATTTGATGGACTTGACTTGCTCAACGTGTCTGACGCAGAGATGCGTGCTATTCGAGGTAATCGAATAGCCATGATTTTTCAGGAGCCGATGACTTCCTTAAACCCAGTGCTGACGATTGGTCAGCAAATCCGTGAAGCTGTTCAGCTTCACCTTGGCATGAATGATGAGGAATCAACGCAGAAAGCAATAGAGCTTTTGACGATGGTTGGAATTCCCGAGGCCGAACAGCGTATTCAGGATTATCCACACCAGTTTTCCGGTGGAATGCGTCAAAGAGTAATGATTGCTATGGCACTTTCTTGTGATCCAAAACTTTTAATTGCGGACGAGCCCACTACTGCTCTTGATGTCACGATTCAGGCTCAGATTCTAGAAATTATGGCTAACTTATCGAGTGAGCTAGGAACAGCTGTTTTGGTGATAACACATAACCTTGGAGTGGTTGCGCGATATGCGGATAGAGTGAACGTGATGTATGCGGGCCAGATCGTTGAGTCTGGTTCAGCTGTTGACATCTTCAAGAACCCGCAACACGCCTATACTCGAGGTCTCATGGCTTCTGTACCACGTCTTGATGACACGGAACATACTCGGCTCGCTACTATTGAAGGACAACCGCCGCTACTCGTTCAAGAAATAAATGGTTGTGCGTTCAGACCGAGGTGTACCAAAGTAAGTGGTTGTAACTGCTCAACTACGAAGGAGAATAATCCTAAGCTGGTGGAAATCGAGCCAGGGCACTGGGTGGCAGACTGCCCATGCTGTATGACAGTTAATTAATAATCTAATAAAAGTCGGTGTGGAAAATTTCATATACCGTAAGTAAGAAAATAGTGGATTGAAAATCTGAGATTAATTGGAGGCTTAACGTGACTACACAAAGTGCAACTACTCAAGGTCAATCAGAGGCTAAAACTGGAGAAACATTACTATCTGTAAGAGGTATGAAAATGTATTTTCCAGTCACTTCCGGGTTGTTTGTGCAACGGAAAGTAGCTGATGTACGTGCGGTCGACGGCATTTCATTCGATGTTAAAAAAGGTGAAACGCTTGGCCTAGTTGGCGAGTCCGGTTGCGGTAAGTCAACAACTGGACGGGCAATTCTCCAGTTACATAGACCGACAGAAGGAAGTGTGAATTTTGATGGCACAGAGCTAACTGAGTTGAAAGGTGCAGGACTACGACGGTTCCGCCGCCGGATGCAGATGATCTTTCAGGATCCATTCTCTTCACTTAATCCAAGAATGAGTGTCGCACAAATTATTTCTGAGCCTCTTGCAATTCATGGGCTTTACAAGGGAGCTGAAAGACGTGATCGTCTAGATTATATTCTGAACGCAGTTGGTCTTAACCCAACGTATGCAAGACGATATCCTCATGAGTTTTCTGGCGGGCAACGTCAGCGTATTGGTATCGGGCGAGCGTTAGCTGTAGAGCCGGATTTCATAGTTTGCGATGAACCAGTATCGGCACTTGATGTATCGATTCAGGCTCAAGTGGTTAACCTTTTAGAAGACTTGCAGTCTCAATTTGATTTGACGTATTTGTTTATTGCGCACGATCTGTCTGTGGTGAAACACATTAGTGACAGAATCGCTGTTATGTATTTGGGACATATTGTTGAACTAGCTGAAGCTGACGAATTGTACTTAAATCCTACGCATGCCTACACGCGTGCGCTGCTTTCCGCAATTCCGATTCCAGATCCAATTGTTGAAAGAGAGCGGGAACGCATCATTCTTGAAGGTGATGTGCCCAGTCCGTTAAACCCACCAAAGGGATGCGTCTTTCGTACCCGATGTACTAAAAAAGATCAATGCAAGTGCTCAGACACGGTCCCTGTTCTCGAAGAAGTAGAGCCAGGACACTGGGTAGCTAATTGCCCATGTTGTATGACTAAGTAGCACTAACCTTTTACGAAAAAGGTCTATTGGCTATTTACTTACGTAATTTTTTTAAGTCTTCAGCCCGCTTGTGCATTCTTGTGAAGTGATGTAAATCTCTTATCCTCGATTTTTCATCATGGCGAGAAATGCGTCTTGTGGCACTTCAACGTTACCAAGTACTTTCATTCTTTTCTTTCCGGCTTTCTGGGCTTCAAGCAGCTTGCGTTTTCTACTTACATCACCGCCATAGCACTTGGCGAGAACATTCTTGCGCATGGCCTTTACGGTTTCACGCGCAACGATTTTACCTCCTACGACAGCTTGAACGGGAACTTCGAACATGTGTCTAGGAATTTCTTCTTTAAGCGCTTTTGCTAGCTTGCGACCCTGCTCAGCTACTGAATCTGCAGGCACAATCATAGAGAGAGCATCAACTAATTCGCCGTTTACTAAGACATCTAGCCGACTTACGGATGCAGCCTCATATCCCGTAATGTCATAATCCATTGACGCATAACCTTGTGTTCTTGACTTTAATGTGTCAAAGAAATCCACAAGCATTTCTGCCAAGGGCAGGGAATAGTTGGCAAGTACTCTTGATGAATCTGACCCGGCTGATCCATCTTGTCGATCGATATATTCTATTTCTCCAAACTCTCCCCTGTGTTCCGAGACCAAACTTGCGACCGCACCAATATACCGAGCAGGCATCGTGATTGACACCTTAGCCCATGGCTCTCTCACTTCAGCGATACGATCTGGGGTAGGTAGCTTTGCAGGTGAACCGACAAGAATTTCTTCATTAGTCCGCAGCGTGACTTCATATTCTACGGACGGTGCTGTTGCTATTAGATCAAGATCAAATTCACGTTCGAGACGCTCTTGGACAATTTCTCTATGCAAGAGGCCAAGAAATCCGCAACGGAACCCAAATCCAAGAGCATCGCTTGTCTCTGGTTGCCATTGAAGAGCCGCATCGTTCAGAGTTAATCGCTCTAAGGCTTCTCGTAGGTCAGGGTAATCTTCTGAATCAGACGGATAAATCCCTGCGTATACCATAGCTTTAGCCGGCTCATAGCCAGATAGTGGTTCGCTCGCTGGATTTGCCTCAACTGTAAGTGTGTCACCTACGCGCGCCTCGGCCACACCCTTGAGTCCGGTTGCGATATAACCGACTTGGCCTGCAATGAGTGAATCTGTTCTTTTCAGCATTGGCTCAAAATAGCCAACCTCAACACTCTCGAAGCTACTATTCTGCACCATAAAATGGAGTTTTTGTCTTGAAAGAATTGTACCTTCCATTACTCGGACATATGCGAGTACTCCCTTATAGGCATCGTATGTGGCGTCGAAAATAAGGGCTCGACACGGCCCATCGACATCTCCTGTTGGGGCTGGAATTCGATCAACTATGGCCTCAAGCAGTCCGTCAGTTCCTTCTCCTGTTTTGGCCGAGACAAAAACCATTTCTTCTAGTCCAAAACCGATTATGTCGGCCAATTCTTGTGCAACCTGTTCGGGTTCAGCACCTGGCATGTCTATTTTATTGATCACTGGGATTAGATCAAGGTCGAGTTCTAGAGCGAGATAAACATTTGCTAATGTTTGTGCTTCGATGCCTTGTGTGGCATCCACCACAAGGAGAGCCCCCTCACAAGCTGCAAGTGCTCTTGATACTTCGTAGGAGAAGTCAACATGACCTGGCGTGTCGATTAAATTAAGCTCGTACGTGGTCGAGTCTGGGGCAACGTAATTCATACGAACGGCCTGTGCCTTGATGGTTATACCCTTTTCTCGCTCCAAATCCATTGAATCAAGAACCTGTTCCCGCATATCTTTTGAGTCGATTGAGTTAGTGATTTCAATCAGTCGATCGGCAAGAGTAGACTTCCCGTGGTCGATATGGGCAATTATCGAAAAGTTGCGTATCAGATTTTGTTTCACACAATCAGTGTAGTCGGCCTAACTTCAATGATCTCTAGCTTCAAGCGATACCGACATGTTAGAATCAAGGCGGTCGTGCTAGGCGGGGAATTAGCGGTATCCTGTAGCCTGCAATCCGCTATAGCGGGGCTGAAGACCTGTTTTGAGTATAGAGAGGGTTATTTAATTACTGTCGGGCAATGTTGATGAATCGGTCCTATGCGACAATATCCGGCTAACCCCGCCAGGGTCGGAAGACAGCAACGGTAACCCGGTAATATTGGGTGCCATAGGAGTGCCGATTCTGAGTTCGCCAACAGTAATTATCAATCATCGAAATGCGATGGCAGGGCACGACCACAAAATTAAGTTGACTCGAACGTAGATGGGTATGAACGATGAGAGTTTTGTCACTGAGCCATAGGCTCCAGCATCCACGGTTTGATAATTACTCAATCGTGACTGCCCCAAACTTGATGGACTATGATGCGATTGTTGTCGATATAGCAGGAACGTTTGATGTAATTACTCAAGTGACCAAAGGTGAGGGCTATTGGGAAACGTTCGATGGTCAACAGATATCTAACGGTAGCGATATTGATGATCAATTAGGACTCGCGGGCTTGCTCGAAAGACGCCGAGACGAATTAGTCGCGGCACTTGATAACGGAGCTATAGTGGTCGTATTTGGCGCGGCCCCAAAACAAACGTTTAAGATTTCCGGCGGAGCTAATGGCCTCGACTCATACTGGTTGCTGCCAGCTCCGAGCGGGTTGAACTGGGATCGGCACACGTTACTGGGCAGTGCTGGCGATGCAGTGGTGATATCTGACTATTCAAATCCGTTCCTTAAAGTGTTTGAGACTTATGAAACTGATGTTGAATACCAGATGCGATTTGAAGATACAAATCCCGTGATTCAGAAGAATGCTTCGGTGTTTTTACGATCTGCGGGCGGAGCCGCGGTAGGAGCAGAATTTAAGGTATTAAATGGGACCATAGTTTTTCTTCCGTCTCCGAAAAGTATTGGAGCCACATGGTTATCAAATAAGGAAGCGCAGGCAATACTTATAGCCGTCTCGGACGCCTTGGGTAGAATTGAGACTGATGTGCCTTACTGGGTGGGGAAGTTGGCAATTCCTGAAATTGATCGTTTGACTCAAAATTATGAGCGTGTTGTTGTTGAAAAACAAGCGGCCGAAGAGGCTCTGGAACTCGCGGAAGCTGAACTCGCCAGCCGCAAATCATTAGGTACGATGTTGTGGGGTGCCGGGCAGCAATATTCGACCGCAATTCGTGAAGGGTTGAAAATATTGGGCTTTGACGAAAGTTCAGTTCGGTCTGATCCAATTGAGTTTAAATATGATGGTGATGAATTATTTGTTGAATGTGATGCGTCAGAAGAAATCATTGAAATGACGAGCCATTACGCTCTTCGACAGCGGTTAGATGCCAAGATAGACAAATCAGCAAAGGCCGTCAGAGGTTTGGTTGTTATAAATGGACAGCGGATGACAGACATAGCCCAGCGGCAACGAGAAGTAAGCCAGTCCTTGCGTGTTGCTGCCGAGTCGACGGGCTATGGTGTCATGCATTCCCGTGAACTTTTTGGTATATGTATGATGGTTCTCGAGGAAAAAATTGACGAATCGTCTCTGGTTGATATTCGCACACGTATAACCACTACCAATGGTTTGATTGATCTTCAAGACCTAGTGTCTACAGACGATGAGGCTGCTCAATAAATATCGATTGTTGAGCATATTTCAGCGGTTGGCATTAGCCGTTTAAAGGGATATCAAGTTCAACGGGCTTGTCGTAGTTAGTTTCTTCCATATTAAATCCGAACAGGCGAGCAAATTCGTTTTTGAAGTATGGCCAATCCGCAAGTTCTGCAAGATTGTCGTTTGTGATATCGCCCCAGATTGTTGTGACTTGCTCTTGAACTTCAGGGAGCATTTCAAAGTTATCTAGTCTAATTCTTCGCGAGTCATCAGTTTTCACGGACGATGACTGCATTAAATAATCTTGGAATAGTCGTATACCTTGTCCGCAAGTCGATTCATTTTCACCTCGATTATTGAGAATTCGAAACAATATACTCATATATAAACCTACGACCGGAATAGCACTTGATGCCTGGGTTACCACCGCTTTATTAACGCTTATCCATGCTCCTCCCGAGCCATCACCGCGAAGCTTTGGATTCTGATCTACTAGCGCATGGATTGTGTCTGCCGTGGATTCTAAATGCGCTTTCGCACGGCCAATTGTCCCATCCCTGTAAAGATCTTTCGTGAGATCAGGTCCGATATAAGAGAAGGCTACTGTTTTGAAGTTTGGCGCGAGTAAATTTTCTCGATCCAGTAGTGCTACCCAATTTTCCCAATCTTCACCCCCCATAACTTTTATGGTGCTATCGATTTCCTCGTCGGTTGCCGGCTGAATCTCAATGTGACTGATTTTCTCTTGCCGAAGGTCAAAGCTCTTTCCTGAGTAAACTTGACCTATAGGCTTTAAAACAGAATTCCAATGGTCGCCCAACGGATTATTTCTTCTTGGAGCAGCCAGAGAGTATATAAGGGTGTCAATCGGTCCATATTCATCTCTGAGTTGTTCGACCACCTGTTGTTTTACTTCATCACTAAATGCGTCACCATTGATGGTTTTATACCGCAATCCATTCTTTTCTGCTGCGTGATTTGCTGCTGCAGAATTATACCAACCAGCAGTTCCTGTTTTTGTGTTGTCGGGACTCTTTTCGAAGCAAACCCCTAGAGTTCTAGCCTTATAACCAAAACATGCTGTCAGTGCTGCACCGAGTCCGTAGCCAGTACTACTTCCGATGATGAGGGCATTTTTGATAGTTCGGTCGGTTTTGCCTGGAAGCATTCTGGCTTCAATTTCCCTAATTTGGCTGTGCACATTCTCGGCACAGCCGGCCGGATGTGATGTCAACGAAATAAATCCACGAATTTTTGGCTGTACGATCGACTCAGGCATAACATCTCCTCATTTGTAGGAATCTTTTCAGTGAAAAGAAATTCCTATACTGGGATAATAAGATGCGCTAGCGTATAGAAGTAACTTTGGAGCAATATTATTCCACGACAACGCTCTTCATCTCAACGGGGATCCAAAAGTAAATCAGGTAATCGATCAAACCCGGGTCGCCCACCGGAATCGTTAAGAAGGCTTGGAGTCACCCCGCGTAAAGCGCTTGGCCAAAATTTTCTTACAAATGAATCAGTACTTGATCGAATTGCTGACGCAGTTATTTCTGGCTACGAGGGAACTGAAATTGGCATCTTGGAAATCGGCTCCGGACCTGGAGGATTGACGGAAAGCTTGGCACAACGTTCACCGAATGTGGTTGGTGTTGAGATTGACGAAGCGCTCTGCGAAGTCGCTCGGCACAGATTAAGAAATTACAGCGGCGTGTCAATTGTCCCTACTAGTATTTTAGGCGAGGAACCTTCAGATCTTATGTACAGTGCTGGATACTCTGGGGATTACCTGGCATGTGGCAATTTACCGTACTACATTACTCAACCGGTGATTCGCATCCTTTTAACCGCCAAACCAGCACCGCGTCGGATTGTCACCTTGGTGCAGCGTGAAGTAGCTCGTCGAATTGCGGGTGGTGCAGGTAAAGAATCGTTGTTGTCATTATCCGTGAAAATTTATGGTGAGCCAGAGTTTTTATTTGAGGTGGATCCCTCAATGTTCTGGCCGCAACCAAAGGTACATTCTGCTGTGTTGTCAATAAATAAGAGAGATCAATTAGAGATTGATATACCAGAGGCAGAGATTCCGCGATTTATTCGTATGCTCCAAGCGGGGTTTGGTCAGCCACGAAAACAGCTTCATAATGGCATTTCTGGTTCACTTGGAATTCCACACACGGATGTTACCAAATTACTAGAGAAGATCGGTATTTCTACCAATCTTCGACCCCAGCATCTTGATCTTTCGGACTGGGTTGATATTTATCATACTATCGAGAACGTTGATGGAACCTTGCTGGATATCCCAGATGGTGACCAATGAACAAATTGACATCAGTACGTTCGATAGCACCCGCAAAAATTAATTTTGCTCTTGAAATTCTGGGGAAACGACCTGATGGCTTTCATGACATTGACACGGTAATGTCTACAGTATCGCTTGCTGACACGCTCACGGTTAGTAGATCGAAACCTGGCACTGGACTTAGTTATCAGGCTGAAGGGTCAGGTTCTGACACACTGTCGATGTCAGAAGATATCTCATGTGCAGCCGCGAGATTGTTCGCAGAAGCCTCAAAAACAGAACTAGATATAAATATTCACTTGGAGAAAAGAATTCCTATATCTGCGGGGCTGGGCGGCGGTTCTTCTGACGCGGCTGCAATGCTTAGGGCACTTAATATCCTCTGGGATCTGAATTGGCCGGACGACCGACTCAGCGAACTAGCAAGCCAAATTGGGTCGGATGTGCCATTTTTTCTTCATGGAGGAATTTGCCATTGTACCGGCCGTGGCGAATTAATCGAAGAGCTTCCAGACCTGACTAATTTTCGTCTGCTGATACTTTCGCCCGATCTGGATACGTTGGTAGTTGATAAGACCGCCTCAATGTTTAGATCACTTTCAGCGACAGAATTTTCTGAAGGCAAACATTCTTGGCGAGTAGCGCAAAGATTATCTAGAGGTCTTCCACCACCGACAAATGACTTGGTTAATACATTTGAGACGGTGATCGAGCGGACAAATCAGACCTTAGTTGAGCGCTATGCTTCTTACAGCAGTGTGGGGGCCCTGAAGATACATTTATCAGGCTCTGGTCCATCGGTTTTCATGTTTCTTCATCCTGCTGCTGATGTGGCATTTTTGACCGAGGCCTTTGAAAATATTGGTGGGCGCTGCTTCCCGGTTGAAACTCTCTCTCGTCGAATATCTCACGAAGTAGAGACAGACGTCTGAGCCGTTCGATGCTAAGCAATTCGGAAACTCTAGAACTGCTTGGTGTCGTGCTTTCCGGATGGGTTGCAGGATTTGCTTTGGCAATCATATGTTTGGTGATTTTGTTGGT
>JAQWLS010000049.1 GCA_029247135.1 Dehalococcoidia bacterium | reverse complement strand
TTACCAATAATTGGACACAATGTTCGATTCGATATCAGCTTTCTGAAAGCTCAAGGGGTCCCGACACCAAATGTGTATTTCGATACATGGGAACTTGGAGCTCTTTTGTTACCAACGGCAGAGAAATTGAACCTCGCCTCTTTAGCTGACTTACTCGGTGTGAGTTCGTCCCGAAGTCATCGGGCACTGGACGATGCTATTTGTGCGCGAGATATTTTTGTTCTGCTGAGCGAACGATTACATCAGGTACCAGAAAAAACTCTTAACGATATGAAAATGTTTTTGTCGCGGTCAGATTCTTTTATTATGAAACTACTGCCCGATACGAGCGAACCTAGAACAAATAGTGAAAGCTATTTGGACTTTAAAACGGACGCGTCAACCACTGCCGGGACAGAAAGGTCGGCACGGGATAATTTAGCTGGAGACTATACAGTTAGTGCACTCTGGGATTTTGCCGAACAGGCACCGACCTTGCTGGAAAATTATCTGCCTCGAGCTAATCAGCAACTTATGTCTCAAGTAATTGAAGAAAACTTTACTATAGGTGGAGAGCTGGTTCTTGAAGCTGGTACGGGAACCGGTAAAACTTTGGCCTATTTGTTACCTGCATTGATTCATTCTGTTCGTACAGGTGAACGAGTCGTAGTGTCCACCCAGACTAAAAATTTACAAGATCAACTAAAAGAATCCGATTTACCGATTGCAATAGATCTTGTAGAACGGTTTAATAATTTCAGTGATTCCACCCCACAGATCTCTCCCCCCATTAGTGTTCAGATTTTAAAAGGCAAGGGCAATTATTTGTGTTTAGAACGTTGGTTTGCTGTGCGGGCATCTCACACAAAACTAGAAGCACAAGAGTCTAGGTTTTATGCACGGGTAGCAGCTTGGCTGGAGCAAACATCAACCGGAGATTCTTCTGAGTTATATATGACCTCTCAAGATGAGGAAACATGGCGGAATATATCAGCAACTGATACAGATTGCATGTCGCGTAGATGTGAATTTGTTCAGGACGGAAATTGTTTCGTATTGCGAGCACGCGAAAAAGCTTCGATGGCAAATATAGTCGTTGTTAATCACGCACTTTTACTCGCGAATGCCGCACAGAATGAACAGATTCTTCCGAGCTTTGAGCATTTAATTATTGACGAAGGGCATCGACTTGAAGATGTCGCGACAGATCACTTTGGAGGTGTGATTTCACTTAAATCCAGTGAGGATTTGCTGAAATCAGGTCCGATCAAAAATAAGAAAGATCGAAAAGATAAATCATTAAGTTTCTTGGGTTACTTCCGGGCTTTGGAATCATATGCCCAAGATAATCCGTCCGAAATTGAGCAAATTATTCGAACCCGTGACAGTGCCATTGGGCGGTTACGGGAACTACGAGAGGCGCTTAAAGATTTTTTTGAGAATCATGCGGACGCGAGATTCCCTGGGCAAGCAGGGCGTGGTGACAAAAATTTTCAACAAGAGCTTAGCCTGACAGCTGGCGCTCGTTCTCAACCTGCTTGGGAGGAGCTAACTCAGAATTTTGATTTATTACTATCGACGTTGAAGTTTTTACTTCGTGATGTAGAACAACTTTTGCCTGCAATACGTTCGCGGCGTTCTGTCTTTTCCCAAGTTGATCTCGATGAGCTAACAATCGCTATCGCCGGATTCTCAGGCGAACTCACCATCCTTACCAACACTATGCAGCGAATTGTTGTCGATGAAAACCCAACTGACATCACCTGGATCAGTCGCCGCGACAAGGATATCCTTCTAGGTTGCGCACCACTGATTCCTGGCGATCGCTTAAGAGAACATGTGTTTGAGGGTAGAAAATCTATTTTGGTGACGAGCGCGACCCTTCAAGATATCGATCCAGATGGCGGTAGCTCGTTTAGATTTATCTTGGATCAACTTGGCTTACCGGACGCATTCACTTCGAGCTGGCCAGCGCCTTTTGACTATAAAAATCAGGCGAAAGTAATGGCAGTGGACGATATTGTGAATCCCAGTGAGGCCGATTATCCGAGACAATTACATGAGGCCATATTTGACGCAGTCAATACATTGGGTGGAAGGACCATTGTGTTATTCACCTCCCACGATGCCTTGCGTAAAGCCACCTGGGCTTTACGAGACCGTTTAGCTGAGATTGACGTGCGCTTGTTAGCTCAAGGAGTTGATGGATCGGCCACGAGATTAGTTAGAGAACTCCAGTCGGGTGATTCTACTGTAATCTTTGGTGCGGCAGCTCTCTGGGAAGGTGTGGATATTCCAGGACGTGCATTATCACAAATCATAGTTGTTCGATTACCCTTTCCATCGCCGGTAGATCCAATACACGCAGCACGTGGCGAACGATATGAGGATTCATTTTTAGAATATTTGCTTCCTAGAGCAATATTACGCTTCCGACAAGGCTTTGGGAGATTAATTAGACATGAAGGTGACAAAGGGATATTCACTATTTTGGACAGTAGATTTGTGAGTGCAAGATATGGAAATCAATTTGCAAAATCCCTGTCTGGAACAGATATTCAGACCGTCAAATTGGGTGAAATACAAACTGAGATTACGAACTGGTTAGATGAGGAAACGGCCGAATGATCTGGACTCGCGGTCAGAAGATTAGTCTTCAAGTGCTAAAACAACAAGATATTTTCACCAGGACTGGAATTCAGCGTGCTTTAGCTGATGGTGTAAGTAGAAATTTCAATCCATCTGATTTGGGAGAGTTGAGCACATTAGCTAATGTTGATTGGTATGTGATTCGCGAAGCTAGTTTAGAGGTTGGACTTTTTGGAATACAGAGGGATATACCACGACTGGGTGCTGCAACTGTCCGTTTTGTTGCTGTAGACCCTCAGCATCGTGGTAACGCTGTTGGCACTCGAGCCGTGCTGATTGCAGAGAAGAAATTAAAGTATGAAGGGTATGAGCTATTCGGAAGAGTCCCGGAGACGAACGGGCGCGGTCTTTATTTCTGGCTGCGCTGTGGATTTGTGGGACAGCGTTCCGTAACCGAGAAAGAACCAGCAACTTGGTTTCGAAGAATTTCTAAGGATTAGACTATGATTCATGCTCTTTGGTACGTTTTTTACTTGCCCAAAGATCTTGACGTTGATTACGTTTGACTATGGTATTTCGCGCCCAGCGCCTCCATATAAGTGTGATTGATAACGCAGTTCCAGCGTAAATGAAAAGCTTTGTAATCTCTGACGATTCATTAGACAGCCCTGTCGCAATTAAGCAGAATATTGCACCAATGAAAAAGCTTGTGAGGATGTTTATCTTCATGACGTCAGTCCGATAGTTTTTCCATGCAGTCACGACAGTAGTAATAAACGCCTAGTGATTCCCCGATCACCGCGTCGCCACAATCCTTACCAGGTTTGTTTGAAAATGGGTTTAGGTGGTACGTGCTGTTACAACTGAAACACTGCTGCAGCAATTCTAAAATAGACTCTTCATCGCAAATTTGGCATGTTGACACTTCGTTAGACATTTAAGTACTCAATTTCGTGACTAATCCTACGCTACTACTTTATTTTATATCGTTATTCTGAAGGAAATAGTAGGCGTCATTTTTCGACTTGATAATTCCCTTAAAATCAGCCCACCTAAGTTGATGCAATGTGGCTCCGATATCTGGGCCTGCTGCTATGCCCATTTTTTTTAGATCATCGACCGTGAGATAACTTGAACACATCTTCCATTTTGCTATGGCATTCGCGATTGGGGCCGTTTTCTCTGAATTCAGTGTATTAGCAATCGCGAGTGATTCTTCGTTTATTTTCTCGTAATACCGAATATTGTCCAATGTGAAATGTTCAGCACGGTTGTTATTTAGCATTCCTGATGCCTCTTGAACAAATAGTTTTAGTTGTTTAGGTATTTGTAATCGCTCAAGAGCAGCGACTCGCATCTCGTCATTGGCGTCTAAAAGTAAACCGGTTATCAAGGTACGTAAATTATAGTTAGTAAGAGGCTTGGTGGTTTGAAAATTAGGCAACTTGAATGAGAGGGCGGGGTGACTTTGCTCTAGCACCCCCCACTGGTGAAGTTGCGAACATATTTTTAACGCGAGAGCACTCTCGGAAATCTCCCTCAGCTCTGAAACAAGTCGCACTCCTGCTACATTTTCGAAAGTTATCTCAGGCATGTGTAATTGGTGAGCTACGTCGGTATCTAACCTCAGCCCATGGCTAGTTAATAATCTCGCGGCGCGCCATAGTCTCGTGGGATCATCTACGAAAGAATTACGATGTAGAGTGACTAAGGTTGCCGAATCTATCGCTGACCGCCCATTAAATGGATCGTGGAAAGTATTTTCGATATCCTGGCTCAGACCAACTGCCATAGCGTTAATCGAGAAATCTCGGCGCTTTAGGTCCAGATTAATCTCATCAGTTGTCGAAACAATTGGGAGTGTGCCAGGGCGGTCGTAGCGTTCAGTTCTTAATCTTGAAATATCGAGCTGCGTGTTGTTGTTTGTTCGAAGCGAGGCGGTCAATAAGTCCGAATGACTCACCATGTTAATCTCGCTTGTATTCCACTCACTCTTGATCGCTTCGGCAAGTGCCAGCGAGTCACCAGTTGTTGTGATATCAATATCTCGCACAGGTTTTTCCATCAAAATATCTCGAACGGCGCCACCAACTAACCAGAGATGTTTCTGGTGGCGGTTACTATATTCGATGGCCAAAGATAGCAACTGCTGCGCTTCTAGCGTCAAATAATTAGGTAGATTTTGTAGTGGAATAGTAGGCAAACCGCCTGATGAGGAGTTTGGCATTATTGGTATCTATTGTATATTCGCATATGCACGTGATCAGTTGTTGATTTTTTCCCCACAAATTCTTAAACTAGTACTGTTGACTATCTTACAGGTTATAGGTGGGGAGCTGTTTGAATCGAAACAGCAAGGGAGTTTTATGTCATTGAATTCTCCCGACGTGCAAGCTTTCGATATTGAGGCTAATTTACATTTGCTTGAAACTACTATTAATTATAAGTTTTCTGACAAAACTCTCTTTACTGAAGCAATGACGCATGCCAGTGCCTCTAACGAATTCCCAGAAACTTATTATGAGAATAACCAACGCCTCGAATTTCTTGGTGATGCGGTTGTGGGCTTAATAGTGGCGGATGCGCTTTTTCATCGTTTTCCAGAAAACCGTGAGGGAGATTTAACGAAATGGCGAACAGGCTTAGTTCGTGGCAAAACACTTGCTGAAATTGCATCGGGTCTTGATTTGGGAAACTTTTTGATTCTTGGCGCAGGAGAAGAAAAAAGTGATGGTCGACAAAAGAGCAGCAATTTATCGGATTCACTTGAAGCTTTGATTGGGGCGATTTATGTCGATGGAGGGCATGCGGCTGCAAGACAATTTATCGACTTGATTTTTGAGTCGTATTTTGGTGTATTAGAAACATCTAATCCCAAAGGTGACCTACAGGAACTTGCAGCGACGATAAAGACTCGACCTAGATATTTATTGGTAGATGAATCAGGCCCAGAACATGAAGTCGAATATCGAGTCCGGGTCGAAATTGAGCTCCGCCCGGGCATTGCAAGAGATCCTCTGATCGCGGAGGGAGTGGCTTCATCTAAACGAGGAGCCGAAACAGCCGCAGCGGAAGACGTTTTGGCCCAATTAAAAAAGATACTCAATTGATGACCAGGGGTAATTAATGCACTTAAAACAACTTCAAATTCAGGGATTCAAATCTTTTGCAGATCGCACTACATTCGAATTTGGGCCTGGGATGACTGTCATAGCAGGTCCAAACGGCTCTGGGAAAAGTAACGTCACCGACGCAATCCGTTGGGTGTTGGGTGAACAGACTGCCAGTTCCTTACGAGCTAAGAAATCAGATGACGTTATCTGGATAGGTTCTGATTCTAAACGCCCTGCAGGTTTTGCCGAGGCGACGTTGACGTTTAACAACACCGATCACTGGCTTCCGTCTGACTATTCGGATGTCGCTATAACTCGTCGTGTGCATAGAGATGGGCAATCAGAATATCTACTAAATAAGCGAAAGGTACGTTTGACCGATCTGACTGAACTAATGGCAAAGGCAGATTTTCGCCAAGGATCATATTCATATTTGTCACAGGGATTGGTGGACAAAGTACTCTCCCTTAAACCGGATCAGCGCCGTGCCCTGATTGAAGAGGCGGCTGATCTTCATTCTGCTCGTCAGCGACTTCGCTTGTCCGAACGAAGACTTAAAGAAACGCGAGATAATCTCGGGCACGCTCGGATGCAAGTCAGAGAATTAGAGCCTAGATTACGATCCCTTAAACGCCAGACAACACGAGCTGAAAAATATCAAGATCTAAGAGTTATTTTAGATAAGGCATTTCAGGAATATTTCACTATTGGTCTTAGCGAGTCAGCATCGACCATCAAGCAGTCATCAGAGAACGTTACTCAACTACGTAATATCCATTCATCGACTAAACAGAGATTCGATGAGGCGCAGAAAATGTATCTGGGTGTGAGAGCTAGTCTTGAAAGCACCCGATCTGAGCTTGCAAGCGCAGAGAGAGATGAGCGTGAGAGACGAGAGGCATTACTTTATCTCGAACAAGATATGGCTCTGGCAGAGCAACGGTTGGAACTATTCGGCCAACGGCGGAACGATCTGAAAGAAAGTCTTTCACACGAATCAGAACCAGATATATCGTTAGATAAGTCTGGGGCTTCAGACGAATCATTAAGATTGCTAGTGCTCACGGGTAGGGCTCAATTAGAACAAAAGAAAGCCGCACTAGCGGAAGCTGATCAGGTTACACGAGAAGTTCTTCGTGATCTCGCAGAACGTGAAGCTAGGCGTGCTCGTGTTAGTGGGGAACATGCAGACCTCGAAGGTCGATTAGTAGACGTAGAGGCCTACGAAGCAAAACAG
>JAQWLS010000035.1 GCA_029247135.1 Dehalococcoidia bacterium | reverse complement strand
TTCCAACGAGCCTTCAGGCTACCCCTCTCGGCCCACTGTCTTGCAAATGTAGTCGTCATTATTTGTGATGCGGTCGATAGAACTAACATTCCGTGAGCTACAGGTTGTCCAAATGGACCTTCATATGCAGCTTTCACATCTTGGTGAATAGGGTTGTGGTCTCCTGCTGCCTCGCTATATCTGTTAACCAACTTCTGTGAAATATCAAGCGTAATTGTCGGGAGATGATCAGGGTATTTTTCCATACTTACTCCTAGAATTAACCGAGGTCTAATGGAATAAGGGTGCTGGATTTTGTGCTGAATAATAATAATTGATTTGCGTCCACCAGATTCGCGTCAAATGAAGCTATTACTGCTCCTCCACGCTGGGAATACTGGGCTAGAGTCACGCTAGCCATCAAATCTGTGTCTGCGGGCACGACGCTGTGAGCTGTGTGCTCTTGTCCGGTGTGCATTAGGTTTGGTGGTAGATTAACTTGCTTCATCAATTCCGATAAGATTTCAGCACTTACTAATAATGGCGGAACTATTGCTTCTTGGATCCACATGTTCGAATCGTCACTAGTTGCAGCGAGGTACTCTGATATTTTCTCAAGAGAAAACTTCAGCGTAATTAAGTTGAGTGTGGTCCCAACGGTTAGATCAGCGAGATTCACGGGATATCACCTTAAAGTAAGAAGCAAGCACCTTAATTAGCCTCTGAGATACTCCTCGATTACGGAATGATCTCGAATTTCAGGTGCTGGATTATGGACCGTGTATGTCACTTTTCCTTCACCATCAATAACAAAAGTACCACGTTCCGCAAATCCGGCAGTTTCGTTCCAGACGTCATATTTTTTAGCGACTTCACCTTTTGTGTCGGCAAGCAGACTTATCGGTAAATTTTGTGCCTCTTTGAACGCTGCATGACAAAATTTACTATCTCTACTTATGCCGAACACTTTTGCTTCAGATGCACCCCAGCCAGAAAAATCGTCTCGAATGGTGCACATTTCGGCTGTGCACGGAGGCGAAAAGTCAAACGGGTAAAAGATTAGTACGACTGTCTCGCCTCTGTAAGATGCGAGAGTGACTTCTTCTCCGGTCTCATCAACTAGTGTAAAGTCTGGAGCCTCTTGTCCAACTTGAATGTTTGTCATAGCTAATTCCTTACCTTGTTTTTCTGAGCAAATGTCTATCTATAGGAATAGTGGTCCAAAAACCACAGCAACAATTGCCATTAACTTCAATAATATATTAAGTGATGGACCAGATGTGTCCTTAAACGGATCGCCGACAGTGTCTCCCACTACAGCAGCTTTGTGAGCCTCAGAGTTCTTGCCCCCAAAATGTCCTTCTTCAACATATTTTTTGGCGTTGTCCCAAGCTCCTCCAGAGTTTGACATCATAATTGCAAGCATCGAACCTGCTGCTATTGATCCAATAAGAAGACCACCGAGCCCCGGTGCCTCGAAAAGGACGCCTACTACGATTGGCACTATCACCGCCAAGAATCCAGGTACGATCATCTCTCGAAGGGATCCGTCAGTTGAAATCCTGATGGCCCGTTCATGGTCAGGTTGTTCAGACCCATCCATAATTCCTGGGTGTTCACGAAATTGTCTTCTCACTTCTTCTACCATTGCTTGTGCAGCTCGACCAACCGCACCCATTGAGAGAGCTGAGAATACAAAAGGCATTAGTGCTCCAATAAGCAAGCCTGCCATTACATTCACTTTAAGTAGGCTGAGATCTTCTAATCCGAGATTAGTAACGGTCGCGAATGTTGCTAGGAGTGCTATTGAGGTCAACATGGCTGAGCCAATCGCAAATCCTTTACCCGTGGCGGCAGTGGTGTTTCCTAGTTGGTCGAGCGCGTCTGTGCGTTCACGCACCTCAGGATCTAAGCCGGCTTGTTCTGCTATTCCACCGGCGTTGTCAGCAACTGGGCCGTACGCGTCGGTGGCTAAAGTTATTCCTAGTGGTGCGAGCATGCCAACTGCCGCTAACGCGACTCCATAAAATCCGCCTAGGCTATTAGCAATAATTAATGCGATAACTACGGTAACCATTGGAACTACAGTGGACAGCATTCCTAAGCTGAGTCCGCCAATAATAATTGGACCTGCACCGGCCTCGGCTTGTTCCGCTAAGTCAACCGTAGGGCTGTAGCTAATTGGGCCAATGTTGAAACCTTCTGATGAGGTAAAACCTTCAGTAGCCGTACCAATAACTTGACCTGCTATCAAGCCTACTAGTATTACCCAGAAGAGAGCCCAGTCTAACTCAAGTGTTTGTATTGCTATAGCAGCGCCAATTAATACTAAACCTGAAGCGGCAAACACTCCATTCCTTAGCGCCCAAAGTAATCCACCTTGGGTTGCTCCTTCTTTTGTTCTTACGAAGAAAGTACCGATGATCGCTGAGATTATGCCGATTGCTGCAATTAAAATTGGCAGCACGATTGGTTTAGATGCGTATTCAGCACCACCGTCAAAAAGTTCTTTACTCCCAACTGACGAGGCTCCCGCAACAGCAAGTACAGCCAGAGTCATAGTGGCGACCATTGACCCTACGTAAGATTCAAATAAATCTGCGCCCATTCCAGCGACGTCTCCAACGTTATCTCCGACATTATCAGCGATAGTGGCTGGATTTCTTGGATCATCTTCGGGTATTCCTGCTTCAACCTTGCCCACAAGATCGGCACCAACGTCAGCGGCCTTAGTAAAGATACCGCCACCGACTCGAGCGAATAGTGCTATTGAAGAAGCTCCAAATGCGAATCCTGCTAAAGGCGCTGGATCCTGCCAGATTAGATACAGCAGCGTCAGGCCCACTAAGCCAAGCCCAACAACGGTCATCCCCATCACTGTCCCGGAATTAAAAGCTACCTTCAGAGCACTATTTAGTCCATCCTGCGCTGATGCAGCTGTGCGAACATTAGCTCGGACAGCAATCATCATGCCTAGATAGCCGGCTCCAGCAGAAAGAATGGCACCAATTACATAGGATATTGAGGTGGCGAATTTGAACGTATCTGGATTTTTAACGCCTTCTAGTTTTGTGAGTGCATCCAAGTCAATGAAGACTAATAAAACAACGAACATTGCTGCAACAAAGCCAGCGAGGAAAGTATATTCTCGCTTTAAGAAGGAGGCGGCACCTTCTTGAATTGCGACGGCAATTCCTTGCATAGCATCATTGCCTTCGGCTGCGGCCATGACTGCACGAGCTCTGAGAAGAGCAAAGCCGATTGCGACTGCACCGATCACCAACGCAACGTATAAGAAGCTTTCAATATTTGTATCCAATGTTCTAATCCCTTTCTTAGGTGGATTATCCTGACGGTAAGATAGAGGTGATTTTACGTATCTCGATCTCGGTCATCAGAACCCTTATGAAATTCTAGAGCGATATTAACAGTGCACAGTCTTAATGGCGACGTGTAGAGAGATAACTAGATAGCTTTGTGTTTTTAGATGTCGGATATTTCGTCCGGAAAGACTCCATCTCGTGCCGCATCAATCATGTTGCGAGTATCGTCGGGAATTGGCATGCCGTAATCCTCGAATCGCTTTTCAACCCAGGCTCCTATCTGCCTGGGATCTTCATAGGCCTGACCCTCACGTGGGGAACCTTTTTCATCGATAACATCTTGAGCTGAACGCAGTCGCCCTACTTTCGAAATTACTTTAGTGACGTCAGTAGAACCACAGGATTCACAAGCTGGAAGTGTTGTACTTTCTGACACGTTCCGAACTAGAACGGTGGTCAATGTCGAGCATGCAGAACAACGGTATTCAAAAAGAGGCATCAAAAACCCTCTCAAGCTTTAAATCGAAAAGTCATCGGAATCGCCGGCCGATTGATTTCTGGCTTGGTCTATTCGGTATCGTAAAGTGTGTTCAGCATCGAATCGTTCAATCGGATCGTCTCCAGCATCAGCTCTATCAGCAAGTTCCTGAAAATCAGAGCCCAGCTCGCTGTCGAATTGAGTACCCATTTTTCGGGCCCATCTTGAAAACGCAGCAGGATCTTTCCCTTCAAGTTGACCGAGCTCCGCATCTACGTCGATATTATCTAATCGTTCCCCAGCTGATCGCACTCGAGCGACTCGTGCGACTATTTGGTGAAGATTACTACCATTGCATGCTGGGCATGTGGCCTCGTTGATTCGTGAGCGTGTTCGAACAAGAACATCTACTTTTCGGTCACAGTCGTTACAGTTAAATGTGTATATCGGCATATGTACTTACTTACCTGACATTGTTGGCTGATCAGTAAATTTAATCCAGGCTAATCGACCAGTCATGTCGTTTAGTTTAAGTTACTTGACTACTTCTAGGCCAGCTTCAATCTCTCCCTCAACGTGTGTGAGCTGACCAACATCTCCACCAACCGTGAGTTCAATCGAGACTAAATCCACCCGAAATTGTTGCTCAGCTGGGATTTTGTTCTTCTTCGCATATACGTTTCCCAACGCTCGCAGCTTAGCAAGCTTAGCAGGCGAGATATTATTCAAGCTTGGTCCCATTTTCCTACTTGTTCTGAGTTTGACCGCGACAATTACCGTGAGGTCACCCTTTTCAGCAATCACCGGAATTTGTCCAGATAAAGTTGAGGTGGAAATTTCGACATTTTTTTCTCGGATGAAATAACCTTGCTTTTCTAAGTACTCGCTGGCAATTCGCTCGCCAGCCACACCAAGCAATTTTGCTCGATCATTCATTTACAACTCCTTCTATGCTCGGGTGAGAGCATTTTTTATTGGTTTGAACGAAAAACGGTGCACAACACAGGGACCCAGCTCATTAACAGCCTCCATGTGTTGACGAGTCCCATATCCGACATGTTTGGAAAAGCCGTACTCACCGAAGTGAATATCAAGGTCAGTAAGGATTTTATCTCGCCTAACTTTTGCTATTATTGAGGCGGCGGCAATTGTCACCGAACGTGAATCCCCACCAATTATGCTTAGCTCTTCTATGCCAAGCCCGATACAATCAATTCCGTCTATTATTGCTCGTTCGGGCTTTATATGCAATCTATTTACGGCTTTTTTCATGGCAAGAAGTGTGGCTTGTCGGACATTAATTGCATCAATCACATGCGGGGAAATCTCTCCGAAGCCTATGTAGCATTTCTCTTGAATTATTTCGGCGAGCTCGAGTCGAGAAGCCTGATTTAGTTTTTTAGAATCCCTGATTCGAGCAACCCACGGTTCAGTGCGATTCAAATTTGGCGGGAAAACCACCGCTGCAGCCACCACTGGACCTGCTAAAGCTCCTCGCCCAACTTCATCAACTCCTACGACCAACTTTGGAAACATTCGAGAATCTGCATCCTCGAACGTCCAGTCTGGTTGTGATTGAGTGTTTCCAGTATCTTTCATCGGTGGATGATTGCTCGCAATCGTTTTTATCATAGTATTATTCAGCTATATTAACGCCTCAATATAAAGATCAATCAGGTTTGGAGTAATTTATGCCAATAGTCAGAATTGAAATGCTGCCAGGACGTTCTCTTGCTCAGAAACGAGAGCTTGTACGTTTAATCACTGACGCAGTTTGTAATGTTGCGCACACCGAACCCGCGTCCACACATGTTATTTTTACGGAGCATGATGTTGAAGACTGGGCTTGGGACGGTAAACTTTATATAGATCAAGAAGATGAGGACTAGTGGTATAAGCTGCAGCTTGTTTTCGGGCTAGTTTCACCTTAATTTCGCATCGTACACATGATACAATCGTTAGGTTGACTATTAGGTGTGGCGGGTTGCCTAAGTTTTTCGAAATTTTGGCACTTCTTGCCCTTAAATTAAAATCTAAGGGAAGCAAATTTAATGAAATCTCGTTCGACTCGAAACTTTTTTATCTATTTCTTAGTGCTAATAACGCTTGTTTTGGTGGTCGTCCTTTTGGTCCGTCCACAGACTGGAACAGGCGCTAGGCCACTGTCTTGGGTAATAGCTGAGGCCCAAGCAGGCAATGTGAGCAGAATATCAGTTGATGATGACAATTTACGCGTTTATTTAATTGACCAGGTTGAGCCAGTGATATCAAGGAAGGAAACGTCATCTTCTTTGGAAGAAATTCTACGTGGAAATGACGTGGCAGTTGGTTTAGACGGAGTAGAGGTAGAAATATCTGGTGGAGGAAGGCTTTCTGGCGTGCTGGGTGCTTTCATCTCATTTCTCCCGTTAATAATCTTGGGTGCTCTGATTTTGTTCATGATGCGGCAGGCAGGAGGCGCAAATAATCAAGCTATGTCGTTTGGGAAGAGCAGAGCTCGTAAGTTTAATGAGCAGCAACCAACGATTAATTTTGATGATGTTGCCGGTCAAGATGAGGCTGTAGAAGAGCTCGGTGAAGTCGTTGAATTTCTTAAGTATCCCGAAAAGTTTTCAAGTCTAGGCGCACGTATTCCTCATGGAGTATTGTTAGTGGGACCACCTGGAACAGGTAAGACGATGATTGCCCGGGCAGTTTCTGGTGAAGCCGGAGTACC
>JAQWLS010000032.1 GCA_029247135.1 Dehalococcoidia bacterium | reverse complement strand
TTCCAACTCAAAAAGAATATCCGGATAGAACTACTTTTGGTGTAATGGCAGAGGTTGCACGCGGAGCGATCAAAGACGCTGGTCTGCGCAAGGAGGATATTGACGGACTCATTAATGGTGAAGGCGTAAATTCTATTACTGTTGCTGAGGCATTAGGAATTCAACCCGATTACACGGCGTCGATGACGACACACGGGTCGAGCGGTGCCACATCTATTGCAACAGCAGCAGCGGTGATCGCTGCAGGTCTAGCAAACTATGTGCTGTGCGTTTTTGGTGAAGCGCGGCCTCGCTCTAGTTCCAGAATGGTGGGGCAAGCACAAGCTAAAGGAATTTTACCTCCGGCCAGTCGAGCCACAGAGTGGGAACTTCCGTATGGTCCGGTGATAGCAATGAATGGTTGGTATGGTCTTATCAAGCAGCGTCATATGTTTGAGTACGGAACAACTCAGGAGCAATTTGCTAAGTTGGTAGTTGATCAGCGATTTAATGCAGCGGCTAATGAGAATGCTGTCTGGTACGGTCAGCCCGTGACTGAAGAGGATGTCCTTAACTCACGCTTTACAAATGATCCGCTTCATTTGCTCGAGAGTGTCATGCCTTGTTCCGGTGCACATGCGGTCATTGTCACTTCTGCCGAGCGGGCTAGATCTTTACCCAACGACCCTGCCTATATTCTTGGCGTAGGTGGCCCAGCAACAACTCATGATGTTATATGGCAAAAAGATGACATCACTACGACACCAGTCGTCAGCTCAGCACCTACTGCTTTAAATATGGCTGAGGTAAGTATTAATGATGTTGATATGGCTCAATTTTATGATTGTTATTCAATTCTAGCGATGGCCTGCTTAGAGGATGCGGGAGTCTCTAAAAAAGGCGAAATCGGTCCATTTTACGAGTCCACTGATACTACTTATAAGGGAGATTTTCCGATCAATACTGATGGTGGGCAGATCGGTGCTGGTCAGACTGGCGGAGTAGGTGGGGGATTTCGACACGTAGTTGAAGGCACTCGTCAGGTGATGGGAAGAGCCGGGCTAAGACAGGCATCTAAGGCAGATATCTGCTTGGTTAATGGCTGAGGTGGCACAGCGAGCATTATGTGCACGCTGGTACTCGGTTCGAGCGCCACTCTCTAAGCAAGAAAACTAAAAAGGAAACAAGATGACTGAATCTAATGCGAACGTATCTCTAAAACCTGAACCACGCCCGGAGGTGCCAGATCTGACTATGCCATTTTGGGAAGCGGCAAAAAGGCATGAATTGGTTGTGCCCAGATGTACCCCTTGCAACGCATTTTTTTGGTATCCAAGGGAGGCTTGCCCGACATGCTTGAGGAGTGATTCTTGGGACTGGGCGACGGTCAGCGGAAATGCGAGGCTCCATACATTTACGATTGTTCGACAGCCATTACATCCGGGATTCCAGGAGGAGGTGCCGTACGCGTTTGCAGTTGTGCAACTTGATGAGGGAGTTCGTATGATGTCGAATATAGTCGATTGTGATGTCATAGAAGATATACAGATTGATATGAAGCTGGAAGTTAAGTTTGATGATATATCTGACGAATGGACTCTGGTTAAGTTCAAGCCGGCGTAAACTAAAATAGACGGATTACATGCGAATCGGTTTAATTTCGGACACCCATATACCAGAAGCAGGCAAAGAAATCTGGCCTGAAATTCGAGACGCGTTCAGTGATGTGGATATTATTCTTCATGGTGGCGACATCACTGTAGCTCGAGTTTTGGATGAACTAGAAACAATCGCACCAGTGCTGGCAGCTCAAGGAAATCATGACGATCACCTTTATGATGATCCACGAGTTGAGTTAATTCATCATCTTGAGTTTGAGGGGCATAGTTTGGCCTTGCTGCATAGATTTGGGCCAGTTGAATCAGATATCAATGAATTGATACATATTTGGTTGGATGATGTGCGACCTGAGATTATTGTTTGTGGAGATTCGCACTACACATATCTTGAGTGGAAGCAGGATGTACTGGTCATAAATCCTGGAAGCCCTACGCTACCAAGAAATTTAAGTCCTAGGCTTGGAAGTGTGGCAATTCTAGAATTGGCAGCTGGGAAGACACCTGAGGCTCATATAATAGATCTTGCAAACGGAAAATTCGCACATTTACTTCAGGGTTTTCCAAAATTCGCTTGAAATATTTGTGATATGAAGTTGGCGTAGATTTTACAGTCTAGATTGGGGTAACAGATTGATTGAGATTAGCGATAATATAAGTGATTTTTTGAAACGCCCCTTGGTGGGAACCTTAGCCACTTTGGATAGTGATGGAAGTCCCCGCACGCGGGCAATTTGGCACGATTGGAGTGAGCAAGGTTTACTGTTATTCAGCGGCTCCAAGACCCGGAAATGGCAAAATATTGTCAATGATGCTCGAGTATCGCTTTGCGTTGATGACTCAGCAGTTCCTTATAAGTCTGTCGTCATTGACGGGACTGCAATCCGTCGTGAGGATCAACCAGACTTGTTGTTTACAGTAATTCTAAGAATGGCTGAGAAGTATTACGGTATTTCCGAAGGCCGTATATTTGCCGAATCCTATAGAACTATTCCTCAAGATCAAGTTGCGCTCTTTGAGATTCATATTGATCGAATTACTGATCAAGGTTTTTAATTCGTAGTTGAGAGAGTAATAGGTTCATGATAAATACAATTTCAGGGTCTATAAATTCGTCTGATCTGGGATGGACTTTGTCACATGAGCACCTTGTCAGCGGAATGGGTGGAATGGACAAGATTGCGCAGCTCTATGATCGCACTGAAGCCCTTAGGCGAAGTCAAGAGGCACTTGAAGCAGCCTATGCAAGCGGAATACGAACAATAATAGACTGTACGCCATTAGATCTTGGTAGGCAGGCGGATGTCTTTGAACGATTAGCAGATACTTCACCCATAAATGTAATTGCCGCCACAGGTCTATACAGGTGGGTTCCTTTGACTTATTACACATGGAGCCCGGATGCAATTGCCGAATACTTTATTAAAGATATCGAGATTGGCTTAGAATCGACATCTGTGAAAGCTGGAATTATCAAGTTGGCTTGGGACTATGAGTATCGACTTGATGAGGGACCTGGATCTCCTCGTTTTCAACTTGAGAAAGCTGCTCGTGGTGCTGCAAGAGCTTCACGGGCAACAGGTGTTCCAATTACCTGTCACACAAGAGCTCTAGACGAGTTGGGTCTACCGTTATTAGATATTTTTCAAGACGAAGGTTTGGATCTGAGAGCGATAACGATCGGCCATAGTAGTGATTCTCGAGATATGTCTTATTTAAATCAATTACTTATTCGTGGCACAACAGTTGGACTGGATCGATTTCAATCAAATTTGCCGGAGGATGAGAAGCTTCGTCGATCCCAGATTGCGCTTGATTTGATTCAATCTGGCTTTGGAGATCAAATCTGTCTAGGGCATGACTCAGCTGCTTACAGTCTTAATCTTGGACCAACGAGCGGGGGAGGCCGTGCTGAAGACAGCAATTGTTGGTCACCGGTGCCAGATTGGCAAATTCCTTGGCTTATTGAGCAGGGCGTATCAAATTCTGATATCGATGATGTAATGTCAAGATCTATTGCAAAAACCTTCGATGCTGCTAGTAAAATATCAAGATGAGAATTGAATAGGAGATATAAATATGTTTAAGGGAATAGACCATGTAGTGATCTCAGTCGCTGATATGGCTGTAGGTCTGGAAAAATATGGCGCCATTTTTGGAAAGAGCGCTGATAGAACTGGTGAGCCTGAGGGAGCAGGTTTTCTGACCGCTCATTTCGAGTTTGAAAACTCCGAAGTTGAACTGGTACAACCTACTAATGATTCGGGACCTGTTGCAAAGCATGTCGAGAAGACTGGTGGTGGAATGTATCTACTTTCAATGCGAGTCGACGATATTGTTGCAACTTTGACAGAGCTTCGCTCTAAGAATGTACGTCTAATTGGTGATCCTGGCGAGGGTGAGACCCCTAAGGGACAAGTATTTGTTCATCCATCTGCAACGGGCGGGGTACTTCTACAAATTGTAGAGGCCTAAACAGTAACTTTTTTTGATCGTTTGGCTTCCCGATTTCTAGATAGTGTGTCAAGAGTTACTTTCCGCAGGCGAATCAGCCCTGGCGTCACTTCGAGACATTCATCTGCGGAGATAAATTCAAGAGCTTGCTCTAGTGAGAGTTCAAGATTTGGCGTGAGGTGCTCGGCTGTGTCGGCTGCTGAACTTCGCATATTCGTCAGCTTCTTCTCACGGCACGGATTCACATCCATATCATCTGCGCGAGCATTTTCTCCAACGATCATGCCTTCGTATGTAGCTACACCAGGACCAATAAATAATTTTCCTCTCTCCTGTAAATTAACTAAAGCATGAGTTGTTGATGGGCCAGGCCGATCAGAAATCAAGCTACCTGAGGCTCGCGTTCGTATCTCACCAAGCCATGGGACTAAACCGGCCGAGAGGCGATTGATAATTCCCGTGCCGCGCGTATTCGTTAAAAATTCTGTCTGAAAACCTATCAGTCCGCGAACGGGTGCCTCAAATTCTATGTGAGCGCTGCCATTCCCGTTGCTGTTCATTTCCTTGAGTTGGCCTTTTCGTTTCGCAAGACTTTGCGTAATTGCACCGACATATTCTTCATCAGCCTCTATGAACAGGTGCTCCATAGGCTCGTGTAATTTACCATCGATTTCTTTGGTCACCACTTCTGGCTTTCCAATGGTTAACTCAAATCCTTCTCGACGCATCGTCTCAATTAAAACTGCAAGTTGTAATTCTCCTCTACCTTGAACAATCCATGTCTCTGAACGATCAGCAGGACTTACTTTTAAGGAAACATTTCCAATGATCTCCGACTCTAATCGATTAGCTAACAGTCTGGGCGTGAGTTTTGAGCCCTCTCTACCAGCTAGTGGAGAGGTATTGATCCCTATTGTCATCGACATTGTCGGCTCATCAACAGTAATCAGAGGGAGTGGTGTTGGATTCTCTTGATCTGCCAGTGTCTCGCCAATAGTTATTTCTGGCATTCCAGCGACCGCGATGATATCACCTGGTCCCGCACTCTCGGTCGCCACTCTATCGAGCCCTTCTGTCGTGAACAACTCCGAAATTTTTGCGGTCTCGATTGTCCCATCGCGACGACAATGTGCCACTGTTTGACCCCGTTGAATTTCACCTTCTACCACTCTACAGATTGCCAGTCGGCCAAGATGAGGTGATGAATCCAAATTTGTAACAAGCGCTTGTAATTCTGGGCTTCCCGTGTGTTGGGGTGCGGGGATGTGGTTTAGAAAAAGTTCAAATAAAGGCTTCATATCAGACCCCGTAGTTTCGAGATCCCGCGAAGCAATCCCGGAGCGAGCGCTGCAGTAGATAATTGGGAAGTCGATCTGCTCT
>JAQWLS010000006.1 GCA_029247135.1 Dehalococcoidia bacterium | reverse complement strand
GGCTTACTGCTCAACAAGCAAGTATTAGAATCGGTCCCCTTATTTATACTGAGACAAACACTCCACCGCCAGCTCCAGAAGGTATGGATGATCAGCCGACCACATCGGGTCGATTTAGCTGGTACTTTGGCTTAGACGGGGGCGCTCGCGGCATCGCTGCTTGGCCGGATGCAGCAATCGTGTATGATTTCGTCGAAGGAGGTTTTTCACCCCTCTCTGGTGCTCGAGCTGGCTCTTCTGGTGATTTCCTTAGTATCGATGTCGATGCACCGCAAGGAATTCAACAAACCACAACACTCAGTTGGGTTTCTAATAATCAAACTCGAGGATACTACCGAGTCCATGGCTTAATGCTTGATACAACAACTACCGATCTCAAAGTCTACTTGGACAAGAAGACTGCGGCAGATATGTCTGTCGAAGTTGGCGATCGATTTGCCTTAAATTCCTCTTCGAGATGGACACAAGGGATGCTTGCTGGAGTATTTGACTATTTTCCGACCTACGTTCCAAATACTAACGCTGGGTTTGCAGTCGTAAATTCACATAGACTCGAGTCTGCTATCAACATCGCCTTGCCCGATAACTCTGTTGGAAGCAACGAATTATGGTTCCGGTCAACGGATACAACTGATCACGTTCAATGGACCGACGAGTTTGAGTACGACAAGCTTTTTCTGGCCGAAACCATTCGAACTGAGCAACAAGAAGATCCTTTAATTGCAGCTGGTTGGTCGGGAATATTAGCAATCAGCTTCGGTGCTGTGTTATTACTCTCTGCCATCGGGTTCATGGTGTATTCCTATTTAAATGCACAGCTCCGCGGTCTCGAATTTGCAATCATGAGAACTCTTGGGTTCTCCCGGCCACAGGTATTTAGTCTCGTTCTTTTTGAGCACCTATTCGTAGTCTTGGCGGGTCTTGGACTGGGTACGGCTGTCGGGCTATTCATTGGGAGATTTATGATGAGTTTTCTCGCGACAGATGAAGTGGGAAATGCTGTCGTTCCGCCCTTTATCTTAGAATTTTCTTGGACCGAAGTATTCCTTGTTTGGGGTATATTAAGTCTGGTATTCATTCTAACGGTTGCCGCAGTAGTAACGCTCTACTTCCGGCTAGCCATTCACCGAGCACTGCGAATTGGAGATGCCTAATGACTGACGCCTATATATTTGCTGAAGAGTTATTTAAGATATACAAAACGGAGGACCTGGAAGTTGTTGCGCTGCGTGGTCTCGACCTCAGAGTTGCTCCTGGCGAGATGATGGCAATTGTCGGTGCCTCAGGATCAGGAAAATCAACATTCCTGAATATTCTTGCGGGCCTGGATACTCCTTCAGCGGGTAGAATCTCAGTCGGTGACCGAGATCTATTGCGCATGAGCGATGATGACCTCGTGGATTACAGACGGCGTGAAGTGGGATTCATCTGGCAACAAACCGGACGTAATTTGATTCCTTATCTGTCCGCTCAACAAAATATAGAAGCACCTATGATTCTTGAGGGCGTTAAGCGTAAGACTGCAAAAAACCGGGCAAGAGAGCTTTTAGAGGCTGTTGGCCTTGGTGACAAACACAAGCGAAAACCAAATGAACTATCTGGTGGTGAGCAACAGCGCGTGGCAATTGGGGTTGCTTTGGCTAACCAGCCACCGCTTCTACTAGCTGACGAGCCCACGGGGGAGCTAGACAGTGCTACCGCTGACGAAGTTTTCGAAGTCCTACGCAAAATCAATCGAAACACTGGCGTCACAGTTGTTATAGTCACGCATGATCGAGAAATCACCAGCCGAGTCGATCGCGTGGTAGCCATGCGAGATGGCCGAGCAAGTACGGAGCTTATCCGGAATTCTTCGGTTATCGGAAAAGATTTCTCCGTTGACGAATTAGCAGTTGTCGATCGAAGCGGTCGCCTTCAGATCCCTCGCGAATATCTGCAGGACATTGGAATTGATCGTCGGGCCCGTATTGAAATAGATGGCCAATCGGTCAAAATTACAGGTGAATAGACTTAATTGTAAGGATTAGCATCATGGCAAGTCACGTTCAGCAATCAGATCAAAATAATCTAATTACCGTATCGGAACTAACTCGAAGATTTGATAGTGGTGGAACCGTTGTAACTGCCGTAAATGCGGTCAATCTGGAGATTCCCTCTGGGCAATTCATTGCAATAGTTGGAAGATCGGGGTCTGGCAAGACCACACTATTAAATATCATTGCGGGCCTAGATACACCTGATGAGGGGTCTGTTGTTATCAATGGCCAGGAGGTCTCTCACTTCTCTGACAAGCAGAGCACGAAGTTTAGACGTGAGCAAATTGGATTTGTCTTTCAGTCATTTGGCCTTCTCCCATTATTATCTGCCGCGGAAAATATTGACCTCGCCCTTCGCATTGCTGGCAGTGGAATACGAGAACGCGGAAACAGAACACGAGAGCTGCTGGAACAGGTAGGGTTGACTCATCGGGCCGACCACCGCCCCTATGAATTATCTGGAGGGGAACAACAACGTGTAGCGGTCGCCCGAGCGTTGGCAAATAATGCTCCCCTCATCATCGCTGATGAGCCGACTGGCGAGCTCGATTCCACTACAGGTGCACAGATTTTCGGCTTACTTCGCGAGGTTGCAGATTCAGGAGTAACAATTATTACGGCAACCCATGATCCTTTCGTAATGGAACACGTTGATCTAGTCCGAGAAATGGCGGACGGTGCCTTGCTTCCATTAGGCGAAGGAATCGTATCGTCAAGGCTCGATACAAAGACTGATTCTCCAAAGCTGATGGACAACTCCAGCAGTACGGATCCATTTCTCCCACCGGTTGTGCCACGACGTAATCCGTAACGTCACGAGAATTTCACAAGACGATGACTAACGCACCTACAGACTTTATTAACACGGCGATTCATGTGATCGTTGCTGAGCTTCGGGAGAATTTATCTCGTGCAGACCTTCAATCCTTGTACAGCAGTGCCTACGCTTTAAAGCAGGCTCCGGCTGTCCATAATGTTAGTCTAGGCGTGTCTGATACTCATCTTATTATCAGTGTCGAACTCGTTCTCTCAGGCTCACTTGAAGAGTTTTCTGACTCGTCCGGCCACATGGAATTTGTGGTTCATTCGTTGGGTAAGTACATCACAGGCATGTGGAGTGTGGACTTTCAGTGCAACGAAGAGTTCCCAACGAATAATACGTTTTTTTCTCACGCTAAATCAATCACGGCTCTGGCAGTCAAAGGTGATGCACGAGTATTCGAATGGCAGATTACGAAGTGGTTCCAAGACCTCCATTCGGCAATGCCGGATGCAATCATTGCTAGTGGTCATACTATCGAAGAACGTGACCGCCATCGAGCCTGTGCTCTGATATTACTACCAAAGGAAATAGCCGAATCAAGCCAAGCTTTATTTGAGATCGTCGGTACGCTTGGCATAGCAACTGAATCTCTCGAAATTGCCGCCGCATCACTCAGTCAACCAGAGTCATAACAGTTAGTCCATTGTCCCATTTAAGCACCCGATGAGGGTTGGACTGCTCAATCCAGGCAGATCGAGTTGCTCGTCCAGATCGCACAAGAACTCTCCACACTGGAATCTCGCCAAAGGGTGTCTTAAGAATTTCTGATTGGGGAACAGTAATGTTGACCAACTGCCATTTTTCTTCAAACGGATCGACCGCGATATAGCTTGCACTATAACCAACTTCTAGGGGCAGTTGTCGCCATAACCAAAATGAGCTGGAATTGGCATATATCGGCATGTTGGGCAACTTCTTTGTTCTAATTGAGCTCGAGTCATCCAAATTATCTGTTTTCTGCAGCATAGGCCTTTCGTCATCGCTTTCTGAAATCTTCCAAGCATACGAAACTCCCTTAACCTCAAGTTGTTTCACACTCGCTACCTTTCGGTCTCCACCTAATGCTGAAAAATTAGCCCCCGAGACTCGAGTTGTAATTATGTCGCCTGCATCTGGATTATCCTGGCGGCTATAGCGTTCTTGGAGCACAATAATCGACGGGTTAGTTGAACTAATTTTCGACTCAAATACCCCAAGTCCTACACGTTCACCTAGGTCGTTAGTTAACTCATAGCGTAGTTCCTCTGGAACAGCTAGTTGGTACGCCCGCGTGAGTGAATCAGTCGAAATTTGATTTGAATTCGAATCTGAACAGCCGAGAGTTGCAAAAATCAAAAAAATTACCGACGCAGTCCCCAGAAACACCGAGCGTTTAAGTACTATGATGATTCTGCCTCCATCTCACCTAAAGTCTGCGCAATTAATTTCGCAGCGCGCTCGACATCCCCCTTGGAGATGTCCAAGTGACAAGCCATACGAATTCTTTGTTTGCTTGTCCCAGAACAGCGAACACCAAGTTCACTGAGTTTCGATCGAAAAGCATCACCATCAAATTCTAAATCAAGATCGAAAAACACTAAGTTGGTGTCGCAGCCAGCCGGGTCCAAATTAATGCCCGGTAAACCTTCGATCCGGTGTCGGAGTAGTTGAGCATTTTCATGATCTTCAGCCAATCGATCAAAATTATGCGTGAGAGCGTAATAAGCCCCTTCAGCAATCACTCCGCCTTGACGCATTGCTCCACCAACCAAACGTCGATTATGGCGAGCCTCCGTTATGAAATCTCTGGTTCCACACAAAACCGAGCCTACCGGAGCTCCCAGTCCTTTCGAAAAACAAAATGAGACGGAGTCGGCATCTGCCACTAGCGATGCAACATCTGTTTCTAGTGCCACGGCTGCATTTGCAATTCTTGCTCCGTCAATATGCAATTGGATTCCGCGTTCTTGTGCAATTGCTGCAATCTCACTAATATCGCTCTTCGGGATAGCACTACCACCGCAACGATTATGTGTGTTTTCCAGGCATATAACTTTCGTTCTAGGCCATTCTTGCCTGCATGCGTCAGTTATATCACTTGGATTAATTCGACCCCGGAAGTCATTGGTCACCGTTCGGACAGAAAATCCACCCAAGGTGAAGGCACCCATACCCTCGTGGTTATTTATATGAGATTCGCTACCCGTGATGACCTCGTCCCCTCGTTGGCAATGTGTGAGGAGTGCGACCAGATTCGACATCGTACCTGATGGAACGTAGAGTGCCGCTTCCTTGCCCGTAAAATCCGCGGCCACCGACTCCAGTCGGTTAATAGATGGGTCTTCACCAGAATGATCATCACCAACCTCGGCAGCCTGGATTGCCAGTCGCATATTCTGCGATGGTTTTGTAACTGTGTCAGAGCGCAAATCAATTATATTGTTCATGTTTTCAATCGTGGTGTTAATAGAAAAAGGTTATCAGAAGACTAGTTATGGATCCGTTAATCATCGCGTTCCCATAAGGTTTCATAACCAATATCTCCCCGAATAATTGCGGCTAATTCCAACATTTCAAGGCGTTCGATATCAGTACGTAGCTCTCGTGTCAGCGCGGTTGCAGAATCACCAGCGACCTTCAGGATTCGTGAACTGATCTCGTCCCAAAGACCCAGTCGTTGCATCTCACTGAACGAGCGAGGCCACGGGACAACCATGATTCTCTCTGGCAGTGCTACTTCAGGTCGAATCTGCCGAAGTTCTGCGTAACGTTCTTCGGCCGACGAAACAGGACCCACCATTCGCACGAGTGGCTGCTCATCTTCACCAAGCCGCATGTCTAATAGAAGCCGTTCTTCAAAATTTTGAAAACGGACAATTAGCACCTCTTCCTGTGCAATTGCTTCTATCAACTCGCTCAAATTCAAACCATCAAGTTCTTCACTCATAATAGATACAATTCTCGTCTGATTCCTCTTCGATGGCAACATGGTTAGTCATCACAATTGAAACGTCCGATTCAGGTAGCGTAAGTTGATTAACCCAAGCATGTTCAAGCCAAGAACTATGACTACTGCACCAATCGGCCGAAGTGCCCAGTCAATCCTTGAAAGAATTGCTCCACCAGCGAGTCCAACTGATGCACCTAACGCAGCAAATGTGACTGAGAACGCAAGAATGAATAGTAAAGTTTGGAGAATAAATCTTTTTTGATCGTGGCGCTTATTAGGTGTCAACGCAAGGTCACCACCAATATGCACAAAAAACACGGGCACTAGTGGTAAGACACACGGAGAAGCGAACGCTATTACCCCCGCGAGAAAAGCGGTCACCAGTCCTGCTGGACCATCAACATATTGAACTAAATTTTGTTCGAAAGTCTCAAACGCCGGAATGATCGATCCAAATCGTAGGACTCTCGAGCTGATACGTGACCAAATATCAATTCCACCTACCAACAAGAGTCCCCCGAATGAAGTTAGGAGAATTCCATTAACCAAGGTGTACCGCTTAAAAAATTTCTCAGTTCGATGAATCCTAGGCCATATTTGCTGAAATCCGACAGCAATAATTAGAAACCATAGGCCTAAACCAAAGCCAAAAAACAATAATAATAACGCTCCGCGGGCCACCTGTTCGCTTGTCGCTGCTAGAACTAAAACAAAGCCCAAAATGGGCCCTATGCACGGCGACCAACCTAGAGCGATCGCTCCCCCGAGAAGTATTGCTCTGACGTAGCCCGAATCAGATCCTGCACTCTTAGCAATCATTTAATAATCTGTCGACGACTGTGAGCTATCGGAATCGAGCCCGAGTAACTTGAGTCGAGCTAGGTCATATTTATCCTTTGCATTAGCTTCTCGATTTAGTAAACCCTTCACCTTATCCGGGCGCAGCGCACTCTCCTCAAAGAAAAAACTATGAACCGCCGTGATTTGTTCAAGCCAAGCCGAATATGCTGTCATGTATTGAGTGTGTAAATCTTCTGATACTCGCATGCTAATCCTCACTCTATTCCACTCACCAGATCCACCACTCTATTGTAGACTCTTAGACATATAGACAATCATCAAGGGGGCAATTATGAGCATAGAGAAACCAGTTGCATTTATCACTGGAGCCAGCCGCGGTATTGGAAAACAACTTGCAATTGACTATGCCAAAGCTGGTTACGATTTGGTTTTAGTTGCTAGATCTACGGCGACCTCTCCTACAAAACTACCTGGAACGGTGGATGACACCGCCGAACTCGCCCGTGAAAACGGTGCAAAAGTTTTATCGATTGGCGCAAACTTAAATAATCCTGACGAATGCGAATCGTCAGCAAGAGCTGCCCTAACTGAATTTGGAAAAGTCGATGTGCTGATAAATAACGCAGCCATCGCTCCAATTGGTTCAACGCTTGATGCCGGCATGAAACTTTGGCGATTAGCCTTAGAAATAAATGTCAATGCTCCTCTAATCCTCATGCAGGAGTTGTGCCCTGGCATGATTGAGCGCGGTTATGGTCGCGTGATTAATATTTCTTCGAGTGCCTCGGTAAATCCTGAAATGGGACGAGTTTCTTACACTACAACAAAGCGCGCTTTAGAAGGAATGTCGGAGGCTCTAGCGAGCGAGCTCGCAGGAACTGGCGTGAGTGTCAACGCTATACGATTGGATCTATCAGTATGGAGCGAGGGTTACGTATTTACTCTCGGCGACCGCGCAAAAGAGATGGACTTCGAAGATCCCATTGTTATGACAGATGCATGTCTTTGGATCACAAATAACGATAACGATTACACAGGCAACGTCGTAACGATTGCAGACTTGCGTGAACTTGATGCAGTACGAGGCAAAACATCCTACTCTCAATAGATCCAAGAATTCTCACCCTCGAGCCAAAGAGCTCATGTTAAAGACCTGAGTGAAACACAAAGATAGTCAGATCCCCTACTCTCTTTGGTATGACACAAATATGCGTAGTCCCCGGAGATCAGGCCGCACCTGAGGCTATGGCCGCCACGGTACTCGTCCTTCGAGAACTTATTCCGGACATTGATATTCTTGTAGTAGATGAAGGAATCGGACCAGTCGGCCAGTTTGGTGAGACTTTGAGCAACGAATGCCGTGAAGCAATTGATTCCTCAGATGCAACCCTTTTTGGCGCAACGTCTCGTCGTACGGGAGCTATTTCGTATTTACGATGGGGTAAGGCTACATACGCTAACATACGTCCAGTTTCATACATTGAAGGGATCAAGTCGCCTCTCAGCAATCCAAATAATATTGACTTTGTAATTGTTCGCGAAAATACGGAAGACCTCTACGCGGCAGTTGAAGGGGATCTCGATTTACTGCGCCCGCTCAAACTCACGTCATACCGAGGAACCGGGATCCCTGCTTTAGGCGATGGTCGATTTGCTGTGAAGGTCATTACACGTGCGGCAACTGAACGAATCGCTCATTATGCATTCCAAATGGCCCGGCGCCGAAAGCAAGCTGGTTACCCGGGTAAGGTGACGATGTCGTGCAAGCACAATACGTTACCTACAGCTGATGGTTTCTTTAGAGAAATTGTCACTGAAATTGCAGAAAACTATTCAGATATCGAATACAACGACTTCATCATCGATGATTTTGCACGTCGCATTATTGTGGAACCGGAAACACTTGATGTTGTGCTGCTTCCAAACCAATACGGGGATATTTTATCTGACGAAGCCTCTGCCCTAGTAGGAGGACTAGGGGTTGCTCCGTCCGGATGCTACGGTGACGAATACGCTTACTTTGAGCCAGTTCACGGATCAGCTCCGGATATAGAAGGTCTCGGAATCATCAATCCTACTGCCACTATGCTTTCAGCAGCAATGATGCTCGAGTATCTCAATCTCCCAGTCGCAGCTAATACCCTAAAAACCTCAATTCGAACGGTTTATGCTAACAAAGAAAATCTACCGAAAGACCAAGGTGGAAACGGCACTACCGAACAATTTACCAGGTCTGTGATCGCTTCCCTCTAGCCATAACTCATCAGCTCTTCCGGCTTGTCAACACTATTCCGGCGTCGTGCGCTACCCTAAGCGCACCAATTAACTAAGTGCACATGACGGGATAGAACTAAATGGCAAACTCAGATGAAACACGAGAACAAATCGCGGCAGCAGCTCAAGCTTTTAGAGACGCAGTTGAGTCGTTCAACGGCGACTGGGAAGCCGATGCTGGTAGCGATGGTGGTGAAGAAACATGGTCCGCCCGAAAGGTTGCTGAACATACCGTAGGCGCAGTAGGCTTTTTTGCCGGAGTGGTTGCTACCGCAATGGACGCGCGACCTGCGGAAAAAACTGGTGGTGAGTTTGCTGCGTCCGCCGACGTAATTCCGGCATTGGACGCGTCACTTGAAATACTGAATCGGGTCTTTAGATACGTAGAAGATCACGACATGGTCAAGCCAGTCGAACGCCCGGAAAGCATGGACTGGGACGCAACAATTGGGGCTGCTATGGTCCGGTCAGGTACTCATTTCACGGAGCATGCAGCTACGATTAACGAGCGCAACTCATAGTTATTAAGCATCGGGCAGAGGTATCAGAACTTACCTCTAAACAGTGGACCAACCTGCTTCGTGACTCACATATACTTCGGAAATTAAAGATCTTTATTTGCGCGAATCGGTAGCTGATCTAGTTGGCGTTCCAAACGGCGATTCAAAGCACCATATTGAAGCACTTTAAATACCTTGTCTTGTCCGATATCTCTTCCATAGACCATCCAGCCAGCAGATTCATCCTGAAATGCATCCCAAACCGGCAAGTCAGTCTTATTTGGATTCCCGGTTTTTGCAAACTGCGCCCAAGTCCGACTCATAATTTTCGCAAGTCGCTTCCCCTGTTGTGACTTTGGAAATACTGGTGACTTGATATCGAATACGTAGCCGATCTCAGCTGCGTGATAGGCACCGGCTGTTTGTTTGCTAGAAGGTGGTACTTGATTGAAGTAATACAAGAAGGTGTTCGTGTTTTTTCTAGAATGCAAAGATGCATAGTAGAAGGCAGGAGCACCGAATAGTGAGTCACCCAGTAGATCCTGTTGAGCCATTCGATCGCAATTCATGATTCCGTTATATACATCATCGATAAGACACGCATCCTCACGAAATTCAAATTGTATTAATTCTTTCATTTGACTCGCGTCAGGTTCTCGTTCCCGATACTCGATCAACGGGCTCGGCATGTGAGGCCAGAATAGAGAGGCTTCATCAGAATTACTTCCCACAAGAAGAGGCACGTCGTGCTCTTTACCCTCTCTAAACGCTTGAAATGGGCTCATCGGTAAAATAAGCCCATCGATCACCGGAAAAAAACTTCGTCGTGCAAAATCTTCTTCCCCTCGGACTTCTTCCATTATCTGGGATGCAGAGAGCTCTCGGAGAGCTTGGATCTGATTAGGCCCTGGGACTAAGTTGTCCGCAAGGTTTTTTCCAATTTGCTCGCCACTGTCGTGGTGTAAAACTGGTGTTGTCTGATGAATCATTTGCCCACTATTAGCTGCACTCTCAATGATTGCTCGTTGAAAAAGTCCTTCCGCGAGTGGAGACGTAAGCAAGTGAGCAACTGATTCACCACCTGCTGATTCACCAAAAATTGTTACCTGTTTAGGATCGCCACCAAAAGCCGCTATATTTTCCTGAACCCATTTCAATGCTGCAATCTGATCAAGCATTCCATAATTACCACTTATTCCATCTGCGGATTCGAGGCTTAATTCCGGATGACATAAAAAACCCATCACGCCGAGCCGATAATTTATGGTGACTAGAATCGCTCCCTCATCACAAAACACATCAGTCTCATATGGGAACCCATTACCTGAACCATCCTGATGATCACCGCCATGAATCCAAATCATCACGGGATAACCAGCCTGCACGCTTTCACTCGGGGTTCGAATGTTGAGGTACAAACAATCTTCCGATTCGTTTGATTGTCCAAATCTGCTTAACACCGTCTTAAATAAATTTCGCTTGATGGCACTAAATCCGGATTGATTGATGATTTCCGCAATAAATAGCTTTGTGTCTACTCCTAGTTGCCAAGCAGACTTCGAATACTCTTTTGCTTGAAGTGCTTCAGACCATGGATCCAACTGCACCGGCGGACGCCATCGTAATTCATTGATGGGAGGTTTTGCATAAGGAATGCCTTTAAACACAATGGTATTCTTCGAGGTTGAGCCAACCACAGCACCATTATCTAACTCAATGACAATATCACTCATATAAAATCTGCAGCGAGCAGCCTTTCTAGTAGTAAATTTGCTTTAAATCTGAAGATCACACGCCCTCTACAACGCGAAAATCTCGGATTACCGCGTCACCCAGCAGCGCTAAGGCTTCTTTATACAGCTTACTTTCGTAAAGTTGCAGCGCTGCGTCATAGCTCTCAAATTCAATAACAACAGTTCTCTGATCTAGACCATGCTCGTAAGCAGTGACGGCTCCACCTCGGGCAAGAAATCGTCCTCCAGCTGCCTCAACAGCTGGGCCGGCTAATGCTCCATATGCTGCTAATTTCTCAGGATCGTGGATCTCTCGGTAAGCCGATAAAATATATCCTTTAGACATTTATCACTCCAAATCAACTACGACCGACCCGCGGCCTCATACGTTTCAAATCCGCCACGGGCATCGGCAAGAAATGCTGTTTCAATCTGTGATGCTAAATCACTGAGGTCGTACATTGCGGCTAATGATTCAGGAGTTTGGTTTTTGTTTAACACCATCTCTTCAGCTCCATCGATAATTATCCATATCTCGTTAGGATTACCCCAATAGTACTTCGCATCATCGACTTCATCCCGAGCCCGCTGTGCACGACAGAATGCCAATGCAGCTAAGCCTAGATCATTCAGTGAACCTGATTCTTTACGTCGCCATTTCGTCACTTGTAACGGCATATGCGTGTACCCCTCTACCTATTAACTCTCAATTCGTTCGGAACTACCCTAACAGATGATGCCCGCGGTATCTCATCCTCGTCCAGTAAAAGCGTCATACGTTGTTTCGCGGATTATATATAACGCTAACTTCGTCAGTGATTTCAATCAGCAAACCGTGCCGGATCTGATTCAGTCAAGGCCGGATGAGCCGCACCACGGGCAACGAAATCTGCAATTAGCATCCCTGCGCCAGGTCCCCGTCCAAAACCTGAGGACGCCAGTCCAGTCACCACGAACAAATTTTCGTTATATGGCAATTCGCCTATGATAGGGTGCCCGTCTATTGAAAACGGCATCAGACCGGACCAAGTAGTAGCGATAGGAAGATCGGCAAGTAGTGGCAATATCTCCGTCGCATGTCCCTTGTTGACATCGATTCCTGCATCTTCAATGGTTTTATCGAAGCCGACATCTCGTCTGTCACCACCGAAAATAATTTCACCACTTTTTCTTTGCCTACCGTACAGATGTCGTGTCAGACGTTGGGTTCCCAAATGAGTTAGCTCCGGAGGAGATCCGGCTCCAGCGTACAAATCTTCGCTCCAGTGGAAACTGGATTCGAATGAGCCAATCGTTCCAAAGATTCTTGGTGGAAGAGGTTCAGTGGACCACATTTGACCAACTACCGGTTCAATCGGGATCTCTACTCCCACCATTTTGCCAAGCAATTTACACCAAGCGCCAGCTGCGACAACAACAGCGTCGGATTCATATACACCCCTGCTCGTCTCAACCATCCAAGTTCCATTCGACTTTTTTACCGCCATAACTTCAGTGTCCGTTTCTATGGTGGCACCAGCCTGAATTGCTGCCTGTCCAAATGCCCGAGTCGTCTTCAATGGATCAGCTTGTCCTCTCGAACGACTGTATACGTATCCCAACATGTCCAAGTTCAACTCTGGTTCCAGCGCTCTAGACTCGTACGCACTCATTAATTCAAGATTAAATCCGTTATTTTGTGCCTCCAGCACCCGTTCCTTGGCATACGCATGCTGTGCCTCGGTGTGAATCGCTGTGAACGATCCTGATTGACGAAACTCGATGTCGTAGCCCAGTTCGTTCTGGAGTCTTTTAAAAATATTGAGACTCCCCATAGTCAGATACTCCTGAAGTGAAGGAGAGTGTCCCCATCCAACCCCTCCAAGGCCTCCCATATTTACGCCCGAGGCTTCACTTGAAATTTCACCTTTCTCCAACACAATTGTAGAAATGCCTGCTTCCGCTAGATGGAGAGCAGTCGAACAGCCTGCTATCCCAGCACCAATCACGATCACATCTGCATTCAATTTCTATACTCCAATCGAGCTACTCTTAATCCAGTACATCGTAAAGCCATAGTTAGTTCAAATCTTGTCTGTTTTTGCTTTACTATATTGGCATGAGAACTTGCACTTGGGCGGGCGTTGCCGTTAGAGGTATGAAATTAGTCGCAGGATCGTCCCATGCCACCGAGGTTCCCAGCGGGCAAGAACTCTTAGATCGCATAAAGACCAACACAAAAAACTGGGAAGAGATGGGCCTTACTGATCTCCTCATACCACAGCGCTGGTGGGGTACCGGTGAGGAAATCGAAGGCTCCTCATTCGATTGTCTTGCAATGACCACCTTTCTAGCCGCACATACAAAAACTCTCAACTTAATTACGGCCATCCATCCAGGTTTTTTCAGTCCAGCGACAATCGCGAAATGGGGAACAACCATGGATCGGTTGACCGGCGGACGATGGTCTATCAATGTCACGAGTGGTTGGCACATGGAAGAATTTGATATGTTCGGGGTAGATAAACTCGATCACGACACACGTTATAAACGCACCGCAGAGTTCATAGAGGTTATACGTGGTGCCTGGGAGGGTGAAGCCTTCGATTATGAGGGTAATTATTACCAGAACGACAATCTTCGACTTGAACCAAGACCAATCACAGATTTAGAAGTATTTCAAGGTGGGCAGAGCGATGCTGCCATTAACCTCGCGTCACAGCACTCAGACTGGATGTTTCTTAACGGCGGGACCCCCGAACGGATCGAAGAGATAGTGCGGAAGGTTCGCAAAGCTTGTGAATCGACCGGTCGAACCGTGCGGTTTGGGATGTATGCGATCCCACTTTGTCGTGATACTGACGACGAAGCGTGGGATGTGATTGACGGCATGCTCGCCCGAGTAGATAAATCACTTGTCGCAAAAAGAAAACAACGAACCTCGGGAGCCCAGGGAATGTGGGACAGTGACGATCCCCTAAGCGCTCTTGATAGCAATGAAGGTTACGCAGCTCGATTAATTGGATCGCCCGACACTATATTGGAGCGCATCAGCCTCTACAAATCGCTTGGAATAGAGATGCTCCATTTGGGTCTTGGCGACGAAAAGTTTAAGGAATTGGTCTTTCCCAAGCTTGGAGCCCTTTAATCCCTCCACTAGTTCATGTGATTCCATCGACAACAACATATGTAAGAATTTACACCGTCGTGACTTGTTGAAAGATTACAACAGTATTTATGCGGTAGAATTGCAAGATTAGACATGAGGGATTTGAATTTGAAAGGAGTGGGAGCACTATGCGATTAATGAATAAATTTTGTTTGCTCTTGACATCAGTAATACTGGCCGCTTTCGCACTTGGATGCGGAGTGCTCGGTGGAAGTGAAACCGTTAAGATAGGGCTTCTAAGTCCTCAAACTGGTCCAATCGCGCAATATGCGCCTGGATTTGAGGATGCGGGAAGAGTGGCAATAGCTGAGCTTAATGCCGAACATGATGGGGATTACGTATTTGAATTGATCATTGGTGATTCAGGCTGTGATGGCACCCAAGCGGCAACTGCTGCGCAAACTTTAATAGATAGCGGCGTAAAAGCGATTGTTGGCGCAGCCTGTTCTGGTGCCACGCTTGGCGCAATCGCCGTGACCGCTCCTGCCGGAGTTCCAATGATATCGTACGCAAGTACCTCACCAGCAATTTCTGGAGCCGATGATAATGGTCACCTTTTCCGAGTTGTTCCTAGTGATGCTCAACAAGCAGTTGCTTTAGCTGCAGTTGCTTCTGCAGCCGGTGTAAGTAAACCTGCTGTCTTGTACATGACTAACGATTACGGTGCGGGACTTGGTGATAATTTCGCGTCAAACTGGTCTAGTGACACATGTATCCAAGTCGGATACGACCCAGCTGAGGGTTCTTACGATGCATCTACGTTAGCTCAATCTGTAATTGATGGTGGATGTGATTCTGTCCTATTAATGTCCTATGCAACTGATGGAGCCGCCATTATGGAAGCACTATCTGCGCAGGGGTTCAGCGGTCAAATCATTGGTGCTGATGGCATCGCAGATGCTGCATTTACTGAATCATTTACAGACGCATCAGCGGTTGGTGGACTCATAGCAACAAGACCGCGACCGGGAGAAGATTCTAACGCCAAGTCGAGTTTTGAAGCCGCATACGCCACTGCCGGCGGGGCAGACGGTGCTATATACACGGGTGAGACATATGATGCGATCAAGTTAGTCGCAGCAGCTGTGGTCTCTGACCCCGATGGAAACCTAGTGAATGCCATAAATAATACGGGTGTTAATTATGCTGGGGCGAGTGGTACACATACATTCGATGCAAATGGTGATGTGTTGGGTACTGGGTATGAGGTCTGCCAATTTGATGGCACTAACTTCTCCTGCCCTCGTATTTGGACAGCCGATGGTGGGTTAGCTGGCAACTAGCTACCAGCCGACAATTATGTATAGAATCGGTCTGCTTTCATAGTGAAAGCAGACCGTTCTACTCACACTCCCGTGTAGCACAATATTGAAAGTCTCACTGAGGGGTATGATTGCTTTGAATGCAATACGACACCAGCAGATATTTAAAGCCCCATGGCTACGCCAGCTATTATTTGCCTTACTTCTTTTATTCGATGCTTATTTTGGTGCAATCTATAACTTAGGTTTTGTCGCAGGATCTGGTCTATTTTCCGGTCAGTTTAAATGGATAGTTTTGTCCGTTGAGATGATGGCTTCTGGTTTGATTCTGGTCCGTATTCTCGTTAATCAATCGCCACCTAAATGGAAAAGCCCCATCATCATACTCACTCCCATACTCGTGGGTTTAATTGCATTTATAGTCCTCGAAGTTTTGGTATCGGGTCTTAATCGTTCAGCCACAATGAACTTTAATCTCTCTTCAATTCTGTTTAGTGGCCTGTACTGGTCAGCAGTTTATTTAAGTATTGCAATTGGCTTAACACTGACCTACAAAGTTCAGAGATTCGCTAATTTTGCCCAAGCAGAAATGATGCTTGTTGGCTCTTACGTCGCGCTGACACTCATGTGGTCTGACTCCTTTTTCTCTATCTCTGACGCTCCCGTGGATGGAAATATCAATTGGACTTTACTAATTTGGGCTTCAATCTGTGCTTTCGTCGTGACTGGGTTCGCGGGCCTATTGATAGATCGATTAGTTTTCAGACGACTAAGGAACAAAGCAGCAACCCCACAGGTCATGATGATCGCTTCCCTAGGAGTTTCAATGGTACTCCGAGCCGTCTTATTTATGCGATTCAGTGCGAGTACTTTCCGCTTCGTCCCTGATCGGGATTGGAGATTAACCACATCAATAGTCGATATTCCTACAGGATTACTCAAGTTGAATCTTGGAGATCGTGTAACTAAACCGCTTATGGAGTTTTCAGCAAACGTAGATCCATACGGTTTTGCTTATTCGAAAATAGCTCTGGTATTGGGCATATTCTTAGCTGTAATATTTCTCATACTGCTGTTACAGAAAACGCGACTGGGTAGACAAATGAGAGCGGTCGCGGACAATCCAGACCTTGCAGCGTCTAGTGGTATTCATCTCGAACACGTACATAGAAGTACCTCATTCCTTTCAGCGGGAATCGCGGGGTTCGGTGGATCATTATTAGCGGGCATCTTACCTATCAATCCTGAGCTAGGGTTAATGCTATTACTACCAGCTTTCGCTGTAATAGTTCTGGGTTCGATAGGTTCGATTCCTGGAGTTCTGATTGGGGCACTAATAGTTGGTGGGCTTCGAGCCTTCTCGGAACCCGTTCTGATAGGTGCCGGGAACGCACTTGATCGTCCAACCGCAAGTGGTTTCGCTGAGGTAATGCCCTTTATTTTTCTTGTAGGTCTACTACTGTTAGCACCACGAGGAATTGGCTCTGCTATAGAAAATTGGAATATAGATCGAATACGAAAAAGGAGAATGAAAGAAGAAATAACTACACTTCCAGTTGATCCCGTCGGTAAGGAATTTACTTCAAGAATATCTGCGCGAAATAAGAATCCAATACATTACTTTGAACTCACCGCTGAGAGGATAAATACCACAATTCAATTATCCAAACGCAGTACAGCTCAATCTTGGAATTTCATCAATCATCATATGCTTCGCATGGCAAAAATCTCTGAGCCGGTATTCGCATTTATTGATTCACTTTTTTCCGTTCTCAGGTCTAAAATCGGTAGCCTTTTTAGTGTTAGAAGGGACACTGAAAGAGGTTCATGGACTCTTTTTGCGATCCTCTTTTTAGTCCTGCTCACCATAGTCTTGCTCCTCCCCAGCGTAAGCGTACTGACAAAAACATTGCAGGTTGCACGTATTTTCACCCTAGTAGGTATCTTTGGATTAGCTGCGTTTTCACTAAACCTACACACTGGAATTACAGGAATGACAAATTTTGGAGTGATCTTTTTTGTAGGGATTGGAGCCGTAGTTGTTGGTTTGTTATCTGCGCCTGTTGAAACTAATGGCTATGGTTGGAATCCTATCGCTGCCACAATTGCCGCCGTAATAATTGCAGCCATAGCTGGGTGGCTTCTTGCGTACCCAACTGCTCGATTAAGAATGGACTATTTTGCGATCCTGACAATTTCACTAGCAGAGATACTCCGCATTTCACTGCAGGCTGAGCCATTACTGCGGGCCGGTACTGTTACTTCTGGCATTGGTATATCTCAATTTGCGCGACCCTTTGAGGATTGGTGGAACGGAAGCCCCTCAGAAGCTGTAGGAAATTTGATTGGCTTGCCTGGTAATGCACCATACGTTGTACTACTCGCATTCATGGCTATCGGTTTCACTGCTGGAGTCTGGTATTTACTCAATACTATCCTTTCATCCCCCTGGGGCAGAATATTGCGCTCCATTAGAGAAGATGAGGCCGTAAGCCAACATCATGGCCATAATGTCCTAATTCATAAAGCAGCCAGTTTAGCGTTAGGTGCAGCTATTGCTGCCCTTGCCGGAGCATTGTGGGCTTGGTTAAACACTAATATCTGGCCTGATTTTATGAACCCTGTGCGCACCACGTTTTTGATATGGGCAGCTTATATTGTTGGGGGGCGTGGGAATAATCGAGGGATGATAATCGGTGCATTTATCATTGTTATTGTTGAGTTTGTCTTCAACGTAATGGTAGTATCGCGCGGGAGCGCGAGCCTTCCATTCCATGGTTTGACTTCGTTTCTTGACTCTGTTTTCTCTTGGCTAATGATTAACGTCGGAGGATTAGTTTGGTCGGACCGATCTGTTAACGAAATATTTGCCCACGGCAACGTATTATTATCACTACCTCACCTCAAGCTCGCGCTCGTCGGCTTGGTGATAATAAGTGCTCTACTTATGTCTTCCAGAGGTTTGCTACCAGAAGTAGCTAGTAGACCCAAACGCCCCGCTTTAGTCGGAGGAGTACTAGATGGGGATGCTCTATCGAATTCCAGCGCAGAAGGACAAAATCAACTCCAGAATTTTGAGGGTAAGGGTAAATAGTCATGTCAAATCCGGCGCTGCGTATCTCAGATTTAACCAAAGATTTTGGTGGCCTGCGAGCTGTGGACAGTATTTCTTTCCAGGTTTCGGAAGGTGAACTTGTGGGGTTAATAGGACCTAATGGCTGTGGAAAAACAACCACCTTCAATTGTATATCTGGAATGCTTCAATCAACCGCTGGAAAAATTGAAGTTCTTGGGCAAGATGCCACGGAAATGCGACCAGACCAAATACAACGCTTGGGACTAACAAGAACTTTTCAACACACGTGGTTATGGCGAGATATGACGGTAATAGAAAACCTACTTGTGCCTCCACGTGACCAATTTAAACCTAACGCCATCTTAGCCTTATTAAAGCCGAGTACACGAAAGGCTGAGGCAAAACGAATCCAAGACGCATACGAAACGTTAGACCTCTTAGAAATACCTCATATGGCACATAATCTCACAAGTGAATTATCTGGTGGTCAAAGTAAACTGGTTGATATCGGGAGAGCCTTGATGAGCGCTCCTCGTTTTTTATTACTTGATGAACCTGTGGCTGGAGTAGCCGGTCCTCTCGCTGAACGAATTTTTCAGAACCTACACCGTTTGACCTCAGACAGGAATATCGGGATGTTAGTAATCGAACACAATATGGATTTCATCCTTCGGCGTGATGTCGACAGAATTATTGTAATGAATGAGGGAAAGGTCCTAATGGAAGGAACGCCTGACGAGATCAAACAAAGCCGAGATGTCATTGAGGCGTATCTTGGAAGTTCGGGGGAACTACAAAATGAATAAGGTTTTGGACGTCACCGGCCTTGAAGGTGGATACGGCAATGTTCAAATTTTGTATGGTATCGATCTGCATGTTAACCAAGGAGAATTTGTCACAATTATTGGACCAAACGGTTGTGGTAAGTCTACTTTTTTGAAAGTGATCTTTGGACTTACCACTCTTCATAACGGTGACATTTTGCATAATGCCACCGATGTATCAGGGTGGCGCACGGATAAATTAGTTAAAAGAGGTATCGGTTACGTACCCCAGGTCGACAACGTCTTCCCGTCATTATCAGTTAAAGAGAACCTCTTAATGGGGGGGATCGGTCTCAAGTCGAGTGAAGTTTCAAGAGGGATTGAGCGTTCTTGCAAGATGTTCCCTGACATAAAATATCGAATGAATGATCTTGCGGCTTCACTTTCAGGTGGAGAACGTCAAATGTTGGCTATCTCCAGAGCACTTATCTCTAATCCTAGTTTCCTGATGCTAGATGAACCCACTGCTGCCCTTTCGCCTAGATACCAACAGGAGATTCTTGCCAATATTGACAATCTTCGAAATGATGGAATTTCAGTCCTCGTAGTGGAGCAAAATGCCAGATTATCACTTGCAAGATCAGATCGAGGATATATATTTTCTAGCGGAGAAGTCGTGTATTCCGGTAGTGCGGAAAATATCCTTCATGATCCTAAAATCGGAGAGTATTTTCTAGGACTCAATACTGTCGAAGGCTAGCTAGTATGTGCAGCCCTGTAGGTACACTCAACCGAAACTCTTACAAAAAAGGCCACTTTTAGGGCCAGTTTTTGTGAGATCTTTTGCCCGTAGGGCATTGCGGCAAGTGGTGGTGACCCCACCGGGAATCGAACCCGGGTTTCGAGCGTGAGAGGCTCGCGTCCTAACCCCTAGACGATGGGGCCGCGTAAATCATCATACTGCGTTCTTCGATATCGATACAGTCCAATTTCGCCGGCAACGAAATTACTTATCGGCCTTCAATTTCTGCTAAGAACTTCAGAACTCGAGGAGCCACGACATCAACCGCCTCAATTGTTTCGATGTGGTTTGCACCTTCAACGCTAAAAAACTCCGCATCAGCTCTAAATTTCAGCACCTCAGGCATATCGATGGGTGACGAGTTCGGCTCCTCGGTGCCAGCAAACATCAAGAGTGGCAGATCTCCAACCTTAAGAGCCTGTCGAGCTCCCTTCCAAGTATCTAAGGCATCCCGACAGTGTTTTATAGCCCATGGGAACTCTTGTAATGCCCGCGTTCTGTGTGCATTTGTCGTCACTGCACTAACCATTGTCTCCCAACGTGCCTGCTTCTGTTCTTCAGTTAAAGGGCCGGTACGACCGACACGAAATGGACCGAATCCACCGATTACCAGCGACTTGAAACGTTGTGGCATGTAGATGGTTATTCCGTAACCCATCCAGCCGCCCATGGAATATCCCATGTAGTGCGCCTGATTAATCTCCAATGCATTAAGCACCGTCGCCAAGTCAGTAATCCGTGCCCGAAGCTCATAAGCCTCTGACTGATCGGGTTTGTCACTCTCTCCATGTCCCCGCGAGTCGATAAGAATTAATTGAAAAGTGTCCTGGAGGGCATCCACATATCCACGGCTCTTCCACGTGTTGAGGTCCGAAAGCAAACCGTGCTGCAATACCAAGGGAGGCCCCTCGCCTATCACTTCATAGTGAATGTTTGTACCGTCGGGGTTCTGAGTAAAGGGCATAAGAATCTCCTTGATTCGTCAATATAAAGGCCTTAACTTCGCATTCTACGTCCAAATAGATAATTTTGCGGCTTCAGTCTCTAGCTCATCAATCACAGTTGCCAATCGTGTACACAACTTCTCACCAGTTCGTTGCTGTTCTTCTGACTGCGTGAAGTCAGCAGCGCCAACCGCCAACAGTGACATACATCCCTGCAAAGCTAACATCGGAAGGTAATCGGCCTGACATTCGGTAAATGTCAGGTCAGAACCGATTGCACTAAGCTCATCCGCGTAGACTGCAATTAGCTCGTCCGTATGCGCTCTGCGAAATTCAGGTTCCGTGCTCAAAAGTAAAAAGCGAGCGATATCCTCCATACCGATACCAAAGCGAGCTAACTGCCAGTCTAGAATGACGGGCTTCTCACCATTTTTCCCAAACATAACATTTGCTTGGTGAGCATCTCCATGTGTAAGCGTTGAATGTTGCGCCTGCTTTGAATACTCGTAAAGCTTTTCAAAGTAATTCAGTTGACCAAGAATACGATGGCGAGTTCCCTCACCCATGTATGGCTCCAGCTTTACTACCATTGCGTCCAACAACTGTTGCATCTGGCGCCGAATAAATTTACCGTTCCCTGGTTTTGCCAAGAAAATACCGTCGCGAAGTTCTGCAAGAGAAAAAAATCTATGATGAAGCCTCCCGTACGCCCTAAATACGTCCTTAATCTCGTGCAACGGGCGACTTGTATGGTGATTTCCGGGAATACGAGAGCTTAAATCCTCAAGTACTAGCACAAAATCACCTGATTCTGAATCAAAATCTGCGTAGTAACAACGTGGAATGTGCGCATCAAATCCTGTTCGTGACATGATTCGATAAAATTCAACTTCCCGCTCATAAATTCCATTAATTTGCGCCGTCTTGAGTATAGAACTGTCCGTAATAGGGCTTTTCACAACGATTGATTGCACATTATATTTATTATTTTCACTGTATTTAAGTTCGATTCTATGCGTGGATGCTGCATAGCCATCACCCAGCGGAACTCTTCGCAAATTCACGACTTTATGTGTATCAGTTAGCCCCAATATGCTTGTTAATTCGCGATTAAACCATTCGGGAGTTAGTAGCATAAAAAGTTAATTAGCTCACAATGTCTGGCTTATTATATAAGCATTTTTATTGTTGATTATGTCTATTCATATTGTCTCGACTACCGAACTTTGTGACAAGTTCAATAAACGTCTCGCAAGAATCTATGAATGTATCATCGTCGTTTGATTCGTCTGGGAGGTAAACTTCGTGCCACTCAAAGTCAATGTTCGGGTTGAGCTCCCGAATCTTACGTGCTCGTTCGATCTGGTTGTCACGCTTCTCACGTGATTGATCATTTCCACTACTCATACACGTCTCACTTTGAACTACAAGTGACTCCATACGTTATTAGTCAAGCACTTACCGTCTAAGTAAGCAGTCATCACATAACTATTTCTTTAAAATCTAGCCTACATCGGCAAGTCCAGTTTCAAAAGATTAAGGCCTGATATAAGAAGAATCTAGAGTCTACTCATATGAAAATTAGCCATAATCGTGCCAGATGGACTAGTCGAGCTTCGAGTCGCCTGCATTGGTTTCGTTGATCTGATGTTAGTGGTAGCACGCCCAAGGTCAGCATAGTTCGTGAAAAAAGTTGTTAAGAACATCGCCGGGCCTGCAGTCCCAGATATTGATGCTGTTACAAGGGCTTGAGTGGCCCCAACCTCGACCCAGGCATCTGCCATATCAACCATACGAGCGTGCAGAACCTCACTCATTCCAGGATGCACTTGGAGACCAACAACACTTCCTACAGTGATTCCGTCGGCGGTAGTGCCCTCTACTGATCGGTGCGTGACATCACTGCGTATCAGATTCACTAATTCTGATGGAGGTGAATCATTACTATTTAGGGTAGCCATTACATCAGAGGCGTACATCGCGTTAGACACCTCACCAAGATGCTCTAAGTCCTCAGTAAACATCCTCATTTGCAAATTTCCGACTGCAGGTCCTGTTAATACACGAGAAGAGCCCGCTCGCGTCGCCCCTGAATCAATAGCTAGTTTTTCTACCGTCTTTAAATTCTCGATTGCATCTGCAATACGACCATTTGCTGGTTTGAACACTAGCGTTGATAAGACCGTCATTTAAATTACCTCGATTTCTGATTAGTTTGTAGTGCGACCTTTGTAACAAAACATAAGTTAAGTTGTCAAGTCAGGAATATCTTGAAAACTCAAGCTCACCACCACCGGCTGGTTGCTATCCTCTTCTCAAAGTCGGTCATCACTATGTTTTGGCCGATTGTTAAAAGTCAATGCTAGGAGGGATATGAATGGACTTTGAACAGATAACCATCACAACTCAAATCATCACTGGACTCAGCACTATGTTGCTCGCCATATTTCTTCTGCGGCAGTTACGACTGCAACACAAGGATTCTGTAACAAATCTCCGCCTCACAATAGGTACCCAGGTCGATGACATGTTTCGCAGTATGTATACCGACAGAGATTTCGCTAATGTTTTCCTGCTCGGTTGCGAAAACACTGGCAAGCTCGACAAGATTGATCAACATCGATTTAATATCTTTATGCTTCAATATTTTGCACAGTTCAAAGATCATTGGGAAAACGGTAATGATCATAAAAATGTTGAAAGGCGCGTCAATCAAATTTTCGGACTTGGCCCTGGTGTGCAACGATTCTGGGATGAGATCGGAATAAATCTCCACGAGCGCATCTTTATTGAATTCGTTGAAAACGCCAAACTGTCTTGAATTTTCGACTATCGTAGCCGGATCACTATCCGATAGCAGGCAGGTTTTATAGTTATGTCTATATGTGACATGTAAAAGCTTTCGTGGTCCAGTGAGTAGCTATTTAGAAATTCAAATTACCACAATCAGGTCTTGCAGTATGGCATAAACATAAGCTCATGATTCGTATTGTTCAGCCCAGAATCGTCGTGTCTCACTATACGGATCCGAAACAACAGTACTCGTCTCGTCAAAAATCATGGTAAAACGGTCTTCTAATTCATAGGCTGGCCACTCGATTCCCCCTGCTGCGTTTGGCTCGCCGGTTCGAGCGAAATTAGCCCACGCTGTTTGCATCTCGGCCATTAGTTCCTCTGGTTCACGTAAAATTCCGGCAAGTTCACCAATTGGGCAATCAAAATTTCCGAAGATGAAAGGAATTTCAAGACCATGACAGGCTCCGATCTGAGGTAATAAATGGGATTTCCAAGCAAAAATATACATGTACGTGTTTGCATTACTGCTTGCATGCGCTTCGGCTAGCCGGATAGAGGGTTGCCGAAAGGTCATATCCGTTCGAACTGCCTGCTTCACATCTTCCGCATTAATCAAGTTTTCGCCAGATTTATCTAACGATCGGTAATGATCCACGGCCCGTAGCAGTACGTCTCGTGTCGTGTCAGAAATGCCTGTTTCTAAATGTTGCAGGAGATTATCAAAGGTCGCCTCCGGGCTGTCAATCAACGTAAACAAAGAGAACAATTTGCTCTCGTCGAGTGTGGTTCCGATCATAACTGGAATATCGGAGGACATGCCGTTAGAGATCATTGATCGGGGATAATCCAGCAATACAGTGCCATCGATAACGGGGTTTACTACACCTCTCTGATCTCCTTCAGTTAAACCTAGAAAATATAAATTCTCCTGTGCTTTAAGTAGCTCGCCTGTGGTTGAATTAAGTAATTCAATATCACTCGACCCACAATCCAAATAAGTAACCAGCTCTTTAGTCTTGTCTACCCCACGCGATACTTCCATCGGAGGATCGTACGTACTTTGGATAATTGCCTTATGAAACAATCCTTTGGCGGAGGGTATAGATAGTAGGATTTCAACACTTTTCCCTCCAGCTGACTCTCCAAAAATTGTTATGTTATCTGGGTCTCCGCCAAACGCGGAAATTTCAGTTTGAATCCACTTCAAGGCCGCCACTTGATCCAAGGTACCAACGTTGTAATCGAATTGGTCGTGGTTGAAGTATCCAAAAGGTCCCAAGCGGTAATTGATTGTCACCACGACTACATCATTATTCTTCGCGAGGTGGGTACCCTCATACATTGGTTGACTTCCCGCCCCCGTATTGAAGGCACCACCGTGAATCCAGACCATCACTGGTAACCGACCACTCGGCAGGTCCGGGCTCCATATATTGAGTGTTAGACAATCCTCAGACATATCTTCAAGTGCACGCCACATGCCGTTATAAGCAGATTCGACTTGAATCGGGCTTTCCAACTGTGGCGCAGGAGAGCCAAATCTGGTTGCATCCCTAACTCCGGACCACGGTATAGGTGCTTTGGGCGCCCTCCATCGCAATTCATCGACTGGAGGCGTCGCAAATGGAATACCACGAAAAATACTTACACCGTCTAGTGACTCTCCACGCAAATCACCGAAGCGTGTATTAACTGTTGCCATCTGTTGCCATCTCTTGCCATCCTTACGCTACACCGCATCAAGTCTGTAAATCCGCATAGCAGTATCGTGCATCATCGCCGCTCGTTCGGTAGAGCTAAAGCTTCCAGATAATTTCTTGAATTGATTCCAAAGTGCCGTGTAAGAGCAGGATTGGCGCTCAACCGGAAAATTACTTTCAAACATACATCGATCTGGCCCAAATAGCTCAATAGCCGCTAAATACCAATCACTGTTGGCATCAAGTAAATCATCTGACGTGGGAGGAGCATCTTTCTCATGCCAACCGAAGCCGTTGACAGGCATTTGAATACCACCAACCTTAAGCACCACATTTTCATGGCTTGCAACAGACGCGAGTCCACGAGCCCATTCATCAAACACGTCTGCTCGATTCTCCGAGTATCGTCCCATACCTATCGGGCCGCCTAGGTGATTGAGAATAATTGTTGTGTCCGGAAATTTTCCTGCGAGTGCGGCGAGTTCCTCTAATTGTGGGTGGAGCAACCACGCATCGAAGCTCATGTCATAGCGGCCGAGCATCGCAAACCCTTCCGCAAATTCGCGAGTATTCATGAGGCCCTCCTGTTTGGCACCTCCTGGAATCAAACCCACAGTTTCGTCGGCCCATGCAGTTTTATACCGAATACCTCTAAATGTTTCAGGGCTAGCAGCAAGATGTGCCTCAAGTACTTGTTGCACTTCGACTCCGAGTAATAAATCTGCGGCACCCACTATCCCAGTAGCTACCCGCATGTCACCATACTGTCCGTGGTTACTTTGGGCGGCAATACCACGAACAAATTCTGTCTCTCCTACACATTTCAATGGATCAGCCGCTTCGGCACGATACATCGAATTACATTCAACGAAGACTGTTTGGCGCACGTTGTGTCCCGTTGTGTCCAACAACAGTTCATCCAAAAAATATCTTGTGCCTCCGAGTCGATCCCACAAATGGTGATGAGGGTCGATGATTGCAAGGTCCGGCTCAATTACCGGCTCAGAAAATGGCTGCAGCCATTCGTCTCGCTCAAGCATATTCAATCCTTAATTTTTCGCTTTAATTCAGTCCAACTATAACAAGAGAATTAATTTCTATAGTCGAGTCAGATCTCATCTCCACGGGCTCATGCCGATTCAAACACTTTGACTGCCGAATATCTTGACACGAGCCGATAAACTCAGGACGAACGCATGAATATGAAATGGGTAGTGATTCCATGAAATACTTTATTAATACTTGGAGAACTCCAAAGAATGGCAATCTGTATAGTGTGACGGATGCTAGCGAGACATCTTTAAGAAATACCAATCATCCTGGAAATATTACAGTCACCCTAGCGCCTTCGGATCCGATTAATCGCAGTCTCATGGTTATCGGCACTGTAGGGGGGTTCCGCACCCTAGCGAGATTGAAGATTTTCATGACGCTATCCTGCAAGACGGCTCTCGCTACAGTGCCTTAGACCGAATAAGCAGCCTGTGCGACCATACGAATCACTCAATATCAGAAATTTTAAACTTCAAAGATTGGCCGGCAAGTTTTGTTCCAAAATACGTGAAGCGTGATTTCATCACCCCTCAGTCGGGAGCGTTACCTGAACTTCTAGATCTTCTGTCCGAGTGGCGCGAAGAATCGACATCAAACATACATTGGGTATTCAGTCAGACCGTTCAAGGGTTATCAATATCGGAAGCCCTCAGAGTATCGCATTTTGGACAGAGCTTGGAGGACTTATCGCAGTTCAATGAACAAGATATTCGAGGAAATTCTCGAATGAAAAGGTTCGGCGAGTTGATCAAGAATCCACCTGTCAGATCCACAAGTCGAATCACCTACTTCAAACAGGGAGACGTTTCATGATTTCAAGAAATTATGATCAGATCCTAAAACTAAACTTATTTCAGGTGTCATCTCCTAAATAACTTATTTGCCTTTATGATTTAGCAGCGACAATTGTTGGAGGATCACACATGTCAAAATCAGAGACAACGGGAATTGGCCCGCTTACAGGTACGTTGGTAATTGACGCCAGTGATTCCAAAGGTGAGATGTGTGGACGATTACTCGCTGATCTTGGGGCTTGTGTAATAAAAATCGAACCACCAAACGGCGTTAATTCCAGACACATGAAGCCAGCGGATGACAATACAGGTGAATCACTCTATTGGGCTCATGTAGGTGCTGGTAAGCAATCAGTTGTGGCTGATCTAGAAACCGATCAAGGTCAATCTGACCTACGTGATCTGATTGCAAATGCAGATATCTTTATTGAAAGCTCAAGCCTCGGATACATGGATAACAAAAAGCTTGGATATGAGGATCTATCAGCTATAAACCAACGACTGGTTTACATTTCAATATCTCCATTTGGTCAAACTGGCCCAAAAGCTAATTGGCCAGCGACAGACTTTACGATCGAAGCTGCCGCCGGTCTTACCACTCTTCAAGGTGATGGGGACAGACCACCTTTAGCGATTGGGTACCCTCAGGCATCTTTTCATGCAGGGGGACAAGCAGCTGCAGATGCCATAATTGCCTTAAACGAACGTGCACTAAGCGGCAAGGACAACATCTCGACGTATCAATGCAAACGGTCATGCTCTGGACTCTCATGCACGCTACCGGGTTCTGGCCAATGGAAAGGTGTGAACCTCCTCTGACAGGAGATGATCGAAATGATCCACATCCGAAAATTGGAAAATTAGATCTAACGGGACTTAATACCGTCGCGACCGCTGATGGATATGTTCTTGCCTCGCTCCGTGGGGGACGTTTCGGAGCCCGTGTACTCCGCATGGCAGCAGCGCTCGCAGAGAGTGATGGGGATTTTCCTGAAATCCTCGAAGGGGTCGATTTCACAAACCTAGCAGATAAAATCGGTCCTGATGTCGACGATGCTACTGCAGAGCTCATTACCGCAGCAACAGAGATGGTTCACCGGGCGTTCGGTCGGCGAAGCAAAGCGGAGATTTTTGACCGGGCAGTCACGAATGATGCACAGGTCGCCCCCGTAAACAGCATCGCTGACCTGGTCGATCGAGATCCTCAGTTGAGATCTCGTGGCTTTTGGAAACAAGTTGGCGACCGTATGCATCCAAACACGCCGATACGGTTCAGTCGCACACCGGCTCTGCTTTCCGAATCAGCCCCTGAGCTTGGTGCTTCAAACAATTTGCTACGTGAACCGATTGTTTTCTCAGACGGGCTACCTGTTCGCAGTATCCCAGCTCCCTCGTCTTTGGAGCCTCAAGAAGATCGCCTAGGTCAGGCATTTGCTGGACTCAAAGTTGCGGATTTTTCTTGGGTGGGAGTTGGTCCTATCTCCGCAAAAGCACTCGCCGATCACGGCGCAACAGTTGTGCATATTGAGAGCGCAACAATCCCTGATGTGCTGCGCATGGGACGCCCAGCAAAAGACGGAATCCTTGGATTGGATAGAGGTCAATTCTTTGCGAACTTTAATACCTCCAAATATGGGATACAGTTGAATCTGAGAACAGATTGGGGCAAAAAAATTGCTAGTCAGCTCATTGATTGGGCTGATGTAGTTGTTGACTCGTTCACCACGGGCACCATGAAGCGATTAGGATTTGATCCAAAGGAAATTCTAAAGTCTCGACCTGATTTAATTTGGTACAGCACCACGTTACGGGGACAAACCGGACCACATGCCTCTTTCGGTGGATTCGGCCAACAAGGAAGTGCTATAGCCGGCCTACATGGCCTTACCGGATGGGTCGACAGAGCACCGGCCGGTACTTGGGGTGCCTACACAGATTTCATCACGCCGCGCTTTGGAGTATCGGCCCTAGCGTCGGCAATATTGGAACGGCGGGCCTCTGGAAAAGGGCAATTCATAGACCTTTCACAAATCGAAGCTGGAATGCAATTTATCGGACCTCTACTGTTGGACTACATGACCAATAAACATCTCACCACAAGCCAGGGAAACTCTTCTCTATATGCATGCCCAAACCAGACATATCTTACTGGAGATGGCAAGGAACGCTATATAGCAATTTCCTGCGAAACCGATAAACAGTGGCGAGCTTTACTCGATCTCGTTGATAACCCCGAGTTAATCTCAAAATTCGGAGGAGACAACTTCGCTTCAGTTGACGATCGACTTGTCCATGAGGAAGAAATAAACAATTATTTGACTGAATGGTGTCTCGGCAAGGATGGACGAGAATTAGAATCCCAGCTAATCACTGCTGGAATTCCTGCCTCAGTGGTCCAAAGAACTAGCGAACTTTATTCTGACGAGCAGATTCTTCATAGGGCCTTCTTCGAAACTCATCAACACGCTCTGATGGGACCAACTCCTTATGACGGACATTCAACGAAATTTTCGGCGCGATCAGGAAATTATTTACGTGGTCCAGGTCCAATTATGGGTGAACATACCTTTGAGGTACTTTCAGACATCTTAGACATGACCGTTGATGACATCGGAGAAGCCGCAGCAACAGGAACTTTTACCTAGTTCTCGTCTGACCTAGTACCCCTACTATTTAACACGTGAAACGATTACTTCTCTTATTGATCCCGCTCGTATTAGTTTTTGGGTGCTCTGACACCTCAGATTTGGAAGCACGACTAGCCGCGCTTGAAGCTGAAAATGCGTCTCTGAAAGAAGTTACGCAAACAAGTACTCCCACTCCAACGAGCAGCACACCAGTCGCAGTCACCCAGGTCAGCAGGCCGACCGCGACCAAGACCACCAGCAGCAAGGTTGATGCATATCCTTATCAGGGAACGGTCTGGGATCCTTTTTCAGATGTGATTAATTCAGAGGATCCATCAACGTTTCTAGGAATTGCCTACTCTGGGAAAGAATCACGACAAATGTACGACAGAAGGCAAAACGACTGGATTCAAGATACCCCTCACTTGTTCATTGCTCAGTACTCAGACAAATTAACCATTGAAGTACAAGTAAATTCAGAGTTTGAAGATTTGGACATTGCACGCAAGATAGCGTTTGACTATGCATGGCAGGTGGGACAGTTGCCGAAGGTATTGAGAAAAGGGGTTAAAACTCTTTGGATTCATGATGGCAAACATCCGTTTGGTGGTGGCAACGAGAACATCCTCATACATGTCGAACAGGGTAAAGAATATGCGTCGCGCAACCTTCTCGAAGAAGTATTCATACATGAGGCAGCCCATACCTCACTTAACTGGCCTGAGCCATTACTGGATCACGGAAAGACGCCAGGATGGTTAATCGCTCAGGAGTCAGATGAAGGATTTATTTCTGCCTACGCCAAACAGCACCCTGAAAGGGAAGATATTGCCGAGAGTTTCTTACCGTGGTTTGCATTGCGGTATCGTCTAGACAGGATTTCAAAGTCCGATCAACGCAAAATATTAGAAGCAATTCCTCACCGACTTAAGTATTTTGATGCACAAAATTTTGCTATGTATCCCGTCACAGCAAACAATTAGTTAGCAGGTGGCCACTCCTGTGGCAATTTGAGCAATGATTGTTACTTGTTACCAGTCTATACCCTGTCCTTTCCATTTCGGACAGAGTGTAACCATTTCTCCCAGAGATTGCGGCTTTATTGGTGACCCCACGGAGAATCGAACTCCGATTTCGAGGTTGAAAACCTCGCGTCCTAACCGTTAGACGATGGGGCCATATCCATAAGATTATCAGCAAGAAACATTATATGAAATATACGATAATGTGCACCGCGTCCTCACCATGTATCATCAAGCTGCGATATAGTGCTGAGTAACTCCTGAGAAGCCTTGAGAAATCTTGGCACAGGTAGCAGTTTTAAGTTTGAAATCATGAACGGAGCCTTCCATGACTAACGGAGACACCAACCCAAATACTGAAACTACTAATCCTGGTGCGGGCTATCAACTCATGATAAGACTGCGCATGAACAACGAGCGTGGGATGCATGGACGTGTGGCCACTGTTCTAGGAGAGAATGGTGCCGATATTCTAGATATCGATATCCATGAGGTTGGATCAGATTTTATCGTTCGAGATTTTTTAATACTCTGTGATGGAAATGACCAAGCCGCTAGCATCGTGCGGGCAGCTGAAGCCGTGGACGGTTGCGAATTAATATTGGCCTCCGATCGGACTTTTCAACTTCACCAAAAAGGTAAAATTGGCATCCACAACAAGGTGCATATCCGAACAAATGCGGAGCTAGCCCACGTATATACCCCAGGGGTAGCTCGGGTCTGCATGGCAATAGCAGAAGATCCTGCAGCCGCTTGGTCTCTCACAATCAAGTCAAACACTATTGCCGTCGTGACGGATGGCACCGCTGTGCTAGGCCTTGGAGACATTGGACCAGAAGCCTCAATGCCCGTGATGGAAGGGAAATGCATGTTGTTCAAGTCATTTGCTGACATTGACGCATGGCCAATTTGTCTGGACACAACTGATACCGAAGAAATAATCCAAGTCGTGAAGGCGATAGCCCCAGGTTTTGGAGGGATCCTCCTGGAAGACATATCCGCTCCTCGCTGCTTTGTCATTGAAGAAAGACTACGTAACGAGTTGGATATCCCAGTCTTCCACGACGACCAACATGGCACCGCCGTGGTGGTGCTCGCCGGCTTAATGAACGCTCTTAAATTAGTTAACAAAAGACCCGAAGACATTAAACTTCGGGTTCTCGGAGTTGGTGCCTCAGGCGTAGCCTGCTCAAAAATTATGATGGAATACGGTGTTAAAGACGTTATAGGATTCGATCGCTCAGGTGCTGTGTATAAAGGTCGGGGTGAAAATATGAACCCGGAAAAGGAATGGTTCGCAGACAACACCAATAAAGAAGGATTCCAAGGAGACTTATCCGACGCGTTGGTTGGTGCTGACGTATTCCTCGGTCTGTCGGGACCAGGTTTAGTTGAGGCCGACTGGATCGCTCAAATGGGAGAAGATCCAATAGTATTTGCTCTAGCAAATCCAGTACCTGAGATTATGCCTGATGAAATCCATGGGATGGCTCGAGTTATTGGTACAGGCCGGAGTGACTTCCCTAATCAGATCAATAACGTCCTGTGCTTCCCCGGATTATTAAGAGGAGCACTGGACGCAGGAGCTAAGGAAATTACAGAGTCAATGAAGATAGTTGCGGCGCGTGCAATCGCAGATACGATTCCAGACGAGCAACTAACCGAAGATTATATTATTCCAACGGTTTTCAATGAGCACGTCTTCGAAGCCGTAGGAGAAGCTGTCAGGAATGAAGCCATTCGAACCGGGAATAACAGGCCTGAACGTTCAGATATCTATATTCAGTAAGCCGAAAAGGTTTACTGAGTATCTAGTCAATTAACCGTAACGCTCTTCAGTCCACGGGTCGCCGTGCATGTGATAACCATACATTTCCCAAAAACCTGGTCGATCCTGTGGTACAAATTCAATTCCACGCACCCATTTTGCACTTTTCCAGAAATAAAGGTTCGGAATCATTCCACGTAGAGGGCCACCATGATCAGATGTCAAAGGTTCTCCATCATATCTATGAACTAACAGGTTCTCGGGAGATCGAAGTTCATCTAATGACACGTTTGTAGTGTAGCCGCCATAGCAGTGAAAAATAACATGCTTTGCTTCAGGGAGTGGTTTACAGAGAGCCTCAAGATCGATGAATCTAACCCCCTCCCAATCATTATCGTATTTGCTCCAGGTGGTCACACAATGGATATCAGTTCTTAATTTTGTTTGCGGCAGAGCCATGAATTCATCCCAAGAGAATGACATTTCGTTTTCAACAAGTCCGAATACGTCAAATCGCCAACTTCCTAAGTCAATAGGTGGATTTGACCCGTACGTAAGCACTGGCCAATGGTCGACCAAACGTTGGCCAGGAGGAAGTCTATCGCGACCATCTGGACGAATTTCGTTTGGTCTCGACTCTGCTGCACGAAATAAATTGATGATGCACCTCTTAACTCATTCCATACTAAGACAACCTCTGCCTAAATATCTAGTAAATTACAGTCAATTCGACATGAGTATTTACAGAACATAGGATTAATGAATGATCCACATACATTCACGATGGAACAGTCAGCGACTCTCTACCTTTGGTCTCATTTGGGTGTTGCTAATTGTCGTAGACCAGATCACCAAATTACTAGTCAGATCGAATCTAACGTACGGAAGTAGCTGGCCAGAAAATTGGGAATTAATCCGGCTAAGTTACGTGGAAAACACCGGAATAGCTTTTGGTTTTTTGCAAGGTCACGGCGAATTATTAAGTCTTATTGTTCCGATTGTCTTGCTCGGTTTCATTTACATGATCTTGACGCAGCCACCCCTCACCTCATTTTCTGACTATTCATTTGTATTGATTCTTGCGGGCGCCGTCGGAAATTTAGTTGATCGCTTTTGGCATGGAGCAGTCACTGACTTTATCGACCCCACTCATTATCCTGCATTCAACGTGGCTGACTCGCTAATATCTATTGGAGCGGCTGTTCTTATCGGTACCTCTCTGCTGGATCGAAGAAAACAAACCTAGCAATTAAGGGTTAATTTTAAGATGCCAATCATTTCTAATAGTCACATAGAGCCAATCCGGCTGGACCACTTATTAACATCACTGTTGACAGAATATTCTCGTTCAGAAATCCAGCGATTAATTCAAGCTGGCAACGTAAAAATAGATGGCAAAATTATTAACTCGCCCGGCCACATCGCCAAACATGGTGTGGCTATCGATTTTCTAAGTCCGCCGGACGCTGAAAATCAAATGCCTACGCCCTTCATCGCGATCCTTTACGAAGACGAAGATATCGCAGTATTAAATAAACCTGCCGGTGTGATTATTCATCCCACTGCAAATCAACGAAGTGGAACACTCCTCGATTTTATCAAGAAGAAATATCCTGAAATTAACTCCATTGGTGAAACAAAACGTCCGGGAATCGTACACCGACTCGATCAGGACACCACCGGCGTCCTCGCCGTGGCTCGAACGGCTGAGGCTCAATTTGACCTCAAGCAACAATGGAAAGAACGCGAAACTCAAAAGACCTATCTGACAATTGTTCAAGATGTTCCGGAAAATCTTAGCGCAGAAATTGATGCGCCAATTGGCGTGTCCTTAACTGACCCGCGTAAGCGTATAGTGACTGATGAAAGTAACCCTGATCGACGATCCGCGTTCACTAGTTACAATACTCTGGAAGTGTTTGGATCTCAGGCAGCACTTCTGGAAGTCTCAATTCTGACAGGGCGTACCCATCAAATTAGAGTTCACTTAGCTGCCATCGGACACCCTGTACTAGGTGACAAGCTCTATGGTACTAACTCCGAGTTTATTGACAGACAAGCTCTTCATGCAGCACAGCTGGGCTTTCGCCTCCCCTCAACACACCAGTATCAAATCATCAACGCCCCTTTACCAGAAGACATGACACACTGTATTACTCAATTACGAAATTCATTTGGAAGCACACACATGAGCAAAGGGAATATTGATGCCAGTTGGTAATTCAGACCAAAACAAGCGAACCCTCACGAATCGACCACGGCTCCGATATGCCCCAAGCCCGACGGGAGATCCACATGTAGGAAATATCCGCCAAGCTGTTTGGTCGTGGCTACACGCGAAACGATATGGGGGGGACTTCATCGTACGACTAGAAGACACCGACCAGAGTAGAGCCCAACCAGGGGCAGACAAAAGAATTCTCGATTCGTTACGGTGGCTCGGCGTTGAGTGGGACGAAGGCCCAGACATAGGTGGCGAGTATGCCCCATATATTCAGAGCCACCGCTTAGACCTTTATCATGATCATATAAAGATGTTACTGAAAAACGACGCTGCTCGACGCTGCTTCTGTAGTCCTGAACGATTAACTGAAATTCGGGAGGAGCAACAGGCCAATAAGCTTCCGCCTGGTATTCGAGATTGCTGTGACATCGCGCCGGAGGATGCGGAAGCACGAGCCGCTGCAGGTGAGTCGTATGTAGTTCGGTTTAAGACGCCGCGAGAGGGAACGACTGTGGCAACCGATCTTTTGCGTGGGGATATATCTTTTGAAAACAGTACTCTCGATGACTTTGTATTATTAAAATCTGATGGATTTCCCACATACCACCTCGCACACGTTGTAGACGATCATGCTATGGACATAACGCTCGTGACGCGTGGTGAGGAATGGATATCTTCTTTACCACGGCATGCTCTTCTCTTTGACGCTTTTGGATACGATCGACCCGAATATGCTCATGCTTCGGTTATTAAAGCTCCTGGTGGCGGGAAATTATCGAAACGTGATGGTGCAAAGTCAATACTGGAATATGCGGAAGACGGCTACCTACCTGAAACTCTATTAAATTTTCTTTGTTTGACTGGTTGGGGTCATGGAGATCAAACACTATTCAGTCGGAGTGATCTGTTATCGCTCTTTGACATGAGCGATATAACCTTGGCATCTGCCACATTCGATCATGATAAATTGGCATGGCTAAATGGCACATACATCAGAGCTCTCGATGAAAACGTTTTTGTCACCAGCCTCAAACGGCAACTGGAACTCGACTTACCAGTCGACGTGCCGCGTCCATTAGACGAGGCTTTAATTGAATCAATCGCACCCTTAATACAGGAGCGCATCACTCTCATGACTGACGCAGTTGCATTGGTTGATTTCTTCTGGCAAAGCAAAATCAGTACACCTCCTCCAGAAGATTTCTTAGTAAAAAAGTGGCGTGATCGTGCACAAGAGGCATCAGCGACCTTGGAACGGGTAGGTACTCGCCTCAATGACCTGCCCGATTCATCCTGGAATACCAGCGAAATAGAAGCGCTGCTAAGAAATCTTGCTGAAGAATTAAGCCTAAAGGCTGGAGAATTATTATCACTCGTACGCACCGCTGTCACCGGAAAACGTATATCGCCTCCTCTTTTTGAATCAATGGAAATTGTTGGTAAAGGCCTCGTCGTAGAACGAATTAATGAGGCGTCGTCTTCCCTGAGTTAAGTGTGCAACAAGTGTCATAGTGAGGTACGCTTTTAGGACGCTCGGGACTCGTATAATGGTAGTACACATGATTCTGGTTCATGGTGTCGGGGTTCGACTCCCTGGTCCCGAGCCAAAACATTACTTATCTAATCAATTATTGCCGGATATACCAAAGCCTTCAAATCAGCGATTGTCGGAAGACCAGCCAGCATTGACTGGGTGAGATACACAACAGCGAGATCCTCTACTGGGTCGACCCAGAAAAGTGTGGACGCTGCCCCTGTCCAGTTATAGATGCCTTCACTTCCAATTACTCCCGCTGCCGCCGCGTCAGTGGTAACCCCAAAACCAAGCCCAAATCCGGCTCCTGGAGGTCGCACCACGTTATTGTCAAAGGCGTGATCGGCAATATCCATGCCTGCAGGAAGATGGTTCCGAATCATGTACTCAAGTGTGCGTGGGCCTAGTATTCGTTTCCCATCTAGTTCACCCCAGTTCATCAACATTTTCACAAATTGGATGTAATCCGCGATGGGAGCTGTCAGCCCAACTCCACCGCCGAAATGTGTTACTGGACCGCTGTATCTACTACCGTGCGAGTCTTGATATATCTCAAGTTCGCTCCCTGCCGAGGGTTTGTAATTCACCGCAAATCTGGGTAATAATTGATCCGAAATCTCATAGCTTGTCTCGTGCATCCCAAGTGGCTCAAATATCACCTCGGTAAGAAATTTATCAAAGTCCCGTCCAGAGATTATTTCGACAAGGCGAGCACACACATCAGTACTTACAGAATAATTCCAGGCTGTACCTGGGCTAAATTCCAGTGGCAAAGTCCCCAATTCATTCACAAGATCCTCGAGAGTGGGCGGAAATACATCTGTCATACCTAAGTCCAGTTTTTTGTACGCATGCTGAACCGGAGTAGTGGCTCCAGGCATGTCAACAAAAAAACCGTACGTCAAACCACTCTGATGAGTGAGCAAATCCTGTACGTTCATCTCTCGATCCACTGGTCGTGTCTGGAAATCTGGATACGATCCACCGACATAGACGGCCAAATCTTTCCACGCAGGAATGAACTTAGAAACGGGGTCAGTGAGCTGAAATAGTCCATCTTCATACAGGCTCATCAGCGCTATAGATGTAATAGGTTTGGTCATGGAATACAGCCGAAAGATCGAATTCTCCGTCATATCTATATCTCGTTGAATGTCAGCTTTACCCATTGCTGATACGTGTGCGACTTCTCCGTTTCGAATTACGGCGACTACGCATCCAGCAACCAAGCCTGAATCAACATATTTTTGCTGAAGAAATTTTGGAATCTTTGCGAGCTGCTCTGACGCCAAATTAACTGACTCCGGTACTACTGTATCCATATACCCAACCTCTCTCATTAACGAATCGTTATTTTAGTCCTTTAAGCCAACTTACAACGTCAGATGCAACTAACTCACCACAGTCCTCCTGTATGAAATGCCCCCCTGGCGAATATGTTTTGTGAGGTTGACCGTTCGCTCCAGGAATTCTTTTGATAAACACGTCGTTGTATTCGCCAAGTACTCGATCATCAACATTCCAAGTGGTTAATACCGGCCTCGTCCAATTCTCAAATACTTCCCATGCTGCTCGATTTGCTGGAATCGCAGGGTTCTGATCACTGACCGGAACCATCATCGGAAGTTCTCGAGCACCAGCCATATATGTTTCATCTGGAAACGGGGCTCGATAAGCGTCCTGCATCGCGTCCGATAACTGCACTCGCTCACAGTTACGTGCGATCAGTCGACCAGGATCCATCTCGGGCATTGTCTGTGAAGCATTTTGCCAATTCATAAATCCTTCGCTCATGGGACTATATCCATCAGGGAGTACAGTGTTAGCGAGAATCAACTTGTCAAATAAATCTGGATTCTCAGCGACGACCCGAAGTCCTATCAAGCCTCCCCAATCCTGAAAAAAAGCACAAAAGCCATGATCTGGAGATAGATCTTCCGAGATAGCCAGAACGCCACTCGTCTTTAAAAAAGTCGCTACCCAGCGAACATGATTTGCATAGGTGTGATCGCTTCGGTTAACTGGCTTATCAGATCTTCCAAATCCAATCAGATCCGGAATAATTAGTCGCCAGCCAGCATTCACAAAAATATCAAACATTCTATGATACAAAATGCCCCAAGTTGGCTCACCATGAAGTAATAGCATTGTGCCGGCTTGACCTGAACCTTCATCACTGTAGGCCATCCTCAGTCCCTCAATATCAACATAGTGGACTGGCCAAAGGTCAATACCAAGCTCCGTAAATCTACTCTCCGGAGTGCGAAGGAATGGAATAGCCATAAAGTACCGCCTCTTTAATTAACACATTAAACTTGTCTGGAACAGAGAGAAAACATGAACGCGTCTTCCTTCCGCCGTATATCTCGCCCGCTAGCCCTCAATACTGTGCTGATTGTACTGCTTACGTTCTTGATTGGGTGTAGCTCTGCCTCGGCGGCCGGTGTAGCCCGAGTTGAAGACGCGGAACCGGTGCCACCTATGGTTGCCACCGTCCAACAAGTCTCGCAAGCTCCAGTTCAGGCGACGGCCGAACCCGTCACGCCAGATACCACTACGGTCACACCCACAGAGACACCGATTCCGGATGCAGTCACCACCAAGACAGACGAGGATCTGACGTCTGAATTCGCCGCTTGCCTTCGAGACGAAGGCTTTAACGTGCCAGATCCTGAAGTCAATGCGGATGGTTCTGTAGATTTACGGGGTTTCTTCACTAAACTCAGCCAGGATCCGAGCTTCAACTGGCAAGACCCCAAAACTCGAGAAGCTCTCGGCAAATGCCGAGGATTGCTGGCTGACGCTAGTTTCGCGCAACCCCGATCAACTGAAGACGAAGTCGAGCTGCAAGATCAAGTACTCACTTTCGCCACATGTCTCAGGGACCGGGGCGTGCCAGTCGCTGATCCGGATTTTTCAGGAGGGACACGAAGTGGCCTGCGTACCATGTTTGCCGGTCAGGATATTGATAGAGATGATCCTCAAGTCGCCGAAGCAATCACGGAGTGCCGAGAGAGCAGCTTCACCAACAGTCGTTAATATTCAGTAAACCGAAAGTATGAATTAGTAGTGGTCCGGCAAGTGTTCCTTGGCGATTTTAGCTGCAACCGTATACGCGGGATCAAATACATTGCCGATGTCATACTCAAGCGCCTGGCCCAAAAGATGACTCGCGCCTCGTGTGTCGTACCCATAATCACTACATAGCCATCGTATCAATTCGGTGGTTGCGTGTTGAAGTGCTTGATCTACTGGTCTGGCGTTGCCAAGAGCTATTATGTGAGTGTCCGTCTGCATTCGAGGCCAACGCAACTCGACATTTTTGCGAAGCTCAACTCTGAAAGGGACATCCATTGAAATTTCTATCCCTGTGCCAACGATCTCACCATCTCCCTGTGCTGCATGGCCATCTCCAACAAAGAACAGA
>JAQWLS010000101.1 GCA_029247135.1 Dehalococcoidia bacterium | reverse complement strand
AGGAGCAGGAGCAGGAGCAGGAGCAGGAGCAGGACCACCGCCGCCGCCGCCGCCGCCGCCGCTTGGAGGGGGGCCACCGCCACCACCTGGAGGAGGTCCTTGCGCAGCAACTATGCCGGCACTTACCTGAGAAAACAATATGAAGACTATTAACATGAGTGAGAAAACTTTTTGCAATCTTCTTCTCGTACTTTTGCGAATCAGTAATCCACTCATAAATCTACTCCGAAAATTTCTCTAACATTAATTTTTTTATTCTATTTTGCGCAGCGAAAACTATCTGCAAAGTAGAAGAATGAACCTGATACTGCATCTAAATCACCACCGGTCACAGTTAAGGCATAACTTCGCGCACTGGATTCACATATCCATCCGCCAATAACCGCTACACCATCAACCGCGCCATCTGCGTCATATGCAGCGAAAGTAGCGTATGACGCTTGCTGTGAGTCGACTTCAAGCCCTTCTGCACCCGCACCTGTGACTTGGAAATTCGAACCGGTAGCGGCTGAAACGAGTTCAAATGCACCGAGTACGGATTCCTGTGGCGTTAGGGGTGGATCGGTTGTGATCCAAGTCATTAATAAGCTCACGCCACCAGCACTTGCAAGCAACGTTCCGCTCTCTTCAGAGGCGTCACCACCACCAATTCCGGAGGCCACGGGCTCAACTGTTGCTGGAAACGGGATCACAAATCCGAATTTGTCATAGTCAATAATTGGGACAGGAGTTGCGGTGGCAAATTGGGCACTGCCGTCGGGGAGTTGTAAGAAGAGTCCCTGCAAGCCACTATTGGTCTCATTCGCCTGGGTTATTCCCTCATTCGCCTCACTTAATTCGGATTCGAGTGATGAAATCCGACCCTTTATATCAGCTAGGTCAGCTCGTATTGCGGCAATATCTTCTGCGCTGGCACCACCATTTACGATGGTTTCGCCTGAACATCCGATTAACGCCACACCAAGCAGTGCGATTAATAAATTACGGCCGATTCGAAAACTAAGCTTCATTACAGGGATCCCCATTTCTTCCAAATACTGATTTAGTGAATATCTCTGACCTTATAGTGCCTGTTACCGACCAGTAAAGCAACCTGTACTGTCTTTTCTGTTATTTAAGAAAAGCTGAAGTAGGCGTATAATTTCGTCAGACGTAGGATGCCTGTCCTACCATTTAGAGTTGTGAATCAGGCTTGTACATTGATGGGTTGATTTACGAAATCTGCTATGAATCACAATAATAATTTCCAGAAAAATCAAGGACTAGTCGCGACGCTAGTCGCCGCTTTTAGAACAAATCCTGCAAATGGCTTTTATCTATGGGTAGCGATGTGGCCTGTGCTGGCACTCATAGGTGTAATACTCCTGAAACTTCCGATGAGTTCTACAGGGGATATTGAAATTTCTATGGTTGATGCCATATTTACGTCAATTTCGGCTGTCACACTGACCGGTCTGACTGTAGTTGACACTAATCTTGTCTGGTCCACCGCTGGTTTGCTGATTTTGCTTGGTTTGTTTCAGCTTGGTGGCCTGGGAGCTTTCGCTGGTTTGGCGGCTCTTTTACTTAGAATAGGGCAGCTTACCGGTCTGCGAGAAAATCAAATCAGAAGAGCGCAGGGTCTGAGTAGCGATCAGGATGAATCGCGGCTAAGTCTTTTGTGGATTGTTAAATTTATGCTGGGAATGCAATTGATTGCATTCCTTTTAATATTCATCAGTTTTTCTATTTCGGAAGGGCGCGTTCACGTAAGCGCCATGTGGCCGTCAGTATTTTTAGCTATTTCCGCTGTTAATAGTGCGGGTTTCGTATATTGGGGTGAAATTGACTCGGTGACTGGCAATAATTTTCTCATGGCAATATTCAGTTTTTTCACGGTTATCGGTAGCTTTGGGTTATTAGTCCTTCACAACCTGGTTGGGTCATACCGTGAGGTATTCATCATGCAATTAGGGACTGCTAAGAACATTAAATCCTATATTCTCTCATTGAGGGCACAGGCTCTTCGCGAAATTTGGCGAAGATTGTCACTCGATGCCAAGATAGTATTTTCCACATCTTTTTTGTTGCTGACTATGGGTACAGTATGGGTATTCGTGCGTGAATATATCGGAGATGGGGTGTTGTCTGACAGAGGCTTGTTTGATGCACTATTCCATTCACTAACTGAAAGTTCGTTTACGCGCAGTTCAGGATTTTCAACGATTGATTGGTCCGCACCTGATACAGGGACCCTTCTAGTTGTGACCGCACTGATGTTTATAGGTGGTGCTTCGGGCAGTGTGGGAGGTGGTATTCGCCTCACAACGTTTGGACTGGTCGCACACAAATTCATAAGCGTTATTCGAGGAGATCAGCAGCAGGCAATTTTTGGGCGTGGAATCACTGATCATGATTTTCGTATTGCGTTGACCTTTCTGTCATGTTCATTGATTTTTCTGATGACAATGGTTTTGTTGATTTCACAGGTGACGACCGCGAATCTGGAGAATGTTATTTTTGAAACAGCATCCGCATTTTCGAAGACTGGATTCTCTACTGGACTGACTGGTGAATTGGGTGATTTTGGAAAAATATTGCTTGCTATCACTATGCTCGTGGGACGTATCGGGCCACTCGCAGTATTGACTTTATTGGCCGGCGATCCCGATCGGCAGCAGAATGCAGGTACTATTCGTTATCCCGAAGAATCTGTTGTACTTGGGTAATCAGGTTTCTGTTTACTTTGTGCCGATCGTTTTCTAGAATCAATTTAATCTTGTTAACGATTCATTCAACGAAAGCGATAGATTCATGTCAAAATTTTGTCGGAGCAGTTGGAGATTCTGCCGAAGTAAATGCGACTGATCGTTTTATTCTCAATTTGAGATGAGGATGAATCAGAAAATTGAGGGAGCCTACAGAATCTAAACTGAGGTCAGTTAGGTGATACCTTGTCGTATTTGGATTGTCTGAACTCAAATAGGTAATGCCATCTGAGTGACGCCATATAATTGTAAATCTCAGTGGACTTGCCACAATGGTTTTGAATTATTAACTTGAGTTAGAGTGAGCAATCGGAGAATGCTATGTACATTATCGATGTTTCAAGTTTAAAAAAAGAAGGTGAGTTTGGGTCTAAAGAGTGGGGCGAGGCCTGTGCGGCTGCAGCTGTAAAAATTCTTGAGGCGGCTGACCTACCTGCTGATTTTGAATGGGCCTTTACTGAACGCTATACACATCCGCCAGATCGACTGATGAAAAATGGCCGCACACAGTGTGGGTACTACATTATGGTGAAGAACGGTGAAATAACTGGTGGCGACGGCGAACCCGAGGACGCACTTGCGATCCGTGGATTTCACGTCCGAGCACGCTGGGCTGCACTGTGTAATCAGTCCGGTGCTTTTTATGGTGACAAAGGGAAATTAAAGCGCAGCGAGGGCGAAGTTGCAATGCGTGAGGCAATTGAACGATACCTTGGACGTGACGATCCATACGGCGAGGTACAACCGTCAGAGCGGTATTTTCCAGAAACCGTCCGCGGTCCGTTGATGGCTGGGTCAGAGGAAGGCAATGGACTTCATAATATCGCTGCATCTATGCAGGCCACCTCTCCGGAGTTTGCTGACCTTCCGGTGACAGAGATGTTGGTTCCAGTTTTCGATGAGATGACCGAAGAGCAAAAGCGGGCATTCATAAAACTGCTTGGTATCGATATATAACCTTTTTTTACGATTTTGAATAACTCGGCGTACCGCTTGAATGTGATATAACTCTTGAAAAGAGTGAGATTATCTGTTCGGGAGAAATATCATGACCCAAGATGAGCATCCGTTGGTTACTAAATATCGCGAATTTAGTCCTGCCTCAGAGGCATTACACGAGAGGGCCCGAAAAGTATTTCCTGGCGGCGATACCAGATCCAGCGCACATTTTGCGCCATACCCGCTGACTATCACCGAGGCATCGGGCTGTGTGATGAAAGATGCTGATGGGCATGAAGTGTTAGATTTCATGAATAATTTCACGTCTCTGGTGCACGGACATGCGCGCCCGGAAATAGTTGAGTCTGTACAGAAACAGATTGCTCTTGGGTCGGCGTACGGCGCCACAAGTCAAAACCAGATTGATCTTGCCGAAATAATTACTGAGAGAATTCCGTCCGTGGATCAAATGCGTTTCACCAGCTCAGGAAGCGAGGGAACGACGATGGCCATTCGGTGTGCACGAGCGGCTACTGGGCGTCAGAAAATTATGAAGATGGAGGGCGGCTACCACGGGAGCTTTGAGCTTGCTGAGGTGTCATTGGTGCCCATGCCGGATTCACGAGGAGATCTAAGTGAGCCTAATTCAATGCCACTCGACGGGAGTTTTCCAGACAGCGTGTTAAAGGACACGGTGATCTGCCCATATAACGAACCAGAAATGGCTAAAAATCTTATCGAGAAACATCATTCTGAGCTAGCAGCAATAATTGTTGAGCCGGTTCTGGGTTCAATGGGCATGGTACCTGCCACACGGGAGTTTCTGCAGACATTGCGAGACGCGGCTACTGCGAACGGAATCATTTTGATCTTTGATGAGGTTATTTCTTTGAGGATAAATTACGGTGGAGCTCAAAAATTTCTTGGCGTCACGCCCGATCTCACTTGCCTGGGCAAAATAATCGGAGGTGGATTACCTGTTGGAGGAGTTGGTGGACGTGCAGATCTAATGCAATTATTTAGTCCGGATAGTGCTAGCCCGGTTGTACATGCGAGTACTTTTTCAGGGAACGCGTTGACGATGTCGGCAGGCCTGCCCGCTATGCAAGCGTTTAACGAGGATGAATGTAATCGGATTAATGTGTTGGCCGATAAATTGCGGGACGGTTTTAATCAGGCGTTTGCTCAGGCAGGAATTTTAGGCAATGCGAGTGGTATCGGTTCGCTGACTAATATTAATTTCAGTGAGAAACCATTAAATGACTCTCGTGACTACTTGGATGGATTGCTTGTTAGCAAGCACATTGGACAACTGTTGCACCTTGGAATGTTGAGACATGGAGTAAACTCGGCGTCACGTCTGATGTTTTGTACAAGTACAGCGATGAGTGATCGTGAGATTGAAAAAGCAATAGCAGCTTTGCAAGCAACTCTCGATGAGCTGAAGCCATTTGTCGAGACTGAGTGCCCCGAATTAATTTTATAGTGTGTTTGAGATGCCTAGATTCGTTCTATGACGCTAGTTTTGCTCTGAGGCCGGTCTTTGCAGATGAAAGTCAGTGACTTTCTGAAAATTATGAGCGATCTGTAAAGTCAGCCTGTCGGTGTTCTGTGCTGTCGAAATCATGAGGCCCGTTGGGAGACCATCACTGTCAAAACCGTTTGGTACTGAAATAGATGGTTGTCTAGTTTGATTAAAGACACTTGTATTTCTGACTTTTTTCCCCAGATTCTCTGGCTCGTCGGTAATCGGTTCGGCCGCTTGCGGGCAAGTGGGGATAATGTATCCGTCAATCTGATGCTCACGTAACGCGTTCTCAAAGCTGACTTCAACGTCTTGTCGATAATCCAGGGCTCGAACATAGTCATGAAGTGACGCATCAAGGCCAGCCAGCATCTGGCCACGGACTCGTTCACCAACTAACTCTTTACTCTCACGGAGTATGTTTTCGATGTAGGTCGAACCTTCTGCAGTTGCAATAGGTGAGAGTTTTCCGCGCATATTTATATAATCAGGCATGGGTTCAAGTTCCGTAATCTCAACGCCAAGCCCACGAAAAATAGATATTGATTTTTCGAATGAATCTAGGACCCCTGATTGACAGCCCTCAAGCAAACTTGGAATAATTGCTAGTTTCAGACCAGCTATTGAATCTTCAAGTTGATCAACAAAAGAGACACGCTTTCTCGGCTCGATCATCCACTCAAGCATCATTGCGCATTCCTGTGCGGATCTTGTCATAGGACCTGCGTGGTCTAAAGTTTTTGAGAGAGGAATTATTCCCTTTGTGCTCACCAGCCCAAAAGTAGGTTTGTGCCCTGTTATCCCACAAAAGGCAGCAGGATTTCTGACAGAACCACCAGTATCAGTGCCGAGGGCCGCTGCTACTTGCCCTGCGGCCACTGCAGCTCCTGAGCCGCCCGAAGAACCACCAGGGACTCTAGTTAAATCCCAGGGATTTCGAGTGGGACCATAATGTGGGTTATTGGTGGTCATACCCATCGCCAGTTCGTGAGTGTTTGTCTTGCCAACCACCACCATGCCGGCCTGTTGCAGAAGACTGATAACCACAGAATCCTCATCGGGAATTCTGTCTTTAAAAGCAGCTGTGCCTCCGGCAGTCGTTATGCCAGCAGTATCGTAAAGATCTTTTACAGCAAGTGGAATTCCGTCTAACACGCTTACCGGGCCAGTTGACGCGAGGCGCTCATCAGCCTCAGTGGCCTGACGTAATGCAAGCTCTTCCGTCATCAGCACGAAGGAATTCAGCTTAGGATCGGTCTCCTTCATTTTTCGAAATGTATCATCTACGAGTTCACGCGCTGATACATCTTTGTTATCGAGGAGTTCTCGTAACTCCATGATGGAGTAATAGTCGTTATCGAGCACCGTCATATGAGAAGACTAACGTGAGACTTAAAACTGCACATTTTAGCGATTAGTCTCGATTTATCTCAGCGAGACCGTTTTCCATACCTTGTAGCGCCCATGGAGCCCAAGGCATCGTGAAAAACTTAAATCCTTTTTCCACATAGAAATTCGGATCCATCCCAGGTGGAATGAAGTACATTCCAGGCACTACGTCATGTTTTTTACAGGCTGCTGCAATCGTATCAAGTCCTTTTTGGTAGGTATCACTTGGATAATCAAGCGGAACATTCAGTTCAATTGAAAGATCGGATGGTCCAATTAAAAGGACGTCGATGCCCGGCACGCTTAGGATTTCATCGATATTGTCGATAGCCTGCTGTGTTTCAATCATTGGGATTATAAGAAGTTCTTCATTGACTGCATCTAAGTAATCACGATAGTTTTCAAATTCACCCCACTCACCACGTACCCCTGCATTGCTGCGATCACCGAGAGGTGAATATTGGCAGGCTCTTACCATTTCGATGGCCTCTTCTTTGGTATTTACCATTGGCACGATGATCCCTCGAGCACCAAGATCTAGGGCAAAGCAAATCAGATCAGCACGGTTGGCACTAACGCGAACAATCGGAGCTGCATCTTTACCGCGCATAGCAGCCATTGCATCTTTATATTCTTTAAGCTCTATCGGCGAGTGTTGGGTATCAAAAAGGATAAAGTCGAGGCCTGAATTAGCCAGCATACTCATATTTTCTTATGATAAAGAACCCGCGGTACCGACGAGCGTCTTTCCGGCCTTTAGTCGATCTCGTATAGCATTCATTCGATACAACTCCTATTTCTCTAGTACTAAATTCTTATTTTCAGTTCATCGATTATTTGCATTTGCAAGTTTATAAACCAACGCCATGCTACACGAAAAAACGATGCGGTGGTGAACGGATCTTAGACTGAAGTTGTTTGCATCAATATCAAGCGTGACCTATCGGGTTCTAGATTTTTTCTTAACGGGGTGTTTTTCATGTGATGTCTAGGAGTGCGAATACTAATCGGCCTAACTGTGGGTTCTGAATTACTCAAAATACTCTTATATTTATGGTTACAAACCTTTCGAGCAGTGAGGGATTACCGCAATGACAGAAGTAACACAGATTAGTGACCAAGTTTTGGCTGCCTT
>JAQWLS010000110.1 GCA_029247135.1 Dehalococcoidia bacterium | reverse complement strand
GGGCTTGATTATCCGAATCTAATTTCTGCTCTGATTAAAACAGCCAGTTAAAAAACTCCAAGGAGAAATTTTGCAGCTATATCTCTCTAAAAAATTATTCGCGGATATACGAGCGTATATTCGACTTGACGAAGTGTGGCCTTTGCCAATTCAAACTATTACAAAAGGTTTACTCCTGTTTTTTTTAGTCACGTCGGTACTACTACTAATTCGACCTGAACATGAGTTGAATAGACAAGTTAACTATATAAATCAAACGGACATCACAACAAAAAACCAGATCGATCAATTTTTAGGGTCAAGGAATATTATCTTTGACTTTCTTTTTGTGAATCAATTCAGACAAGATATTAATCAACATAAATTCATAAAAATTGGAAAAGTAACGAGAAATGAGTTGTTTACCTTCGAGCTAGCCTTAGTCGAATTTATACCGCATGCCTATTGGCACCGAGGAACCGACCGGATAGCTGTTGATCTGAATGGAAACGTGCTGACGAATTTCACCCCAAAACAAAGACCAGTCATAATCGAATTCCAAGAAATATCCGTGAGACACTTGCTTGCTTCACCAAACAGAGATGCTTTATTAGCACTGAAACTTATCGAAGATGCACCCTTAGCTGAAGAATTAATAGATAAGAATATGACCTACGTCTTCACTAAAAGTACAGGACTTTCGGCACAGCTTCAGAATGGTTCAACTGTTGTTCTCGGTGACAGCACCAATATCGACGAGAAATTGGTCGTCTGGAAAATATTTAAGCCACAAATTGATGCTGCAGATCCCAAGAATCCGATTCAACTAGATCTTCGTTTCAAAAACCAGGCATTAGTAAGTAATAACTCCACTACAACCCTGACTGTCCAAAAAGTATTAAAGGACTGAGAAAATATTATGCCAGGTAAATACTTCGCGATTACGACCCCTGAATCATCAAAAATAGTCACGATTGTTGGTGAGTTAGATGAAACAGGAATAAATATTCTGCACTACGCCATATCCGAAAGCACGTTCTTCAGGGCCGGTAAAATACAAGAGGCTATCCCCGATGCTGTACAAGCTATCAGACATACCCTACCAGCCTGCGATTCGGATATCCTGATCGAGAGCACACATCTCGGAATAAGTGGAGCCCTGTCAACTCAAGTAAACGCTCAAAATACGATAACAATCCCGCCTCATCGTCAAGTTTCACTGAAAGATAAACAAACGGTGGACAGCGCTGCCATACCGGCGTTAGAGGCATCTTTACCAATCGGTTACGAACTTCTAGATTATGTACCGCTCCACTATTACGTAGGTCCTGAAAAAAAATTGGACCCCTTGGGACATCAGGGAGACAGTTTGACAGTAGCTGCAGTAGGAATCGCCGCCCATAAGAACTCAATGAATGTCATAGAAGAATGCCTTCATCGCGCTTCGGTTAATACAGTAAGGAGTATTCCTTTATCAACCGCTGCTGCTCACGCAACGTTAATTAGTGATGAAAAATATGAAGCAATGGCCGTAATAGATATCGGTCATTGCGTTTCCAATGTCTCTGTCTGCATTGATGGGAAAATAATAGCTTCCAAATCTTTTTTGAGTGGTGGCGAGTCTATTACCCAAGATATTCGCGAAGTCTTCAATGCCAAAGACCCTGAACTAATCAAGCATTCTTTTGGAAGTTGTGTACCCTCACTTGTGAAAAATACGGAGTTGATAGCTGTCAAAAAAACAAATGGTGAAATTCATCTAGAATCACAGTCCAAATTAGCTGCTGTGATTCAAGCTCGTGTGGAAACCGACATAATTGCCCCGATTCTTAAATATATTGATAAGGAAATTATCCCCCTAACAAAGTTGAGTGGCGGTATAGTATTAGTTGGGGGAACGGCTAGGTTAAAAAATATTGAAAACCTAACCACGATGATTGCGGCGGACTTAGGATGTCCTCACATTTTGATACAAAACCCGACCGAACTTGCCCCCCCATACATCAACAATCTACCTGATGAACTTAAATCTCCTCGCTTTGCAGCGCCTCTAGGTGTCTTGTCTATAGCTTCAAGTTGGCTAGAAACTGAACCGGAACAAATTAAAACAGTGGATGAATCGCTCTCATTTGGAACAAGTGTGGCTCGCGCACTGGCAGGCGTATTCGGAGCGTAATTACCATGAAATACTGGCCAACAGAAGGGAAAAACTTTACTAATGACTGAACTCAACCACTTAAATGACAACTCAAATTCTGGAAAAGTTGGCTCCGAAATTCGTATGAGCAGAAATTACTTAGAAGATGTTCGAACTATGAGGGCTGTTAAAGCCGCCCGTAACGAAATTCAAGATGAGTTGGGTACACGCGGTTCAATTGTGTCTAATAACGCCAAAGACTCTCACTACACCCCAAGACCTATTCGTGATTTTTCAGGACAAGAAGAACAGAAAAATATTCATGAAAAAACGATTAATCAGGACATGAAGCGAGATTCTGAAGCACGTGAAACGAATATCTCAAAGTTAGACTCGGGAAGCTCATCCGCACAAGACATCCACAAAGACTTGACGCCACAAACTGGTCTAAGTCGTTCAAATAAAACCAGACGAGATATCCCTGATTTTGACAACATGGTCGAAATTACGGTGATCGGTGTTGGTGGTGGTGGGTCAAATTCAGTAGGTCGAATGGAACCCGTTCCAGGAGTAACGTACATAATCGCTAACACCGACAGCCGCGCACTTGCAGCACTAGATGTTGATCAAGAAATTCATTTAGGTAGAACACTGACGAGAGGAAAAGGAGCCGGAGGTAGAGCTGAACGTGGAAAAGCTGCGGCAGAAGAAGCACGTGATTCGATTGGTCAGGCCCTAGACGGATCTGAAATTGTATTTATTACTGCCTGCTTAGGTGGCGGTACAGGCTCGGGCGCTGGTCCAGTAATCGCAGAAATAGCCAACAACCTGACAATTGGTGAAGATCATGTTCTTACGGTTGCCATCGTCACTATGCCCTTCAGTTGGGAAGGCAGTAGAAAAAGAGCGATCGCAGAAGATTCACTGGAAAACTTTCGACGTAATGTCGACGCGGTAATAGTGATAGAAAATGACCTACTTCCAGCGGCATTTCCCTCGGAAGAGGACGGTCAACCAAACCTTGGCATCGAAGACGAATTCCGATTAACTGATAAAATTTTATCCGATGCTATCCAGGGTTTGAGTGAAATTATCACCGTTAACGGTGTTTGGAATTTAGATATCGCTGACTTTAGATCTACTATGGAAAACGCGGGGGATGCGGTGATCGCCATAGGGAGTGCGTCAGGAGACAACCGCGCCGTTGGTGCGGCTCAAAGAGCTTTAGCTAATCCCCTAATAAATACAGATATTACTAATGCGAAAAGGCTATTAATCAATGTCGTCGGACCAGCAAGCAAGAATCATCAATCTGACAAACTGATATTGCCACTCACGCGGGATGAGATTCGAAAAATCAAGGAAGTGGTAGGTGAGCGAGCCCATCCGACTGAATGTGATGTATTCACTGGAGTTATGTTACGAAATGATCTTGAAGATGAAATCCATGTCACAATTGTGGCTGCTGATTTTGAAAACTTTGAAGCCACAAGCATTGATATGGCCCTCGACCAAGGAACACGGAATCTTGAGAAACACGATTTATCATCGATTCCTAAGCTAGAAGAACTTAGGAAATCCTTAGCAACACCAATTATTTCAAGTATGGACATTCGTCATACCGGAGAAGAGCCTGCCCCATCTGTTGAAACTATTAAGACCTCGATCGACTCAAATCCAGACGAACTCGACGGAGAAAATACGACCTCGGACACAAAGCAAATCATCGATTTTTCCAGCACCGACGTTCCCTATTACAACAAAGATATTCCTGAGCGTTAGTCTTTCGACACTTTTTATTCTGTAGATAAAAACACTCACACACAGTGGGCTCTTTGTGCAAAACTATGTGATTATGAATTCCTTTTTTCTTGATTGGTCTTGTATTTTAAAAGTACGATAATGACCTTGGGAGCCAAGAATGAATTGCCCTAACTGTGAATCAAAACAAAACAAACTAGTCGATATAATTATCGACTCGGCTTCAATAATTAGAGAAAAAACCTGCATTCAGTGCCACTTCGAGTTCAATACTATTGAAGAAATTGTGACTGACGCATTCCTGGTGCATAAGAAAAATGGATCACGGGAGCAATTTGATCGGGAAAAATTAATAAGAAGCCTGTTACATTCCACACATAAAAAAGGCACCACACAAGCAGCAATAAGGGACTTAGCCGCTGAGGTAGAAAGCCAAATAGTGAGTTCAGGCAATGAGATTGAAAGCCGCTTACTTGCCGAAATCGTAATGCTGAAACTTAAAAA
>JAQWLS010000105.1 GCA_029247135.1 Dehalococcoidia bacterium | reverse complement strand
CCGCAAACTGTATTCGGCGACTAAGTTCTTACTCTATACACTTGCGGGTTCAGCACTCATGCTGGCGGGCTTTTTGCTTCTAGGAGCTGCCGGAGGTTCGTTTGATATTCAGACATTGACGGATTCTCCTGTCACCGATGCAGCAGTTCCTTTAGGCCTGATTTTTTGGTCAATTATGCTTGCATTCCTGGTTAAATTACCTGTATTTCCAGTTCATACATGGTTACCTGATGCACATACTGACGCTCCAACAGCAGTTTCAGTGATGCTTGCTGGTGTACTTTTGAAAATGGGTGGCTATGGAATTTTGCGTATCGCAGTACCGTTGCTGCCAGAGGTCGCGTACGATTCGCAAACTATTCTCGCCACGTTAGCGGGGATATCAATTATTTGGGGTGGTGTAATAACGCTACGCCAGACCGATCTCAAGAGGCTTATCGCGTATTCATCAGTATCGCACATGGGATATGTTCTTCTTGGTGTAAGTGCTATGAATTCAGTTGGATTTAGTGGTGCTGCGTTTCAGATGTTTACGCATGGAACTATCACAGGCCTTTTGTTTGTGATGGTCGGATACGTCTATGAGCGGACACACACGCGTCAAATCTCGGAGATGTCTGGTCTAATGCACCATCTTCCTAAGGGTGGGGTCATTATGGTAATTGCCGGTCTTGCCTCATTGGGTTTACCGGCGTTATCTGGGTTTGTTGCTGAGCTTACTGTGTTTTTAGGAGCCCTTGAACCTCATCCAGTGGCAACTATCTTGGGTATTTTTGGAGTGGTTCTTTCATCAGGCTATATCCTGTGGACTGTGCAACGTGTGTTTCAAGGACCGCCTCGAAAAGAATGGGAACATCTTCGTGATAGTACTTCTTGGCATGAATGGCTAGCTATTGCGGCTCTATTGATACCGATTGTTTTATTTGGTGTGTACCCGGCTCTACTTGCTGAGTCTATTGAGAGTGGAATACTTCCTATTGCTCAAGTGATGGAAGCTCTGGAGGAACTAGTATGACGCTTGTTGACCATCTGAACCTTGTGGCTCCTGCTCTTGTTGCTTTTTGTGGATCGGGAGTAATTCTTCTACTTGGCCTTTTGCCAATCAAGAAGAGATACCTTGGTTTCTGGACGAGCCTTTCGTTGGTTTTGGCATTTGGTTGGCTTATAGCACATCATTTAAATCAAACTGATTCGGTTGGACTTTCCGGCGCAGTTAAACTCGACGCTTTTTCAATATTTTTCTCAATGATCATCGTCGGAGCCACAATCGCCGTAGTATTAGCGACTCAAGATTGGGCAGCCAAACTTGAAAATGAAATGGAGTTCTATGCCTTGCTTTTGACTGCTGTGGGCGGGATGTTAATACTCACACAGGCAAATGATTTAATCACCATTTTTATAGCGATTGAGACTATTTCACTGTCTCAATTTATTCTCGCAGCAATTGTACGGGATGATCGCGGAGCCGAAGCGGGATTGAAGTATCTTTTGACCGGTGCAGTGGCGGCGGCGGTATTACTATATGGTCTAGTTTTCCTGTTTGGAGTATCAGGCTCAACTTCTTTGGACATGATTTCTCGATTCATTCTTTCTTCACCAGAGGAATTTAAACTAGTACTGCTTCTCACATTTATATTTATCACAGCAGGCGTGGGATACAAGATGGCGCTCGCACCTTTTCACGGCTGGGCCCCGGATATCTACCAGGGTGCACCAATCCCCGTTGGGGCATTTCTCTCGGTTGCCTCTAAGGCTGCAGGGTTCGCTATCGCATTAAGAATTTTATACGGTGGACTAGCCGGTGGAGACTCCTTTTTATCAGATGATATGAGCCAGATTTTTTCAATATTGGCGATCGCATCGATGATCATAGGAAATACAGGTGCGCTTCGACAAACAGATGCAAAACGTCTGCTTGGTTACTCATCGATTGCGCAGGCTGGAAATATAGCCGTCGGGTTGGCAGCTCTTGCGGTGGGCTCTACATTAGGGGCTGGGGCGGTGGCGTTCTTCGTCGGAACCTATCTCTTCACCAACCTAGGTGCTTTTCTTTGTATACATGTAGTCGAACATAGAACAGGTAACACAGAAATTGCAGGCTATGCCGGAATGCTCAAGAGGTCGCCTTTTTTAGCTGTGGTGTTAACCATCAGCCTACTTTCATTGACGGGTATTCCGCCTACGGTTGGCTTCGTCGCAAAAGTGTATGTATTTAATGCAGCAATTAGTGCCGGTAACCCATGGTTAGTGGGATTGGTGGCGGTTGCAGTAATTAACACAGCAATATCAGCTTATTATTATCTTCGCTGGGTCCGCATCATGTGGCTTGAAGACTCAGATGAGAAAGCTACACAGATCCGACCCAACGGTTGGCAGCAGTTTGTTTTGGGAGTTATGGCTCTAGGGGTAATTCTATTAGGAGTACTTCCAAATAGCCTAATAAATTTAGCGAAAGCGGCCGCTGAGACGTTGATGTGATGTCGTCAGTAGATGAAATTCGATATGAGATTGAGCTTGTTAGCGTCGATTCAGAGGCTATTCCAGCTGAAGCCTATGCGGCAGTAACTCTGACAAAGGAAATATTGAGTGAAATTGGGCAACCTGCTGCGATGTTGAGCGTCGTTTTTGTCTCGGCAACGGTGATGCAGAATATGAATAACGAGCATCGTGGCATTGATGCTGCTACTGATGTGCTGTCCTTTCCGATAGACCATGACTGGCTTGAATTAGCCGACGTGCCACCCGAGAATTTCGGCGACGTCGTAATCTGTCAGGAAGTAGTCAGGAAAAATGCAGAATCAGCCGGTCTCGAATTCAATATCGAACTAAATCATGTCATCGTTCATGGTTTGTTGCATCTCCTAGGTCATGTTCATGATGATGAGCGAAGCGAGCGACTCATGTCATCGATCGAGGAAGACTGGCTAGGTGAACATATCCATTAACAGACTTTGCTGAGTCGTATGGTCTGATTGAGCCTGGTTGCTGCTAGAATAGAGTTCTCTTCTGTTGGAGGTCAAATGGCTCAAGAAGTTTTGTATCGAAAATGGCGTCCTAATCGATTTTCAGAAGTGTTTGGGCATGACGCTGTAGTAGAAACACTTAAAAATGCGGTCAAATCAGATCGCATATCACATGCATACATGTTTTCTGGTCCCCGTGGCACAGGTAAAACGACACTTGCAAGAATTTTATCCAAGGCTGTTAATTGTGAGAGCACGGTGGACGGCGATACATGCGACCAATGTCCATCATGCTTAGCCCATGATTCAGGTCGTGCGATTGATTTGATTGAAATAGATTCAGCTAATGGTGGTAATGTAGATGGAATGCGTGATTTGGCTGAGAAGGCGATGTACACGCCAGTAAATAGCCAATACAAGGTATACATACTTGATGAGATTCATTCACTGGCGGCCAGTAGCCAAGCTTTTAACGCGTTGCTTAAGATATTGGAAGAGCCTCCACCTCATGTGATTTTTGCCTTCGCCACGACGGAACCTGAGAAGGTAATTCCTACGATTTTGTCAAGATCACAGCGGTTTGAGTTATCTCGAATTCCAATCAATACGGTGATAAAAAGACTTACTCAGATTGCCGAGAGCGAAGGCTTTATGATTGATAGCACGGGTTATAACCTGATAGCTCGTTACGCAACGGGATCACTTCGTGACGCAGTGAATGCATTGGATCGTGTGACTGCATCATATGGACCAAATCCGAGCGCGGAAGACATTCGAACGAACCTTGGACTGACGATGGACAGTCGGGCGCTCGCGATTACAACTTCAATCTTTGAGCATGATCTTAAATCTAGTCTTATGACGATTAATATGGCGGTTGCTGATGGAGTTAATATTCGAAGACTCGCTAGTGACATCATTCTTGTTATGCGGGCGACACTTCTGATGAAAGCAGGGGCAGCTGGAGGACTCGAATTCAATGAAGATTTGATCGAAGGAATCGATCAACTGGCGAAGAATAAAGCCATCACGGTTGATCAAATTATTGAGGCGTTGGAGAGTTTGACACGAGTTACCTCTAGTAGATATTCGGGTGGCGAATTTGAACCACTCCCTCTTGAAATTGCAATATCTAGGCTAGCTCTTGCTAATCATGAAATTGAAATTCAATCAAATGACACAGTTAAATCTGTTCAGTCTCAAGTACTCGTACAGGACAAGAGTGAAGATGGCAGGGCAACGAATAAAAAAAAAAAAAAACGTGTAGAAGTAAGTAGTCCGACCGTTACGGCGGAGGATGACCAACCTGAAATTGAGGTACTTCAAGTAGAACCTGAGATTACGCCAGAAATAGTATCAACTCCAACCACACCCAAAATTGAATCGACCTCATCTGTACTGG
>JAQWLS010000103.1 GCA_029247135.1 Dehalococcoidia bacterium | reverse complement strand
CCATCACTTGAGACGATCCAGTTACGAGATGTATTGTTCTTCAAGAGAGCTCCATCTGATCGTGAGAGAGCATTTGAACCAAAGTTTTGTACACTCCAGGCGGTAGCGCACGTCTCACTAACCAGCTGCCGAGCTGCTTCATCAAGTATCTCTTGCCCACCGCAACTCGTCGCCCCATGCTTTTCTATCAGTCGCTCTTGAAGTCGAGTAAATCCTCCGTTTTCGCTCACAGACTCAAATGCCCAGCCTATCCATGCCCAAGGAGGATTGTGATCGGCGCTACGCGTCATCATAGATGCTATCCAGCAACCATCATCCGCAATGAAAGCGGGGCGAATTTTTGGAAATAGTGATGTCAACCACTCGGACATTTCTCTTCGCTTACGGCTGTGAGGAATATGAAATGTCATCTATTGATCATAATTTGTTACGTCTTCTAGTCGACGATCAGCACCATCAGTTTGTAAAGTCAGTCTCAAAATGACCTTCGAGGATCGTCAAATTGCGGACGATTAGCGCCATTGAGTCAGCATCGCCGGCGATGGTGAGGTGGCCGCCGATCGTGAGGAGCACCTCGCCGAGCACGGTTTCGCCGAAGATCCATCTGTTGAGTGCGTCGTGGTTCGGAGGTGTGTCACCGGGCTGGGCGGCAATGGCCTCGTGGTAGAAACTGCGGAGATCTTCGGCAAGATGGCGGATTAGGAACGGCATGGGGTGTGCCCAGTCAATGGCCGTGTCCGGCGGGTCCGTAACGTTTCCCGATTCAGCGACCGTAGCCAGAACTATGGCCACGTCGTCGACCTCGTCCGGTCCAGCCCCAGAGAGCCCAAAGAGCGTGCGTCCTCGACTGCGTCGAGTCTCGGCCGCCCATGGTCGCAGCCGGCCCACCTCCGCAAGAAGTCGGCCGGCCAAAGAGTCATCAAGCTCAACATCAAGAGACACTGGGCACGCCCACGCCTCGGGTCCGACGCTTGGTGCGTCCGTCGGATAGTCCTCGATCGTGGGTTCCGTTGCGGTAGAAAGCATGCCAAGCGTGGCTCGCAGCACGTCAAGTTGAAAATCGGCGTCTCCAGGTATGCCGAGTGGCCGGCCGAGTGGAAACGAAACCCACAGCGCTCGAGGCGGTCGCACCCGTTCGGTCTGTTCACGAACGAGACTGATCGAAGCCGTGGCTACGCCGGCGCGCTCGATGAAGTGGGCGAGGGCGCCAACCGCGCCCGAACAAAGAGGTCAAATGGGGACGAGGAGCGCCACATCGACTCCGTCCTCGGCGAGGAGACGGCCGACTTCCTTGCCGGCCTCCTCGAACATCTGCGGCCGCGGGTGCCCTCCCATGAACGTGTAGTGCCAACTAGAAACATCACCGATCTCACCGCGAGCGGCGAGATCTTCGAGTCGGTCGAGTGGCATCGCCACATTCGGATCATCAGCTAGCCCGCTGCGATCGAAGTTCGTACTGACGTGCGAAATAACGATGTCAGCCCAGTCTACGTCCCGTGGAATCAGGCGGTAGTCGACGGCACCTAGGGTAAATGGTGGATCGTCACGCCGATGCATCCCGCAGGTGGAAACCAGTGCGACGGTTGATTCAGCCAAAGGTCGTGGCGTGAGCCACCGTTCGCATTCGAACTGAGGCATCGCATCAGCTCGGGCGCGTAGATGATCGGCCTCGTTGGGGTGAAGGTCGGATAAACGAACCACGAGCGCACTCCCCATCTTCTGCTTTATCAAAGTATCAAATTACCGCAGCCTGGTAAAGGTTTTGTGGATTTTTTTAGCCGAGGATACCGTACTTCCATAAACTTCATAAACAGCAACAGATTCGCGACTCTACTCGTGCTCGATATCTAGAGGTAAACCTCGTATGTCTAGAATTGGCTCATAGAAGACGCTAAAAATTAGAGCTATCCGGCTGTGATTTGTGACTACAATAACGATCAGAGAATATTGAGCGCTGGTGGTACCTTATGACTAATAGTCCGTTAGAGTTTGGTTGGTTTTTACCAACGGCAGGAGACACTACAGCCTATGGGGTTCCGGAGGCAGGGATAGACGTAACACCAGAATACCTCAGTAAAGTCGCCAAGACAGCCGAAGAGTCTGGGTTCGACTATATTCTGATACCGGTCGACCGCGCGTGCTGGGAAGCTTATATCACCGGTGCATTTATCACCGCAAATACAAACAAAATATCTTCGTTAATTGCTGCCAGGCCTGGGTATATCAACCCGGTCTTGTTGGCTAAGATGATCTCTGCATTTGATCAGATGAGCGGTGGCCGTATCTGTGTCAATTTGATCGCGGGTCAGGCAGATGAAGAGGTTAAGTCCGAAGGTGTCTCCTATACCAAAGAAGAGCGCTACGCCCTTATGGATGAAGAGGTGACAATCATGAAACTACTGTGGGCCGAAGAGGCTCCAGTAGACTTCGAGGGCTACTTCCATCAGATCACAGGTGCGAGCATTAATCCAAAGCCTTCGCGACAGCCGCGTTTTTATCTGGGTGGTGGCTCTGCGTCTGCTTGGGAACTATCAGCGAAGCACTCTGATGTGCACTTGTTTTGGGGCGACATGCCAGAACAAATTGCTGAAAATATTACTGAACTTCGAAGTCTCACTGCTCGTCATGAACGGGAAACCGAGCTTGAGTTTGGCATGCGTTTACAAATCATCTGTCGGGAGAGCGAAGCGGAGGCTCTTCAAGCTGCAGAAGACCTGATACGTCACATACCCGAAGCGAGGCGTGATCTTTTAAAAATCCGTGTGGCTGGGTCCGAAGCGAATCAGCGAGTTCAACAGCTCGCAGCAGAAAAAGGTCTTTGGATAGCCCCTCATCTTTGGAGTGGCCTGACCAGGTTTAGACCAGGCGCTGGGATAGCAGTGGTTGGCAATCCACAGCAGTGCGCCGACACGTTACAGCAATTTATCGACGCTGGCTGTACATCCTTTTGCTTATCGGGTTACTTGCATGATGAGGAGGCTGAACGCTTTGGTCGATTGGTTCGACCACTACTGAAGACCTAACAGGTGTAAAAACCCTCCACAGAAACTTGTGGTACGTTCCACTGGAATAAATTCTTAGGAGGAAATCATGCTAGGTGAAAAAATAGGAGTGATTAGCGGTCCAACAACGTTGAAGGCACTTCCCGCAACTAATGGGAATCCGACATTTGAAACTACTGCAGCGGGACTGACTGGCACTCTCGCAGGAGCCGATGTTCAAGGATTTGCAACGTATGCGGCGGAAATGAGACCGAACGGCACGCTATACGGTGAATGCCCAAATGCTGGCGTAATAATAGCCGCCGATGGAGTCGCGACCTTCAGGGCAACCGGAGTTGGGAAATTTATGGAAGATGGGAGTGCTGTTTTTAAGGGAGTGGTTTATTTCGAGACTTCAGCGCCCTCTCTTGCATCTGTAGATGGAATTGCTGTGGTTTATGACTGGGTAGTTGATGCCGCAGGCGCTGCTACTTGGGACCTATGGGAATGGAAATAACAGGCCTTCTCTAAATTTTATAATAGGTTTTGGCTCGCGAGGCTCCCCCTCGTATATCGAACGGGGGACCGCCTCGCGACCTGCCAGTATCACATGTCTATGGCTCAAACTTGACCTGAACACATTAAAAACTTTATAGCAAACTAATGTAAATTAGCCCGGATACGGTACAACTTTCCACCTAACCCCACATATCTCTAGTGACTCAAATTTCTTGCTGCCAGGTGCCTGCCAAAGATCCACCCCTACCACACCTGTTCGACCATCAGAAGATTCGACAAAACGCATCGTTTGAAAATCAGCCAATTGCAAGGAAGTTGGATCATCAGGCAGAAGAGAGCAGCCGCCCCCTAAGCCATTGGACCACCGAAGACAAATCTCTGCCGGGTCAACATCGGCACAGGCGATCTCCACAGCCGCAAAACCGGTGGTCACTCCACCATGAGGTCTCGACTCAACGTCAGTTTGCCATTGATTTCCAGCAGGATAATAGGTTCCTGTATTTTGAGGGAACTGATCCTGTCCGGGCCAATTCTCCTGTATTTCCGCTAGAGTACCAAAATCGCGGGGATGAAATTGAACATTCACCCCTGACACCATATCCGGCTCCTTCGTCAGAGAAGTTCCCAACTCATAGGGTCCTGATTTGACACCTGTCAATCCTGACCCCGGCCCTCCCTCACAAAGATTCCAATTTCCAGCCACAATTCCCGTACCGGATCCTTGAATCGACATCGATCTGGAAGCTACCGCAATATCGGGCACTTGAACAATCGCCATGTAACCACAGTCACCGTTTCGATCCAGTAGTCGAGTTTGAGTAGTCGAATTCGCCCAAGCGCTGTCAGAAGGACAGACTGTCTCCAGAAAAGAATCGCCTAAACGAATGTGTGTGTTCGTCAAATTACCACCGGCCGCCATGCGTGAATCACGAAATACAACTGGCGCATCAAAGGCAGCACTCAAAACACCTGATGTCCACTCCAAGTCATGAGCAAGAAGGCAAATTTGCCTCAAACGTAATTCTGCATCAACAGTCATAAGTTTCGCCTTACCGGTAAATAATGCTTTCTGCGTAGCTATGGGTGCAATCTTTTCGACCTCTATGCTTGGGAGACTCAAGCAGATTAGTACTTTCCTTACGTCACTAATCTGGACAAATAATGGTGTCCACCGAAAGGATAGTCGGCTCACCGGCGTCAGCTCCGACAGTCTTCAAAACGGGCATCAGAGTCTCTCCGAACTTCTCGAAATTTTCCATGGAATCCCAGACGTCCACGACGCTCAGACTTCCATCTTCCTCAACATAGCCGACGTGGAATTCACGACCTACTGGATTACCTTGTCCCGCATCCTCTAAGCCCTGGTTTATCGCATGATACTGATCGACAGTGACTGTTCCTTGATCAAATCGAATCATAAATGACATAGTTTCCGCCTCTTAAATTATCGCTAACTCGCTTATATTTCACGAACATACTACTACTAATTAAGTGAATAATTAAATCTCTGGATTCTGTCTTCACGCAACCTACATTCCCTTTAGATAACCTGACGTTGTGAAAGGCAGGTTTTATGAAATTCCATGTATAGCAACAAATGCCGATATTATTTAGTCCCAGGTTCAACTGCAATATCTGCGCAGATCCGGATTTCAATAGGATATAGTTCAAAAATCAGGATTTTTAATGACTACAACTAAAAAAAAGAAGCGCGCTAAAGGTACGTTGAAAATGAAACGTATAGCTTTGAAGGAACGAAAAATCGCCCAAAAAAGATTTGATGAGATGATTGCAAAAATGGACCAACCAAAAAAAGACAGCCTTTAAAAACACTTACTGTAAGACATCCACCTAAGTGAATTTTGCTGATGACGAGAATGGAGATTATGAGACATGATAATTAGCCTAGATACTCTAAAAACTCGGATACACGGTGTCGTGCTAAATAAGGGGGAACAGGGACACAACATTGACGGTCTAATCTCAAGATTAGAATCTTTGCCTGATAGTTACGATGACTTATTAGCTTTTGCTGGTGACTTATCTGATTTGCCTATCCGTAGCGATTGGCCATATGTGGAACCAAATGAAATTGAAGATATCTGGAGTGAGTCTCACCCTGGGCGTAATACTGGTGTGATTGCAAATATAGACTTAAACGAAAGTGCAGAGCGAGTAGAATCTGCATTTCTCGGATCAGTTGCTGGTTGCGTGCTGGGAAAGCCTTTAGAAACAAGTCTCACTGGTCATGAAATACGACGTGCATTGGAAACGATGGGTGATTGGCCTCTGGATAAATACGTTTCTAAAGACATCGAACAATACCTTCCACGAGTCCATAATTCTTTTTCAGAAACAGCACGAGAATTTATTCAGTATGTCGCTCCAGACGATGACATAAATTACACGATAATGGGAATGCTTACTTTGGAAGAATATGGCCCTGACTTCACGCACGCTGATGTACAGGATTTATGGCTAAAACATCTGAATTTTCACACGACATTCGGCCCAGAAAGAACCACTCTCGTGCGGGCAGGCACCGAATCTCTTGATCGGTTTACCCTAGAATCCTTCTTGGAGAAGGGTGGAGTCGGCCCCAGGACTACTGCTAAAGCGCGACCCGGACATCTGGCTTCATTTAATGACTTTCTCAATCCTGGAGATGAGTTGTGCGGGGCGGCGATAAGAGCAGATGCCTATGGATATGCCTGTCCTGGTAGACCACAAAATGCTGCGAACATGGCGTGGAAAGACTCAAGCTTCACTCATAATAGAACTGGTATATACGGAACCATGTTCATAGCTGCGGCTATAGCAATCGCCCAAGTGACCGACGATCGGATAGAAATTTTTGAGAATGCTCTTCAGTACGTACCGCAGAAAAGTCGATTTTACGAACGTGTTTCGGCATGTCTGGAAGTGGTACGAACTTCAGACTCATGGGAACAGGCGTACGATCAGCTAAACAATAAATATGGCGATTATGGGCACTGCCGTATCTATCAAGAAACAGGAATGCTGATAAACGCCCTCAAATTTGCTGAAAATATTGGGCATGGAATCTGTATTCAAGTCAGCCAAGGAGCTGACACTGATAGCTTTGGCGCCACCGCAGGGTCACTTTTAGGGGCCTATTTTGGACCGGGTCACCTCGATCAATCATGGCTCGATCCTTTCAATGATGACATACATTCGGGAATGGCCTGGTTTTTTGAAAGATCTCTCTCTTCTCTGGGCCGTAGGATGGGTGAATTACCCCGGCAAATAATGCCGCAACTTAGTGAGACCCGCTAATCCTTATGGAACTATCGCCAATGACGGTGACCTAAATCTATAGTTTTACATCTCGAACCCTTGTCATTTACAGGCTAGATAAAGATTTGACTCATATTTATGTTTGATGCTCAATTCCTTGACCGATGACCATTTAAAAGTAAGCCTATCAATGTGTTCCGGACAAAAAATTTATATGAGATAAGGCAAACAAGTGTCGTCAATAATATTGCGATCATAAATTTGAACGCTACTGGTAGGTTCCATTCAAACATTGAAAACGTAATAAATGCCACTACCGGAAGATGGATGAGATACATCCAATAGGAACCATCTGATACAAAACGCAACATCTTGTTAGGGGCGCCAAATCGATTTTCCGCCAGTCCAATGAAACCAAAAGAAAATATCGTGGCACAGCAAATTCTGATCCCGTATTTCGCCAGTTCTCGCAGACCGTCCAAATCAGAAGCAGCATAGTTGGGAGTTTGATCGGTGAGAATCAGCACACAATAACCAAAAAACAGCAGAAAACCAGTCAACACATAGGTGGGCCAATGGGAAATTATGGTCGAAAGCAATCTACCGTTCTTGTACAAACCATATCCAAGTATAAAATACAATCCACTGGCGAACAGGTTTTCGGGGAGTTCACCCCATGTAGAAATATTGATGATCAAAGAGAGAAAATAAAACCGATAGGAACCATTGGTCTGAAAAATATACCTGCCATCAAATCCTTAATCCATACGAGGCTCGTCTGAATAAACGCGACTCGAGTCCCCTCAATAACCTCAGATACAATTGTCAAAACTACCGCAGGCCCGCTGAATACCATCGTGAGTGCCACAAATATCATCAAGTGCCAAAGAAACCAAAGATGATGGGGCTGACCCTCGTTCGAGTAGAAAAAGCGGATGTCCCCTTTCCAGCCATATTCAAAAATCCAGGGAAGCGACAACCCAGTCAGTGGAAAAAAGATGATCATTGGAAGGGCAAGACGTAGCCACCTGTTTACCCACCAAACCTTCCATGATTTACGACTAATAATCAGATTCGCAAAAAATCCAGCCAGCATGAAGAACACTGGCATTCTCCACATATGGATAAAATCCATGATCAGTCTAATGATCTCAGAGGAATTTCTGTCAGTCGGCCAACTATCCCGGGGAAGATCTGGGTAATACGGTATTGCCGCATGGAGAACTATACCCAACAACATGGCAATCCCTCTGAGGGCGTCGAGACCGTGATAGCGGTCAGGCGAGGAATGCACTAAGAATTAACTCTACATTAAAGTCAATAATTTCTAACGATTCCGCCTGGCATCAATAAAACTCTTCACAAAAAATACTGTTGCCAGAGCAGACGTGCCGATCATAACCAACACACGAAGAAGTCCCATTCCTCCCGTATCGAGTGATGTAGGTAGCCGCATTCCTACCAGAGCTAACAAAATAATCAGTGTGAGAAGCACAGCAATATGAGTAACAATATGATTCAAATCTGGTTTATTAGACGCCACTAAGAAACATAAAAGAAGCGTCACACCGAAAACGACCGGAATCAATGCAGTCACAGATGAGACCGCAAAATAACCCCACAAGCCGATTACGATAAGCGATACTGAGTTGAGTAAATTAGCTCGAGATGCATCCATTTTCAATCTATCTCCTCCATTAATCTTGATTTGTCTATTTTATGCGAGTAACTTGGTGCTCAAGTCCGGAAAATCTTTGGCGACGACATCAAACTGATCGTCAGTTGGTATCTGGACCGAAGCATCAGCGCCAAAAAAATGTTTCGATACTACGTCATGCTCATCAGATACATGTACGTAAGCCGTCCTCAATCCGGCATCTGCCGCACTCTTCAAGTCATTCTTATGAGTTGCACACATCATTACCTGGTCGGGGCGCAATCCCAAGAGACTTGCAGCCTTTTGATAGGCCTCCGGATCCGGCTTGTAGTGTCCAAGAAATTCGCAAGAAAATATATTGTCCCACGACATTTGATTGTGTTTTGAACTTGAAACAGCTATTTGGAGAGATAAAACTGTCAAAACAGTCACCTGAAATCGACTTCTTAACTTTTCGATGCATGCCGGAGCGTCGGACCACGCATCTAATCGATGCCAAACTGTATTCAAATCCTGTCTCGCACTCAGAGTCATCGCCCAATCATGCTCATCCAAAACAATATCCAGAGCCTCGAGGTGAAGTTCATCTGCATTCCTCCATGTCGCCTCACCTTTTCTAACGGGCTGGAGAAGTTCAAACATCTTAAATCGCCATTTGTTAGCAAACGCTGCAGCATCAATCTGTTTCGACTGTGCTTCGGCCAATCCACTTATTTCTCGCTTAATGGTGTGATGCCAGTCAAATACTGTCCCCCCGACATCCCAAGTCAATGCTTTTATTTCTCCCAAATCAAAGTCAGACATACCAACTCCTCCATCTAGTTTTGATATCAGTATATAGATCATAAAAATTCGTCTGCAAACAAGATGATATAACTACAACTAATTAGTTATCATCTTCGGTATTACTTAAAAACCTGCATAGTTTTAGGAGTTTCACAATGATTGTTGATATACGCACATATGACATAGTTCCCAGAAAAATGAAGACCTACTTAAGTTTGTTTGAGGAATATGCACTGCCTGTCTTACGTGAATACATAGGTGAACCACTCGGATATTTTGTGGTTGAGCATGGACCGTTAAACCAAGTCGTACACATGTGGGGATATGAAAGTCTGGGTGACTTAGAACAAAAAAGACAAGCACGCGAGGCTGACCCTCGTTGGGATGAGTACCTCAGCAAAAGCGAAGGTCTGGTTGCAGGTCAGAATAACAAGTTGTGCCGACCTACTGACTGGTCGTCTGTAAAATAAATGTCTGTCTTAATCCCTAATTTAAATTCTGGCATCTAGGAAATACTCTCATGAAACGGCAAGTACACCTAAACCTATTCATACACAGTCGTGGTCATCACGAAGCGGCTTGGCGGCATAAGGATGCGACTCCTTTTTTGCTTACAGATTTTCGTTACTACGAAGATTTAGCTAGGAAGGCAGAAGATGCAGCGTTTGATTCTATTTTTCTATCCGATATTTTGTCGCTCGGCCCTGACATTGAGTACACACCGCGCGCAGTACTCGATCCAGTTCCACTCGCTGGTGCGTTAGCTGCTATTACAAAAAAAATCGGCATTATAGGAACCGCTTCAACAACATATTCCGCACCTTACAATTTAGCTCGTCAGTTCGCCTCCCTTGATCACATTAGCAACGGACGAATTGCTTGGAATATTGTCACTACGGCATCAGGCCACGCCGCAAGTAACTATAGTGCTGACCCGCAGGCAGGTATCGAAGAGAGATATGAACGCGCTGATGAATTTATGAAGGTAGTAAACGGCCTTTGGGATAGCTGGGCTGAAGATGCGATAGTGGACGACCGCGAAAGTGGACAATACACCTTGCCCGGCCGCATTCAACCAATCAATCATGAAGGCACGTTCTACGACGTTCGTGGCCCACTAACTGTGCCTAGAGGACCTCAAGGACGGCCGGTACTTGTTCAGGCTGGATCCTCCGAACCTGGCCGTAGTTTTGCATCAAAACATGGCGAAGCAATTTTCACGGCTGTCCTGGAAAAAGCTGCCGCACAGGATTTCTACCGTGACATTAAATCGCGAGTCGTGGCCGAAGGCCGGCCTGCAAATCAGTGCATAATCATGCCTGGACTGAGTCCCGTAATTGCCTCAACCGAATCCAAGGCCAAACAATATGCCAAGGAATTAGACGAGTTAGGTGATCAGGAAGTGGGACTGAAGAGGCTATCTGGAAATTTCGGTGGCATCGATCTCTCTCATATCGATTTAGATAAACCGCTCGTTCCAGAAGACTTTCCAGATCCAAAAAACTTACAGGGATCCGTAAGTCGTCCTAGCCTCATCATAGATCTAATACGAAACCAAAAACCAACCTTGCGCGAGTTGCTATTCAAACTTTCAGGTGCACGTGGTCACTACACGTTCGCCGGCACAGCCGAACAGGTTGCAGACCTTATGGAAGATTGGATTAATGATGGAGCAGCAGACGGCTTCAACCTAATGCCACCCGTCCTCCCACATATGTTTGATGTCTTTGTAGCAGATGTTATTCCCATCCTCATAAAGCGCGGTATCTTTCGGACAAAATATGAAACCAACACACTCCGAGAACATTATCAATTACTAAGTCCCACCAGCCGTTTCGACTAGCACCGGCTTCTTAAAATAATCGACGTAATATTCTCTGGCACTAGTATTTGAGAATGATTCTCAAATACTTGCACCAAACAAAAATGAGAACTAGTCTTGATTCTTCAATTAAATAAATTGTTAATCAATGCAGTAATTTCGGAATAAATTGGAGCAAGCCGATGAGCCTTAGTAAATTTTCAGTCCCTCAAGTAATCAAACAACATCATTTGTTGATAACTGTGTTTTTGTCGTTGAGTATTCTTTTAAGCGGATGTACAAGCGACTCGAACAGCACAGAATCTTCCACCACACAAACCGGCTCCGCAGCTGCGCAAAGCAGTGACTCAGCATCCGATACCGAAATTATCACTGTGTCAGCAACAATTTTTCCAGCTTACGATATTGCTCGACAAATAGCCGGTGATAAGGCCAACGTATCGCTTTTATTAGCACCAGGTGAATCCCCACACACATTTAATATGACCCCCTCCATTCAGAAGCAAATCAGTGATTCTGTTCTCGTATTTGGAATAGGTGAAGGTTTGGACGAGTGGATAGTGGACTCGGATAATTTCATCATCTTGTCTTCTGGCATCAAATTGCGAGGTTGGGATGACGAGGATGATCACGATGATCACGATGATGACAAACATAAAGAAGATGACGATCACGACGATGATGATCACGACGATCACGATGACAAAAAGCATGACGACGACGATGATCACGATGATCACGACCATGATGACGAAAAGCATGATGACGACGATGATCACGACGATCACGATGACAAAAAGCATGACGACGACGATGATCACGATGACAAAAAGCATGACGACGACGATGATCA
>JAQWLS010000093.1 GCA_029247135.1 Dehalococcoidia bacterium | reverse complement strand
CTCTTTTTTTTTTTTTTATCTCCAGCGAGCAAAAGAGTGGTGTTTTTTGAGACCGATGCGACCACCTCTCCACCTTGCTGCCGAATTAGATTTTGAATTTCAGACCGTTTCCAACGTGTCAAAGTTCCGGTTATTGCAATTTTATGGCCAGTGAGAGTATCTCCAAATGCTATTTGATTTTCCTCAACATTTAGGTTTAGGCTAATTAATTTATCCATAAGGATTTGATTGTTCGATTCATGGACCCATTCATAGATGCTGCTGGCAACAATTTCGCCTATGCCCGTGATGGCGAGGATATCTTCTTGACTAGCTGAGCGGAGGCTTGCCAGAGTTCTGAATCGCTCAGCAATTAATCTGGCCGTGGTTTCACCAAGATGTCTAATACCGAGTCCAATTAGAAGCCGGTGAAGTGGCAAGGTTTTGCTCTCTGTGAGACCACCCTCTAGCGTTTGGAACCATTTTTCTCGAATTCCAGGGAACTTGTCTAGCTGATCGATTCTCTTGAGGTACCGCACTAGTTTGGTATCATTGTTTTTCCCGTACTTCCTGGCGATTAATCTCAGTCGGTCAAGCCTATTTTTAAAATCAAGAATTTGGGTCTTTTTATCTTGCATAAGATAAATATCTGCTAAAGATTTTATGCACCCGTTTCGAACCAGCAATGATGCGCGCTCTTCACCAAATCCTTCAATATTCAGTGCTTGTCTTGATACGTAATGCTCGACTTGTCGCGCAAGCCGACCTTGACAATTCATATTCGAACAATAGTGAGCGGCTTCAGCAGCCTTTTTTACGATCGGAGCCTGACAGTCAGGGCAGGTTAAAGGCATGTCAAATGCCACAGCGGTTTGCGGTCTTTGAGATAAAACAGGGCCTAGAATCTGAGGGATAACTTCTCCTGCCCGCTGTACGACAATATGATCTCCGACTCGAAGATCTAGATCTTGTATGTGATCTAGATTATGGAGTGTTGCTACCGATATATTTGCTCCTCCCACGAACACTGGTACGAGTTCAGCGTATGGAGTCAGTACACCCGTTCGTCCAACTGAAAGTTTTATATCTCGTAGCTCCGTAATAGCTTGTTCAGCGGCAAATTTCCATGCGGTTGCCCAGCGTGGTTCGCGACCAACTATCCCCAAGCTATTCTGTGATGCGAGGCTATTTATTTTGATAACCACTCCGTCGATGTCATAGTTTAATGAGTCACGTTCGGCTTCGAGATTTTTACAGTAGTCAACAATTTCGTCTACATCTGAAATGGTCTTTAGCAATGGGTTTGTGGGGAACCCAAGGGATGTTAGCCATTCGATTGTTTCTCGATGGGAGTCAAATAAGTGACTACTTTCTGTCCAGCCCAGTTGATATATAAAAACACTGAGATTTCGGCGTGCAGTAATCTTTGGGTCCAAGTTGCGAAGCGACCCAGCAGCTGTGTTGCGCAGATTTACATATAGGGGTGAGTTTTGTTTGGCTCTTCGCTTGTTTAGCTCAGTAAATTCAATTTTACTGATATATACCTCACCCCGAACTTCAAAGCGGTCAGGTATTTTCTGCGCACCTGAGTGCGTTAATGTCAGAGGCAAACCTCTGATTGTTCGTAAATTAGCTGTAATATCTTCACCTTCTTGTCCGTTTCCTCGAGTAGCGCCACGAACAAATTTTCCGTTTTCGTAGACCAGAGAGACAGCCAAGCCATCTATTTTGGGCTCAAGTACGAAACTTGTTTCTAATTCTGGGTGTTGTCTCAGTGCCTTGTCGATCCACAGTTGTAATTCACCAGCGGTGAATACATTCGATAGCGAGAGCAAGGGTTCAGGATGTAATACAGTACTAAACGAAGTAGCTACGTTTGCTGATATTCGCTGTGTGGGTGAGTCTTGATCGAGAAATTGTGGAAAATCTTGCTCCAATTTTCTTAGCTGGTGCATTAAGTCGTCGTATTGGGAATCGCCAATCTCAGGTGAATTCAGTACATAATATCTGTGATCATGGTATCGAATACTGATACGGAGATTATTTATTTTCTGCCCGATCTCAGTTTCGTTGAGCGTCTCATGCATACCTAATAGGATAGGCTAGAGTGTTCAGTCACGTCTGTTAATTGCTATTTACGAACTCTCTTGAATGTTTGGTTGTAAACTAGGGTAATAAGCTAATTGTTTTCTACGAGGCCTATTTGAGATATGCGAGATGTTGTAATAGTTGATTATGGTGCAGGTAATCTGCTGAGTGTCGAACGCGCTGTGAAGGTGGCCGGCGGAAAACCAATTATAACCTCGGACCCAAAAGTGGTCGCAAGTGCAACTGGCTTAATCGTGCCAGGTGTTGGAGCCGCTGCGGATACTATGCGGAATTTACGTGAACGTGGTCTAGATCGAGTTATTTCGGCGTTTATAGAATCTGATCGTCCATTTCTTGGTGTGTGTATGGGGATGCAGGCACTATTCGACATATCTCGTGAAGGCGGAAAACACGAATGCCTTGGCGTGCTTGGTGGAGAGATAGTACGTTTTCCAGAAGAAGCAGTTGTGCCTCATATGGGCTGGAATATCGTAAATCAGGTATCAGAACATCCTATTATGGCTGGAATCGAGACGGGCTTTCATTTTTATTTTGTTCACTCTTATTTTGCGGCGCCAACAGAATCAGCCTGCGTTATTGCAGAAGCAAGTTATGCGGGGGTAAATTTCCCTGCTGTTGTGGGTATTGGAAATTTAATGGCTACGCAATTTCATCCCGAGAAAAGCGGACCTGCAGGACTTCGTCTTTACCAAAATTTTATTGATTTATTAAGCTAGATGCAGACCGTACTAATTTTCAGATTTATGACGCGGCAAGGAGAAAAACTATGGATATAATGCCGGCAGTTGATATCCGAGGAGGTAACGCGGTACGCCTTGTACAGGGCGATTATGACAAAGAAACCGTTTTTGGATCTCCAAAAGATTTTGCTGAAGAATGGGTTAGACAAGGTTCGAGTCATTTACATTTAGTTGACCTCGACGGCGCAAAAGCTGGATATCCAGTCAATCTTGACTTAGTTCAGGAAATTGTTAATGGTTGTAGTGTCAAGATTCAGTTGGGTGGTGGCTTGCGATCTATGGAGTCAATCCGGAGGGTTGTTGCTCTAGGGGTTAGTCGATTTATAGTTGGAACATCCGCTATTTCTGATCGAGAACTGCTAGAAGTACTTGCCAAGGAGTATGCCGAAGAACTAATTGTTTCGGTCGATATCCGTGGAGATTTTGTAGCTGTTTCTGGATGGCTGGAGGACAGTGCAATTCGAGCGGTAGATTTCTTCACAGAGTTAGAGAAAGTTGGTGTGCGGCGAATTATATATACCGATATCGAGAGAGATGGAGTTGCAATTGGCCCAAATCTTGAAATGTGTCAGTATATTACTAGTCAAACGAGACTCTCACTTATTGTCGCAGGGGGGATTTCCAGTATTGGTGATATCTCTGAGTTGAAATCAATTGGAGCTGAGGGTGTCATCATTGGGCGAGCTTTGTACACCGGTGACGTGAATTTATCGGAGGCACTTGAAGTGGCTAAAGGATGAAGAATTAAATGTTAACTCGGCGTATTATTCCATGTTTTGATGTAGATAATGGGAGAGTAGTTAAAGGCGTCTCCTTTGTAAACCTGCGCGATGCCGGAGACCCTGTCGAACTTGCATCACAATATGAGGAAGATGGAGCTGACGAATTAGTCTTCCTAGATATCACCGCTTCTTCGGATGATCGGACGAGCACCTTCGAACTGATACAAAGAACTGCAGAACAAATATTTATTCCCCTGACGGTTGGTGGAGGAGTTCGGTCGCCTGAGGATGTGAGAAGAATGCTGGAGTCCGGCGCAGATAAGGTTTCTCTGAATACCGCAGCTGTTGAGAACCCTGACTTGATTGAGCAATCGGCAAATGGGTTTGGATCTCAATGTACGGTAGTAGCCATAGACGCAAAATCAACAGGAGATAATCAATGGAAAATTTTTACGCATGGCGGTCGTACTAGGACGGATATCGATGTAATTGAATGGGCTATTGAAGTTACTGAGCGAGGTGCAGGTGAGCTTTTAGTGACATCGATGGATAGTGATGGACATAAGGAAGGCTATGATATTCCTTTACTCAGGGCTATCAGAGATAAGGTGCGCGTCCCAATAATTGCATCAGGCGGAGCAGGTGGGCCAGAACACTTTTTTTTTTTTTTTACTTCAGGGGGGGCTGATGCGGTACTTGCTGCGTCGATTTTTCACTTTGGCGAGCATTCGATTAAATCGGTGAAGGATTATCTGAGTGCTCATGGAATAACTATACGACCTGTTAATTAGAGACTATCAGCACTTATAAAACGTATGAGAAGGAGAAATGGCATGACCAGTTTTGATCCCAGTGAATTAACCTACGACGAGAGAGGCCTAATTCCCGCTATTCTGCAACTCAAAGATAGTGGCACGGTTATCATGCTTGGCTACATGAATGAAGCCACCATGAAGAAAACTATTGAGATTGGTCAGGCTGTTTTTTGGTCAAGGTCTCGGCAAGAAGTGTGGCACAAAGGTTCAACTTCAGGCGATTTCGTCAATGTACACTCGATTACGACCGATTGTGATCGAGATGTGGTCATTTTGAAGGTCTCGCTCGCCAAGGACGGTATTTGTCATACAGGCGCATCTTCATGCTTTATCACTGAATCCGGTCAAGATCAGGTTGTCGAACTAAAGGCTTGAATTACCGGTAATTTAGTTCTTCAACACACTAGATAAGCTAATTTTTAGATTTACTAGGTTCTAAAATCTTCGTACTACTCCTGTGCCAAGCTCTTTCTACCCGCTACACTGCCGGTGTACCGAGAGGAGAGGTGTTATGGCAGATCCCAATTTTGAAAACCTAATTTATGAGGTTCGTGATGGCAAGGCTTATGTAACTCTTAATCGCCCTGAAAAACTAAATGCATTGTCTAGAGAACTCCAACAGGATATTCATGACGCGATGTGGGCCGCCGATAATGATAAAAGAGTTCACTGCGTAGTTCTCAGTGGAAACGGACGTGCGTTTTGTGCCGGATATGACCTTACTGCTCCGAAAATAGACCCTGGTGAGTTTGGTCGTCCAAGTGGCTCTGGCGGTGGAATCGATGATGATACTTGGGGTATGGAACTGCAACAGAGACTTCGGATGGCTATTTTTGACATGCACAAACCAGTGATAGGCAAAGTACACGGTTATTGCATAGCCGGAGGAACCGATCTTGTATTGCTGGCTGACATTATTGTTGCCGCAGATGATGCAATAATTGGATTTCCCCCAGTTCGAGCAATGGGAGTCCCTCCGGCTCATATGTGGCTTTATCACGTGGGACCTCAATGGGCTAAGAGACTGCTGCTCACGGGCGATAGCATTTCAGGCGCGGATGCAGCGGAGATAGGGTTAGTACTTCAAGCTGTTCCATATGATCAGTTGGATGAAGCGGTTGAGTATTTAGCAGATCGGATGGCGATGATTGATGCAGACCTATTGTCTGCTTCCAAGCGGACTGTTAATTTGGGCCTCGAACTAATGGGTGCACGGACCATGCAGCGACTGTCTAGTGAAATGGATGCTCGAGCGCATCTTGCCACAGCAGTTAGCGACTATGGTGAAATTGCAAGAGGGCAAGGGTTAAAGGCCGCGTTAGAATGGCGTGACACAAAGTTTGGAGATGGGCGAGCCACCCCAGCTTATCAGAATCGCAGAGCGACTCAAGAAGAAAGAAATACTAGCGTTTAACAATTCGTGTGGAATGAAGGGATATTAGAATGGCAACAGAATTTGCAGACGGCATAAAGGATTATATCGATCGATCCCTTCAGCACCTTTGGATTCATACTATTCAACAGGATGAATTAAGTCAGGACGATGCATTACTCGTGATCAAATCGGGTGAAGGAATATATCTCACAGATTCTAAAGATCGACAATATATTGATCTGATGTCTGGGTTATGGGTGGTTGCTGTCGGGCACGGGCGACGAAAGCTAGCAGATGTGGCTTCCGAGCAAATGTCGAAGATGTCGTTTGCTAACCCGTTTTCTTACGCGACTGAGCCGGCAATCGACCTAGCTACGCGACTAGCTGAGATTACGCCTGAAGGTATAGAACGTGCTTTTTTCGTAAATTCCGGCTCTGAGGCAGTCGAAGCGGCTCTGAGGATGGCGAAACAATGGCATCATAACCGAGGCGACAGTAAAAAATATAAAGTACTGTCCCGTGTAGGTTCGTATCATGGCACGACATATGCTGCTATGTCAGTGAATCATTCTTCGTATATGAATAAAGCACCATTTGAACCAATGATGCCTGGTGCGATCAAAACACCAAGCATATTGGATGCGAGTTTTATTGAACAAGTAATTAAAGACGAGAAACCTGAAACAATAGCGGCATTTATCGCGGAGCCTATTTCAACAGCTAATGGCTCTCACGTTCCAGATTCATCATATTGGCAACGTTTGCGAGAATTGTGTGATGAGCACAATATTGTGTTAATAGCTGATGAGGTCATTAATGGGTTTGGGCGCACAGGCAAATGGTTTGCGATGGAGCATTTTGGCGTTAGTCCAGATATTATGACTGTCGCAAAACAACTGTCTTCTGGGTACGCTCCGATCGCTGCCGCATTGGCGAGCGAGAAGATTTCTGATGGCTTCAGAGGAGATGCTTCTAAGGCACTAGTAGGTGGAAGTACCTGGGGTGCTCATCCTGTTTCTTGTGCTGTGGCATTAGCGAATCTAGATATTATTGCCGACGAGGGTTTAGTAGAAAATTCTGAACGTACCGGTGCGTATATCGCCTCGCAACTTGAAGAATTACAGAAACGACACTCGAAAATAGTCTCGGATACACGCGGAATTGGACTCATGCAAATTGTGGATTTGAAACGTAATGTGGAGGCCGGAGAAGAATTTAGGATCGATGACGAAGTCGGTAAAGTTGTTAGTCAGGCAATGCGCGATAACGGACTCTTGTCCCGGGGTGGAGCGAGTATCCAGATTGCCCCGCCATTAGTCATTAATCGCGAGGAAGCTGACGAAATAGTTGATTCTTTGGATCAAGTTTTAGATACCGTTGAATCAACATATGGGATTGGTTAGTGACTTTCGATCAGGGCTAATGCTGCTACGTGGAGATAACAAATGAATATTTTAGTTATTTTAGGCCTCACAATGCCCTCGATCTCGGATACCGAGATCGAGAATATTAAACTTGCATCCGGTCCTAATGGAATAGTTACCGTGGCGTCCAGTATCGGCGAGGCAATGGAGTTAGCTCAAGATTCTGAAGTGATTCTGGGCCATGTGCCTCTACCGTTGCTAGAGAAGGCTCCAAAATTAAAGTGGGTACACTCAGCCTCTTCTGGCGTTGATATATATGCTTATCCGGAATTTCGGGATAGTGAGATAGTTTTGACAGGAGAGAAAGGCCTGGTCGGTGGTCATTTGGCTGATCATGGATTTGCGTTGTTGTTGACTATGACTCGAAATCTGCAACGTGCCATCAAATTCGGTCCTGAGGGATGGGATAATCGAGCTGAGTTGAGAGCTGAAGAGATTGAGCTCGATGGACTAAATCTAGGAATTTTGGGATTTGGGGGCACTGGTCAGGCGATGGCGAAACGAGGCCATGCCTTCGGTATGAGCTGTTTGGCCGTTGATAATAATGTGATACAGGGCAATCACGATGTAGCAGAAGTATGGGGCCTGGATTCTATTCCCGAGCTTCTTAGCCTTTCTGATGTGGTTGCCATTTGCTTGCCTCTCACAGCCGAGACCCAAGGATTTTTCAACGACGAGGTGTTTGAACAGATGCGAAAAGGTTCTTTTTTGATTAACGTCACACGAGGGGAGATAGTGAACGATAAGGCATTACAGCGTGCTCTTGATTCGGGACACATTCGAGGTGCCGGTTTAGATGTTCACACAGTTGAACCAATGCCAAAGGATCACCCTTTTTGGAACTATGAGAATGTTGTTATGACTCCACATACAGCCGGAGCTTCGCAACTAAGATCCGGACGTAATATCGATCGATTTGTCCAGAATATTGCTCGATGGCAGACGGGCGGAGAGCTTTTGGGCGTGTACGACAAGCAGGCTGGATATTGATTGTTTTTGGCTTATCGAGTTGAGTGTCATGAGGCCCTGATTTAAGCTCGCATTCCTCGTCCCTTAGGTCCGAGTGCACTGCTACTGAGCACTCGATACGCATCATGAATCCATTCGACCAGTAGAGGTCTTGTATCACGTGGATCGACGATATCTTCGATATTAAAGGATTCGGCAGTTCGAAATGGAGATCGAAGAAGATTAAGTCTATCCTCAATTTCCTGCCTGTAGCTTTCAGGGTCATCTGCGGCTTCAATATCGCGTCGATAAGCAGCCATCACACCACCCTCAATTGGAAGTGAGCCCCAATCTCCGGATGGCCAAGATATCCTATACGGCCATCTTGAATTTGAATGATTTTGATGGGCTGCTCCTGCTACACCATATGCCCTGCGCAGTACGACCGTCGCCCAAGGCACACTGCATTGATAGATAGCTTGCAGTGCTCGGACACCAGCCTTGATCACGCCTGCCTTTTCAGCCTCTACACCGATCATGAAGCCTGGCTGGTCGACAAGATTTATTATTGGGAGGTTGAATGTATCTGCAAGGTCGATAAACTTAAGCATTTTTTCTGAACCTGGAGTATCAAGAGAACCACCGACAGCCATTGGATCGTTAGCGATGATCGCTACAGGGAATCCATCAATTCGGGCGAGACAGGTGACCACTGATCGTCCAAAGAATTTACCGATTTCGAAGTAAGAATCATGGTCTATGACATGTTTGATTAACTTTCGAATAACGTGTGGTTGTCGTCGTTCGCGAGGAATAATTGATAATAATTCCTCATCGCGCCTGGTCGGAGAATCGTCAGTGCTTTCGTAAGGCGGCATTTCCCAGCTACTTGAAGGAAGGTAGGATAAAAAACTCTTTATTTGTTTGAACGCATCGAGTTCATCCGTAGCCTCGTTATCACAGACTCCGGAACCGCGAGCATGGATTTCAGCGCCACCCAAGTCTTCTTTGTCGACCCACATACCGAGCCCCCGCTCCACGACAGGCGGTCCTGCAGTGAACACTTGTCCAGTACCCTTAACGATTACTGAGAAGTGAGAGACTGCGACCCGCGCAGCACCTATTCCTGCAACCGAACCCATCGCAGCTGCAACTACCGGGACTTGTTCCATGGCATCATTAGCAGTTTCCCAAAATCCTGGTCCACCAGGAAGATATGTACGTCCAATATCTTCGATAGTCTTAACTGATCCACCACCACCAGTTCCATCCACAAGTCGGACGATGGGAATTCTAAGTTCAAGTGCCATGCGTTCTTGATGAGTTTTTTTATCACCCACTGCACCATCGGCAGCTCCACCACGCACAGTAAAATCATCCCCGCCGATACTCACTCGCCGGCCATCAATTTTTGCCAGACCCATCACATAATTGGACGGACGAAAATCGACGAGCTCATTGTCCTCGTAGGTTGCCTTTCCAGCTAGGACTCCTCGTTCTTGAAAAGAATTTTCGTCAGCTAGAGTGACTATCCTATCGCGGACGGTGAGCTTTCCATTATCGATATGTTTCTGAACGCGCTCTTCACCCCCAAGGTTGTAGGCAAGCTTTTTTCGCTCATTTAACTCATCAATTTCAGGTTGCCATACCATGGTAAGAACTCCTTCTACTGGTGTTCACTTTGTCGTTCAGATAACTTAATCTAATTTTGCGAGGGTCGTACCTTCGTCGACATATTGGCCTTGTTCGACAGCTATTTCAGAGACGGTTCCATTCGTTGGAGACAGGATAGGCGTGAGCATTTTCATGGACTCTAAGATTATTATTTCCTGATCTTCAGCAACCGTATCGCCTACGTTAACTTTGATTTCTGAAACCACCCCAGGCCATTCGGCTTTAATGTCCGTCATTATTATTCCCTTCATGTTTGTTATTTTTCCGAAGTATAGCTAAACATCAGGACATAGGCGAAGCAATTGGCTAAAATCCCAGTAATATCGCTTTGAAGCAAGATGAAAAAACAGATGGATTAGGTAGGAGGCTTCCTATGCGAATTTTAGAGATTAGTAACTCTGAGGGCGCTGCGGCATTCGCGGGTAAATTATTTCGCCGCTGGGGTGCCGAAGTTATTCGAATTGAGTCGCATGAAAGAATACCTCCTACTCCACACAGTGATATCTATTTGAACGGCGGAAAATCTCGAGTCGCTATAGATTTTGCAGATACGCAAAATCTTGAAGAGCTCAGCAACATTGCAGAGACTAGTGACATCATTCTCTCTGATCTTTCCCCGGCAGAAATCGAAGATTTTGGTATAGCTGGAATGGGTGGCGAGCGTACACGGGCAAGGGTTTTTATCACACCATTTGGGCGCAGTGGTCCCTATAGAGATTTTAAGGCGACTTCAGCCACATTGAACGCACTAGGGGGATCTACCTGGCTCTCGGGTGATATCGACCGCGAACCTTTGACACTTCCGGGTCAGTATTGTTATTACCAAGCTGGCAGTATCGCCTATGTAAACGCAATGTCACAGTGGTTGTATGGTAATAATCTCACCACGGTCGATATATCTGTCCTTGAAACTCTTGCTTCGTTGCACCAATTCACCGATGTGATGTGGATTTTTGAAAAAATAGTTAGATCTCGACATGGGAATCGATTTCAAACACTCTGCCCCACCACATTGCTTCCGGCAAGCGATGGATGGGTCGGAATGAATATCTTGCCTAATTTTTGGGCGCCTTTTGCTTTATGGATCGGTGGATCAGACTTAGCCGATCGCGAGGATATTTTTCTTAATGCCGACAGAATGGCTCGAGAAGATGAAATCGAGGATTTGATTCGAGAATTTTTACGTGACAAAAAAGTACGAGATATTTTGAAAGACGGTCAGGAGACATGGCGAGTTCCAATTGGAATAACAGTACCGTTGGACCAAATTTTTGACGATGTACAATTGGTTTCACGACAGTATTTTAAAGAAATTAAGAGTGATACACACAAGTTATTGACACCGGGATCGCCTTATACGATTTCAGGCTTAATGCCGACATCTGAGGTGCTACCTCGAGCGTTGGGCTCTTTACGGATTGAGGATGTAGATACGAATTTTGATGATTTGGCGCAGCCTGGGAATAATTCTGCAGATCGACCGTTAGCTGGATTGAAGATTGCCGATATGACTCGTATCTGGTCAGGACCACTCTGCTCAAGGCTGTTAGGAGATCTTGGGGCCGACGTGTTGAAAATTGAGGCACCGATGGGACGTGGTCCTCGATCGGCCCCAGCAATGTTTAGTGGCCTTAGAGAAGGGGATAACTTTGATCAGCTTTGGAATCGGCATGGTCTGAACAATAAACTCAATAGGAATAAACGGTCGGTTTCTTTTGATTTAAAATCTGAAGCAGGTCGGGAGATATTCTTGAAAATCGTTGCTGATAGCGATGTTCTTATCGAGAATTTTAGTGTTAGAGCGATGCCAGCATTAGGTTTAGACTATGAAACTCTTCATCAAGTAAATCCGAGATTGATATACGTAGCGATGCCAGCTCTAGGCCGTGAAGGACCTTACAAGGATTATGTCGGATTGGGCCCCAGCATCGAACCTCTCTCAGGGTTACCTGAGATAATGGGATATGGCCCTGAGGAGCCGCGAGTGACATCTCAGGCTATAACTGACGCAGCAGCGGGAATAACTGCAGCAACTTCGGTTCTTGCCGCGCTAAAGCACCGGAGGGATACAGGTGAGGGGAGTCTTGTTGATCTTTCTCAGTCAGAAGCTATGGGTTGCTATGTTGGTGAGTTTTATTTACAAACTCAAATTGAAGGCTCCCCACCTGGGCAGCATGGGAACGATAATTTAGATTACGCATTTCAGGGTGTTTTCAGGTGTCAAGCGTTAGAGACAAATGAATTTAATAGTCAAAGAGCATCATCAGAGCGACTTTCGGATCAACCAGTTACGAGTAATCGTGACGATGAGTGGCTCGTAATTGCATGCCAAACGGAGGATGAGTGGAGAATTTTCGGTGAATTTGCCGGTCAATCGTGGGATGAGGACCCATTATTTTCTGATGTAGCATCGCGGCGGTTAAATAGGCAAGTATTGGTTGAAAAAGTAGATGAATGGACCCGTAAGTTTGATAAGACTGAACTGATGATTCACCTCCAAAGTGTTGGCATTGCGGCTGGGGCCGTTCTGTCCGCACCAGAATATCTTCAAGACCCACACCTAGTAGAGGAAGAATATTTTTCATATACGGAGTGGTCGACTGGAGAGAAGCCTCAAAGTGATGGCCTACCTGTTAAATATGATGGAATCCGGAAATATTCTTGGTGGTCCGGACCTCCTGCATTGGGAGGTGCTAATGAAGAGGTGCTTGAACAGCTAGGGTACTCCGAGAACGAGATATCAGAGTTGTATTCGCAAGGAGTAATAGTTAATCAGCCACCGGAATAAATAGCATTTACATAGAAGTTTTTGTTCAATCAAGTTTTCACGTCTGGGATTTTGGACGCTTGAGGCGGTCTAGTAGAATAATCGCATGACACCTGACCTTTCAGATCTGAATTTATCTATATCTTCGTGGGATCCTGCGTATGGATCGGCAGTAGATTTTCGAGAATTTCACGAATCAGATCAGCAATCTATCGATGACTCTGTAGAGTTGAACGCAAGAAATTGGGAACCTGTCCATGGCAATATCATCAATGCGCCGCAGGACATATTATTCGTCGATGGTATCCAACGTATTGAGGCTAGGCTTGAGATATATCCGCCGGAGTTTACGGTGCCACAATCGGCATTGTGGGCTGCCACCGGTGCGGGGGCAGTCTGCTGGAATCGAAGAGAGCGAAAGTCACAGTTTTTGAACCTAGTTCATAGGCGGGTAGTTGTTCTTCCGAGGGGGATTGAAATTGCCCATATTGAGCGCTTAAAACGGGCAGATGTCGATTTTGAGATTTGTCACGCTCGGGGCACTGAATTTTCTGATCTTCAAAACGAAGTGCACGCACAGATGGCGCAACTGGAAAGTGAAATTGTTCGTGCGACAGCGGATTTTTCGAGCAACATGGTGATAGCGGATGGCCGTATCGGATCAAAGCATCCACCTGGAACATTAGGTTACGTGAAAAGCCATGAGCGCAGATATTTAAGTGGTAGACCAGCCGAAACTGTTCCAAATTTGGATATTGAGCAACGTACTCCATTATTTCTAATCGATGGTCAATATCCGCGTTATTCTTGGTATATCCGGGTCGGATATGTGCCTAAGGGGAATAGGTGGCAAGGTATTGCGCGTCTCGAAGTGTCAGCTCAAGTTGAATTGGAGCACGCTATGGAGCTAGCGGATATTTCGGCAAGCGTTATCCCGATTGCAGCACCACCACTTTATATGGATCCACGTGCACCGCAAAATTTAGTACCGATTGCAGCGCTGGAGCGAGAGTTAAGGAGAGGCCTTGGTAATCCGGAATTACTGAGTAGGAAACTTAAGGTTGCATTGCATGAAGCGTAAGGTTATTTCATGAATCAGATTCCAGAAGCGTTAGATCGGGTAGGTCGAATTGTAGGCGATGCTCGAACTAACACCCGAGAATTTAGAGTAATCCTAGACGATACGTCATATCTTGCAGTCGACGATCTTGTCGTCGTGATTTCGGACATTCCTGGCTTGAACGATCCGCTCACGACTTACGGAGTAGTTACTGAAAGTGAGTCAACATATGAAGGCGTCACGTATGAGACTGATGTTCGCCGAATTGCAGATTCGGGAGTGTTACCTGCAGAGTTGATTCGAACTGCAACCGTTGCGATTACTAGAATGATTCCTGAAATCTGGACTGCTCCATTAGCTGGACAGGTGGTTCATCGTGCAACAGGGGTGCAGCGAGATTTAGCGTTATACGTGGATGATATGGGAAGAAAAATGCCTGTGGGCTTAGCTCCGGATGGTTCGCCAATATTTTTGGACCTTGATTTTTTTGATGGTACCAAGGGCGGACACATGTCTATTAGCGGTGTATCGGGTGTCGCAACTAAGACGACCTACGCTTTCTTTTTTATACGCATGCTGACAGGTGCTAGACACCTGAGGGAAAATGTTGATAAGTACGATGTGGTGGGCGACTCACTCCATAACACGCGAGTTCTTGTTTTCAACGTGAAAGGACAAGATTTATTGTGGTTGGATACCGACAATGCGGATTTCACTGATGTCGATGAGGCAGGGTGGACTACTCTGGGAATTACACCGACGCCTTTCCAGTTGGTTACCCGAGACGCTTCGATATCGGATTTAAAGCCGGGAATTCCAACGGTTTCATTTTGGTCACCGCCCCAGGATGGTACTCCCGAGGATCTTGCACTTCCGCAAGCTGACCGGATGGGTGTATCTCCATTTTATTGGACACCGCGCGAATTCATTAATTCAGGTTTGTTGTCATATGTGTTTACTGATGCGTCTGATTCCCGTAATCAACTTCAGTTCTTACTGGAGCGGATTCAATCTCAGCTTCAACGTTGGGCTGTTGATTTGGTGGAAGGAAATGGTGCCGTTGTACTCCGGCACCCCAACGAGCACGAATTTATCGAAGGGAAGCGAGTTGCCGTAGCACCTCGATCGGGCGAGATTACGATTAATTCGCTTGATAGCCTCAAGGATGGGATTAGGTATTTTATTGATCCTGATGAAATTGAACCTCATCCTGATTGGGTAGGGAGCATTGAGCGAGGCACAATATTGGCTTTCATCAGGCGACTGGAGGCAGCTTCTCGAACCAATCGGCTTGGTCAATTGGTTCGAGCTGGCAGCAAGATGAGTGTGGATAGAGACCTCGCAACGGTTACGGTGGTGGATATTCATTCATTGCATGAACTTGCTCAGCGATTTGTTGTGGGAGCTCTTTTGAAGGAGACATTTGAAGAGAAAGAGGAAACAGGTTTACGGACACCACTGTCAGTCGTGGTGCTTGATGAGATGAATAAATATGCGCCGATACAGGGTGAGAGTCCGATTAAAGATATGTTAATTGATATCGCTCAGCGGGGACGCTCTCTCGGCGTGTTATTAATTGGAGCTCAGCAGAGTGCATCCAGAGTTGCCCCGGATGTCTTGGAAAATGCATCTATTAGAGTGACGGGGCGGCTTGATTCTGCAGAATCTGAACGCAGTCAATACGGTTGGATGCTTCCTTCTACTCGCGCTCGAGCCAAGCTTTTGAAACCCGGTACTATGGTACTTGGACAACCCGCAGTGCCATTACCAGTCGTACTTAAATTCCCTAGAACCCCCTGGGCAACTAGAGGGGAAGAGCGGTTAGCACCTTCAAGCGAAGAGCTGTTTTCTGGATTGGACTCATCACTGTCTGAGGACATCGAGTAGGAATACTTGCTAGTCTAGGGTCTGCGGCCGACCGCCTTCATTAGGCTCTAGATACATATCTATATCATCTAAGAGTGACTCGATCTGATCTTCATTATTGGAGAGATCTCCGTTCCCTTGTACTTTTATATCCATGGACTCAGCGTATCTTTTGTAGAGTTCTAAAGAGTCGCCATATTTTTGATGACCGGCGGTATGTCTCGCGCTAGCCATTAATAGTTCACCGCCTAGACTCGAAGAAGTTCGCGTATAGTCTTCCAACATACAAAGACCAATTTCTTGATTGTGAGGGTCATTACCTTGTTTAACTGCGCCCATTGCCAAAATTTTGATGAGAGACTCACGTTCGTGTCCGGCGACTAGATAAGCCTCAACGTAAGCGACACTCGCATCCTGATCTAGTGCCATCATAGACTCGTCAACTTTTTTGAGAAGTTGTCTAGGAGATAGCTGGTCAGTTCCCTCTGGAGCTTGAAATGAGCCCGCTTTCAGTGTTTTGCTGAACCGAGAGGTGTGATGAGTTTTATAATTGTAGTCAGGCATATCACGGATTAGCCGAGCGCATTGATTTACAAAATTAGCTGCGATATAAAGTAATTTTGTTTTATGTGGATGTTCAAATGTTCTAAAGAACCAAGCGAGCGTATTTGTATATTCATATCCGTGCTGTGGCATGCTATAGGCCGGCGGGTCAGCTATTGCTAGGATAACTCGCGCTGAAGCGATTTGAATGGCGTCTAAGATTGCCTGAGGCGATCGTCCAGCTTTAAGTAGCATTGTGATTGCTTCAAAATAGGCGGCTTCCTCCTCTCGAAGGATCATTCGAATTAGCGACTCTTCTTCTATCTCCGTTAGCGGTTGTGTTTGTCGGAAATATGCCTGATCAGTATCGGTTGCTTCAGTTGCCGCGAGTGATGATGCAGGTGCGTCCTCTTCTAATTGATTTATCATTATCTGACATGAAGCTTCATAAGCTGAGTACCATCTGGGTCCTACAGCTAAATCTGGCACCGTTGCGTAGATTACATGATGAGCATTGTCCCAGCCAATTCTGTTTCCCAACTCCACAGCAGCCCGTGCTCGGAAGCTTTTATGGCCAGTTGTAAATGATCTGTTGTACATCATTCGATCCTGCACATCTATTAATCCAGCGAACACCGTATTTGCTAAAAGATTTTTTCGGTTACTGGTGTCTTCCCAAAGCCCAAGCCATTGGCGATAAGAGCCCGAGACATCGCCTCGTTCCACTAGCTGTAGCCATTCACTTACTCCATTATCGAAGGTTCCATCGATTAGATTTGGTTGTTCATCTTTCCAGTGAACCTCAGGTTTCAAAGGACCTTCTGGGTATTTTGATGCATCATAGACGCGTCGCGAATAATGACCGGGCATACGACCCTTTAGCTGATTCCAGATATCAAGACCTGTGGGCACGTACCAGACCGTCTGAGCAAGTGGTAGAAATTCAAATTGCTTTGACATGTAATTTTCTAGACGTAGCGTCGCGCCACCCGATAGTAAGCAGTGATCATTGTTCACGAATCTGACGATACCTTGATCGATTTTTTGGTGATAGGGAACATGAGTAAATGGTGCATGTGTTCGAACTGTCTCTGACAGTATTTCTACCTTCGATCGGCCCTGCTTTAGTAGCTCATACAAGGTGTTAGTTGCCGAGACTTGATCACGATCAATGATGTTCTCTCGGAGCTGCTCGTAAGATCTTCGAGCATCCTTGTCATTAATATCATTTGATATGGGTTCAAGTTCTACGGGAGCAACCATTTTGTTAGTCCTTGCTTAGTTGGGTGACATACTTGTTACGGGCTTATGTTAGCAAGTTTTTTGTAAAAATTGAAGGCTTTGGAGAGTTGGTTTTAGTGTCTGGGCCAGCTATTAACCGAGTTATACTTTTCATAAGAGGGTGATAGGTGTAATGAAGATTCTTCACACGTCTGATTGGCATATAGGTAAAAAGCTTGGGGCATTTGACCGTACGCCAGAATTCCGTGCAGCCATCAACGAACTTGAGGAGATTTGCACAGGTCAGAGTATTGATGCTGTATTAATATCGGGAGATGTATGGGATAAAGGAACCCCGACACCCGGCTTGTTGGATATCGGCATAGATGCGATGAGACAACTCTCAGATGATGGGAATCGGGCCATTATAGTGATTGCCGGCAACCATGACTCGGCACCGTTTTTCGATGTAATCAGTAAAATATTAAAACCATTCAATATTCATTTTGTGGGATATGTGAAGCCACCTAGTGATGGCGGGATAATTCGAATCGAATGCGCAGGTGGGAAACTTGCGGTTGGGTGTATTCCGTTTTTACGAAAAGGGCACGTTGTGGACTTGATGGGAGATTTATCAAAATCATACGGAGCTTATCAGGAAACCTTAAGGAATATATTTGAGACCTTTGCGCGGGAGCTTTCGAAAGATCAGGCTGATGGTGCCGTCACCATGCTGATGTCACACACGACAGTCAACGGGGCGTCAATTGGCGGCGGAGAGTGGAGTCTACATACTGGGCAAGATTACGCAATCGAAGCTACTTCATTCCCCTCAACTGTGCAGTACGTTGCCATGGGACATATACACAAACCACAGAAAATAGCTGGAAGTTCGGTACCAGCCGAGTATGCAGGCACACTTCTGCCTTTGGACTTCGGTGAACGGAACGATGAGAAGCGGGTTGTAGTTGTGGAAGCAGTCCCAGGAGCTCCGGCTCGGCTAGAGAGTATTCCCTTAAAAGTGGCACAAAGGCGGCCGCTTCGCCGACTTACCGGAAGTTTAGAGACTATTATGCGCGAATATAAGGAGGAGTTAGTAACTCTAAATCATAAATATCCTGATGTAGATTCGGAGAGTGGTCCGTATTTCGACATAGTCGTGGAAACAGATGGACCAGATACTAGTTTGAGTGACAGGATTCATCAAGAGCTTGGAAGTGTGGTGAAGATTCAAGCGAAATATCAATCCGAGATCAATACTGCAGTTTCAAAACTAGATCAGTCAGATGAAGAGTCGTATAAGGATTATTATCGCGTCGAGAATGGTGTTGAGCCCAATGCTGATTTATTAGATGGGTTCCGTCAAATTGCGGAGACTGCTAGTTTGCAGCGTCAGGAAGAATTACTCGAGGCAGAAATCGAGATCACTGATGCGGCCGATTGAACTAACTATTGAAGGATTTCGTTCATTTAAAGACTCTACAAAAATCGATTTCAGAGGGCGTAATCTTGTGGGTATTCTCGGCCCTATTGGCTCAGGCAAATCCACGCTACTCGACGCCATTTGCTTTGCACTTTATGGGAAAACGCCGACTATAGGTCAAGGCACACGAGAACTTGTTAATCAAAAATCTAATCCAAACCAAGCCTCGGTCGAGCTAGTTTTTCGTTCTCAAGACGGCAACGGAAACCTTCGTGGCTGGTTGGCGCAGCGAATTATACGAACTAGTAGCGGTGGTGGACAGGTCGGTTTATATGAGTATGATTTAGACCTCTCCCAACGTGGCCGATTAGTAGTCGATAAAGCACGCGAGATGAACGAGCGTATCGAAACAATTTTAGGGATTGATTTTGATGGATTTTCGAGGTCAATTTTACTTGCTCAGGGTCGCTTTGCTGAATTTTTGAACGCTCGACCGTCTGAACGTGATGTGGTGCTAAAGGGAGTGTTTGGTTTACAGCGGATTGATGAAATGCGTGAAGAGGCAGGCACTCGCTTAAATACTTCGAGGTCTCGAGTAGAGACCCTGGAAATAGCGCTCGATCAAAGTGTGCAGGCCAGAAGCCAGTTTGACGAGCTGTCGACTGAGCGAACTAAGTTGGAAAACCTATCGCTCGAATTGACTGGAGTTTTGGAGAAAATTAAACCACTTGCTCAACGAACTAACTCGATGAGAGAGAATTATGCATCTGTTGAGGAGCAGATACGGGGAATGGAAAAATTGAGAGATTCTCTGCCACGAGCAGATGAAACTGAGATTTTACTTGACCGCATGGACGAGTCTACATCGAAGCGCACATCAATTGATGAGTTAAGAAAACAGGCTGAGACTGATGTTCTGAAAGCCGAAGAACAACTAGCGACCTCCGAGCTAGAAATTGGTGGAAAGGAAGAGATCCTCGCTCGACAGGGATTGATTGAGCATGTGAAATCTGCAGCTCAATCTTTGGAGCAGGCTGATCAGCTTTTGAAAGAGAAAAATGTTCTTTGCCGGACCATCGTCTCTGCGGTGAGCAATGCTGTGCAGGAACATAGAGACTCTGAAAAGCAACTTAGCGAAATTATTGACAGAATAGACACAATTGAAAAGCAATTAATAGTCGCTAAAGAAAGGCTAAAAGACGCTGAAAAACACGACAAGGTAGGTGCACTTCTTAGTGAACTTGAAGTCGGAGATTCTTGTCCCATATGTGGCAGTGAAGTCACGAATATTATCAGAGTAAATGCGAACGATGACCTCACGAATGCAGGTCAGCAAAAAAATGATTTAGAAACGCAACTCGCTGAGACTAGAGATATACAGCAACAAGTAATTATTAATCACGGAGCTAAGCTTGCCGCAGTTGAACAAGCAAATCAGGTTGAAAAGACGACTCGGGGTGAAATTGTAAATTTGCAGAATATCTTAGAGCGCTCTGAGGAAGAATTTCAAATGGTTTTAACCGCTGCGCGACTGCATTTTGAGAAATCTTCATCCCTCGAAGAAATGGTAACTATTGTTGAAAATCAACAGAATTGGCTTGCCAAATCAGAACTTCAGTTGAATTCAGCTAATCAAACTCTGGCAACGGTAATTGGTGCACTGGCGACTCAACTGCAAGACGACGAAGCAATGAATCGACAACTTAACGTTTTATCGAACAAACTTTCTTCGGTCGCGGCTCAAATGGGTCTCGAAGTGGCATCAGAAGATGACATCTCCACCAGTAAAAACTTAAGACTTTTTAGAGATCGCGTTCGTGAGAAGTGGAAGGTAGCAGATGCAGATTTACGAAAGGAACTTGTAGCAATTGGCTCAGAAATTGCCGTAATTGATGGTCAAATTACGATTGCAATGGCCTCAGTATCGGCGCATACGGGAAATGTATCTAGAGAAGAATTCGATACTTATTATCAGTCTACTAAGGAGAAAATATCGAATCTTAATGGCCAGTTGAGCCTGCTGCAGAAGCAAATTGATGCACAGACTGAGGTGGTTCAGAAAATAGATCTGGCTAAAAAAGATATGCGTGTATTTGAGACTCTACGTCGAGACCTTACAGACTCACGATTTGTACGCTTTTTGTTGGAAGCCGAACGGAGTGAGCTTGCGAGCGAAGCTTCTGATAAATATGCAGCGATGTCCGGCGACCGTTATAGATTTACAAATGATGGCGACTTTAATATTTTGGATTTTTCACACGGAGGACAAGAGAGAAGCGCACGTACACTTTCTGGCGGGGAAACTTTCTTGGCATCACTATCTCTGGCACTGGGCTTGTCAGAGATGATCTCTCGCAAAGGTGGACGACTGGATTCCTTTTTTCTTGATGAAGGATTTGGATCGTTAGATGAAGAGCATATTGAGTTGGCGATGACTGGAATTGAACAGTTAGTGAATGAAAATTCCGACCGCTTGGTACTTTTGGTATCTCATGTTCCGGCATTACGTGAACGACTAGAGGACGTGATTGAGCTCACTCGTGACCGGGAAGATGGGCACACCCGTCTTGTTGCGGGGGGCACGCGACCTGCCTGACCGCCAGATTACTTAGAGTTTGGCGAGAGGTTATAAATCATTCTCAGCTGTTCCTTAGAATCGCGCCTTGGGTTGGGCTGTGTTATATACATGTAATGGCTAAGAGTTCGCCTGTATTGGGTCGATTAATTCGAGTGGCACTTCGTCACAAGCAACGCTTCTTCTGGACCAATAGTGTGATGATTGGCGCTGCCGTCGGCACTGCCGCTCTCCCGACTTTAATTGGTTGGATAATTAACTCTGGTCTCAGACTTCGAGCAGATGATGAAATAAGTACTACGGTCGCCTCTTGGGGTGTACTTTCGGTTATGTGTGGCCTGTTATTCGTGACAGCGCTCATTCGTGGAGCTTTGGCGTATGGTCAGGCCTATTTGGGTGAATCCCTGTCGCAACTTGTTGCATATGATCTTCGAAACACACTTTATGACCATCTTCAGCATCTCTCTTTTGGATTTCATGATAAATCTCAAGTGGGAGAAATTATGCAACGTGCCACTCAGGATATTGAGGGAATTCGGATGTTCGTTCAGATGGGAGTCACAAGGCTGGTGTTCATCGCACTCCTGATTGTTTTTTCGGTAGGGTTGATCGCATTGGAAAACATCCGAGTAGGTGTCATAGTGATCGCACTAGTGCCAATTATTGGGATTTATGCTGGAGTCATGTCGCTTAGGATGAGACCAATTTGGCTGGGTATTGTCCAAATGCAAGGCCAATTAGGCACGGTCTTGCAGGAAAATCTCGTTGGACAGAGGGTAGTGAAGGCTTTCTCTCGACAAGAGTTTGAGCAAAGTAAGTTCGATGACAAGGTGGATAAGTTATACCTTGAGTCATATCGAACTACAAAATATATGGCGTTTAACGAACCGTTTTTGCAGGGCGCATGGTTAGTTGCCGTAGCGTTGGTATTTTGGGTGGGAATTAAGGAAATACAGGAAGGCAGATTACTTCCTGGAGATCTAATTATGTTCCAGATATATCTGGTTTTGTTGCAAGTACCAGTCAGGGCGCTTGGTTTTGTTGTCAATATTGTAGCTCGCGCATTTTCGTGCGGTCGGCGGTTATTTGAACTGCTAGATCAAGTATCGCCGGTTGAAGATAGTGCCAATGCTACCGTTATTGCGTCGGGCCCCGGTGACGTTATTTTTGAAGGGGTTTCGTTTGAATATGATTCTGACAGACCTGTTTTAGAAGAAATTAATATCCATGCGAAGCCAGGAGAAACTGTGGCGCTGCTTGGCCCAACCGGATCAGGTAAAACGAGTATTGTTCACCTTCTCCCACGCTTTTATGATGCAACTCAGGGTCGAGTATTGATTGATGGCGAGGACGTGCGTGACGTCACATTAAATAGTTTGCGGCAGGCGGTTGGTTTGGTTCAGCAAGACGTATTCCTTTTTTCTGCCACAATTCGGGAGAATTTAGCCTACGGTAAACCAGACGCGACAGATGATGAAATTATTGCGGCGGCCCAGGCAGCTAGGTTACATGATTACATCGTGTCACAGCCTGATGGATATGACACATGGGTAGGTGAGCGCGGTTCAACTTTATCTGGTGGTCAACGACAGCGAGTGGCTATTGCTCGAACTTTGTTACTTGACCCTCGAATTCTCATATTCGATGATTCTACGGCCGCGGTTGATATGCGTACTGAGTATTTAATTCAAGAGGCTTTGCGAACTCTTATGGCAGGACGCACCACATTCCTCATTGCTCAGCGATTAAGAACGGTTCGTGAGGCAGATCAAATTCTTGTGATGCGTGACGGAAGAATTGTTGAGCGTGGCAAGCATGACGAATTGCTTGCGGCCAATGGATTTTATCGAGAAATTTATGATCTGGAACTGAAAGACCAGGAAGATGCGTCTGTATCACAAACCCGAAAGGTGGGTGAATAAATGGCGTATTGGGGCGGCGGCGGCGCTGGAGGTTGGAGTGGAAATGCTGGACCTGGTCCGGCTAATAACAAACAAGGCCGTGTAGATGGCTGGGACTATAGTGAACTTGGTCGAATCTACAATAAGGATTTAATAAGACGTTTATTTCCTTTTATAGCTCCTTATAAATGGCGGGGTATCGCTGCTATTTTTGCGATGATGTTGGTTTCAGTCACAACGTATTCACAGCCATTTCTCATGGCAAAAGCATTGGGGGCTATTATCGAGGCTCTGCTTGAGTGGCAGGGTGCGGAAGAAGGAAGCGCTGAAGCAAGTCGTTCACTCGACGAGGTAAACGGATTAATTTTGCGTTATGGAGCGATTCTGGTAGGACTGGCATCTGCAGCCTTTGCCGGGATGTTTTATCAGCGAAGACTGACCGGATATATAGGTCATAATGTCCTTCGGAAATTGCGTAGTCGTATGTTCGAACATTTAAATCGATTATCGATGCCTTTCTACGACAAGGAGGAGGTTGGTCGAGTGATGTCACGTGTGACCTCCGATGTGACTACACTACAGGAGTTAATGACAACCGGTATACTTACCGTACTGTCGGACATCTTTGGACTCGGGCTAATTCTATTCTTTATGTTTTGGATGGACCCATTCTTAGCGGTAGTGTCACTTTCTGTTATCCCAGTTTTATTTATTTTCATGGCTATTTGGCAACGTTATGCAGCTCGTGCATTCATACGCACACGTATAGCAATTGCGCTCGTAAATTCCAATATCAATGAGAACGTTTCTGGAATTCGAGTAGTGCAGGCGATGCGTCGCGAAGCAACTAATCTCGAAGAATTTGATGAACTGAATAATCAAAATCTTGAAACTAATCTTTCTGCAGTTCGTTTGCAGGGACTTGTTATGCCGGTGGTTGAGTTGTTATCGTCGATAGCCACAATATTAGTTCTAATAGTGATTATTATTCGACTAATGAGCGGTTCACTGAATCCTGTCGATGCAGCGGCATTCTCTCTGGGCTTTTTGTTGTTTATACAAAGATTTTTTAATCCAGTCCGAGACATAGTGTTGCAATATACACAACTCCAACGAGCTATGGCAGGCGCGCAACGAGTCTTCGAAGTACTTGATACCGAACCCTTAATATACGACAAGCCCGGTGCACATGAATTTACTAAAATTGCTGGCAAGGTCGATTTTGATTCAGTTGATTTTGAGTATCTACCTGGAGTCCCTGTACTCAAAAAATTTGATTTGCATGTGCAACCAGGAGAGAATATTGCATTAGTCGGCCACACAGGTGCGGGCAAGACTTCGATAACGGCCTTGATAGCTCGCTTCTACGATATTCAGGCAGGAAATGTTCGTGTTGATGACATCGATGTCCGTGATATTCAGCTAGCATCTTTGACTCGACGAATGTCAGTAGTGTTGCAGGAGCCATACCTGTTTTCAGGTTCAATTGCCGACAATATCCGCTATGGCCGCTTAGATGCTAGTGACGCAGATATAAGAAAAGCAGCTATAGCTGTCGGTGCTAGTGATTTTATTGAAAACCTAGATGGTGGGTATGACTCAATTCTTCACGAGCGGGGACAAAACTTATCGGGTGGTCAGCGTCAGCTAATTTCGTTT
>JAQWLS010000087.1 GCA_029247135.1 Dehalococcoidia bacterium | reverse complement strand
TATCCAAGAGATGAGTCTTATAAGACTCATCTCTTGGATATTTCGCTAATTTGTTGAAAATTATGAAGCAAAGTAACCGCGGGACAAGAATGGCCAGCGGCTTGGGTGTGCCTCAATATTTTGAACGTTATTACCAACACCCATCAGAGTGCTAGAAAATACTGGAATTACTCGATAGGCCTGCTCTACGAGGTGCTTTTGAATGGCACTGTATGTAGCCTTACGTCCTTCGAGGTCTTCACCACGAGCGCGCTCGATGAGTCCGTCAAGTGCATCATCCTGATGGAAAGTTTCATTCCATGGTGCATCTCCGTGATACACGATGCTAAGTGCAGCATCAGGGTTTCGACCATTCCAGTTAACAGTGAGCATCTGTACGTCTTCACGGTTCAACCACCATTTTGACCAGTACTCATCTTCAGGCTTTTTGTCGATCGTGGCGTTAATGCCTGCTTCTCTAGCATATTCCTGGAAGGTAAGTGCTATCTCTTCGTGGTTAGCAGCACCCATAGTTGTCACTGGGACATCAAGGCCATCAGCGTAACCAGCTGCAGCCAATAATTCCTTAGCTTTCTTGGGGTCGTAGCCCGGAATTGCTACACCTGAGTCGTAGTGTGGATCATTTGGCGCAATTGGATGATCGTTGGCAACAGCACCAAGGCCTTCCAATACTTTTGCTAAGTTTTGATCACGATTTGTTGCCGCTTGAACTGCTTGTCGCACTCGAATGTCATTAAAAGGAGCAATTAACGTATTCATCGCCAATGTCATGTACGAGGCTGAAGTTGCCTGTGATGCTCGTGCGTTACCACTTGCGTTCACCTCAGGAACCGATGCCGGAGTCAGACGGTTGACTTGATCGAGTTGACCACCTTTGAGTGATTCAATCCGAGTTTCTGGCTCGGGGAGATAATAAAATTGAATCGCATCGAAGAAGGTATTGTCAGCATCCCAGTAGTCAGCATTGCGTTCGAACTGGGTGGCCTCACCTGGAACGTTAGTTGTCATTCGGTAGGGACCAGAACCGACATATTTACCAATTCCCCAATTACCTGGATCGTCATGCTGAGGAGCAATTTTACCCTGGTAAAAAGAAAGAGTGTTTAACCAAAATGCATTTGGCTTGTCAAGAGTCATCTTTACTGTTGAGTCGTCGATCACCTCTGTGGTGCCACCATTTGCTGGATCGAGCGATCCAAGCTGACCTGCTGGTGGGGCTTCTAGAGCAAAAATACGATCGAACGTGAATTTAACATCATCGGCAGTTACGTCTTCTCCGTCGTGCCATTTATTCCCCTTGCGAAGCTTAAATGTGTATTCTCTTTGGTCCGGAGTTTCCCAAGATGCAGCTACGCCACCGCTTAGGGTTAAATCATGCTGTTTAACAATGAGGTTCTCACCGGCTTGCCAACCAATGGCGGCTTCGGCATCACTTGTGAAGAATGCGGGGTCAGTTGTCGATAGTTCTATGTCAGGAGCGGAGCGGAGGGTACCACCCTTATTACCTGATACTTTTGTGGAACCACTGTCGTCGCTACTACATCCAATTAGTGCAGCTCCTGCAAGGCCAGCGCCACCAAGGGCTGCACCACGCATCAGCTGTCTTCTGGATACTTGTTTTTGACTCCAATAGCTACTGGTTAATTTCTCTGTCATAAGTTTCTCCTTAACTATTTTGACACTCTACTATTCAACACAGCAATTTCCCGCTCAAGACTCTGTTGAGCTAAGAAACTTACCCGGGTCAACTCGGACTCAGTGACGAAACTGTTTTGGACTAGCTGTTTTATTCAGCCTATCCAGTCGATATTTCGACTGGCGGTCACAGTAAGCTAGTTTCGTGGTCGGCTGTGTGGGTTACCTAACGTTAGTTACGGTACTAAAGATTGTTTTAAATATCAAGCCAATAATCATAAGTTTGTTAATCATGTTTATATAGTCAGATTCATCTAAATTGCTTAGTAGCTTACGATTTGAGAGTTCCATTACTGAGAAATCAGGCGTGTACTTTGTTCTACGCTACATTCGTGATATCCATTAGATTAATTGCAGAAAGCCATTCTGCTATCTATTTAGAGGGAGCTCGCACATGGACACAAAGACAGGCCAGTTTAAAGTAGCTATTCAGAAACCACGACAAATTCAACAGGCTGGGGGATCTCAATTCAATATTGCAGATTCTTACGAGCTAGAGCGTGAGGCACTAGATCCTATTGGTGCTGAAATAATTGAAATAGATGCTGAGACGGATCAAGAATTTATCGAAGCGGCAAAGAATTCAGACGCGGTAATCGCTCGTGGACGAAGGATTAATGCTGAGATTATTGCCGGACTCGAGAAATGTGTAGTGATAGGTGTTGGTAGCGTTGGTACCGATACGGTTGACGTGATGGCAGCAACCGAAGCAGGCATTCCAGTGACTAATGTGCCGGACACATTTATTGAAGAGGTAGCTGACCATGCGCTCACGCTCCTATTGGCAGCTCATAGGCGACTGTATGAGATGAGAGACTTAATGCTTGCGGGTCGTTTTTCGGAAGGGCACCCGTACCTTAGACAATACCCACGACTCTACGGTCAGACTATAGGACTAATATCATTTGGTAATGTAGCGCATGCAGTCGCCCGACGATGCAAGGCATTTGGCTTACACGTCATTGCCCATGATCCCTACGTGAGCGAGATCGAGATGACCGCTCAAGGTGTGGAACCTGTTGGTTACCAGGAATTATTTGAAAGATCAGATTTCGTTTCTAATCATGCTCCGTATAACGAGGAAACACATCATATGATCTCAACGAAGCAATTTAGTGCCATGAAAAATTCTGCAATGTTTATAAACACCGGTCGAGGTGGGTGTCACGATGAGGAAGCTCTAATTGAGGCACTTGAATCAGGTCAAATAGCTGGAGCTGGACTGGATGTATTTGAGATAGAGCCGACAGATCGTGAAAATCCTCTCTTAGCGATGTCGAATGTGATAGTTACACCCCACGTAGCGTCGGCCAGTTCACGAATGATGCCAGAGGCACGAAGGAAATTAGGTCGCGAGATCGCAACTGCACTGCTCGGTCGCTGGCCACGAAGCGCTGTTAATCCGGACGTGTTGCGCGGTTCCAAGCTTCGCCGCTGGCAGCCAATGCCAATGGATCGTGGTCCAAACCGCTAAGAAATTTGCCAATATTAATTTTTAATATTCAGGATCTGCAGAGCAATTTCACCTCTCGGGGCCTCAAATTTTGCGAGTTCGCCGTTTGCTCGGTTAAAGAGAGCTTCTCCCATGGGCGATTCGATTGATATGTGCGTTGGTGGATTTGCCTCAACATGCGAGACTAGTGTGATTTCACGCTCGTTGCCATTTGCGTCTCGAATTGTGATCACTGATCCTAAGCCAGTTCTTCCGTCGTTGCGGTTACTTTGGATGACCGCATTGTTTATTTGCGTCTCAAGATCTCGAATCGATGACTGCAACTTGGACATTTCTTCACGTGCTGCATGCAGAGGAGCATTTTCACTAAAATCGCCGTCTGCTCGGGTTCGATGCAGTTCCTGAGACAATTCAGGCACGCGGGCGTTTAGCTCGATTAAATTTTTTTTCATTGTCTCAAAATCTTCTTCTGTTACCAGCACGGCCTCGGGATTATTTTCATCAGCCATTTTCTCAAAACCTTTCTATCTGAAATTGTTGATACACAAAATCAATTTGCAAAATACTAAATCTTAAGTAGTCGTATCAATTAGATTGGACATAACATCGATTGTTAAAGTTGAATCTTGAGGATACACGATGATCAGCTCAATAGTTGCTATGAATTTGGACCAGTATTTAAGTGATACAGATCTGCATGTCACAGATCAAACTATTGCCATTTTTAGTGACTATCTTTTCCTTCTCCAAAAATTCAACCAACGAGCAGGATTTACTTCACTTGCCGATGACGATGAGATAGTGAAACGTCATTTTATTGAATCGATAGCATTATTAGTCTCGTTACAGGGAGTAGGTGTGATTTCGGACTCGGAACTTCTGAATGTGGTTGATATAGGACCTGGCGGTGGTTTTCCCTCATTACCTATGGCAATTATGGACTCACGTTTACAACTAAGCCTAGTGGAGTCAAACCGAAAGCGTGCTCATTATTTAGAGCAAATAGTGGGTGAGCTTCAGTCACACGGAATTCTGACGAATACCAACATTATTAATGCGCGCGCTGAGGACGCTGGTCGAATGGATTTTTTTCGTGAGGACCACGATTTGGTTGTTTCCAGAGCGGTGGCACCCCTGAATGTACTTGTCGAGTACGCATTGCCCATGCTGAGGGATGGCGGAATATTTGCTTCAGTCAAAGGGTCACGTGTGCATCAGGAGGTGACTGATGCTCGGAATGCACTGGAGCAACTAGGCGGGCAACTTGTTACTGTGACGGATCTTCCGTTGATAAGCACTCTCTATCAGCAGAGCGTAGTTATCGTTGAGAAAAAAGGTCAAATTGACGACAGATATCCTAGACGCGCCGGTGTGCCTGTGCGGCGACCACTCTAGTACATTTAACTGTAGTTTAGCGAGTAGTGCTAAGACTAAAAATAACTAATTCTGGTTGTTTGGGAACCGGCGTACACTCTGTTAGGGACAGTATATGGAAATCGTTACAGCACACTGAGTTGTGAGGGAGGTAATTATGAAAGTCGCAGAATATCAAGCCTTTCTTTCAGAATCACGAAGACCATTTTCTGATTTACTTGAGCGCTGCAGTGTTGAACAATTAACGGCGAAGCCTAATAAGGATTCATGGTGTTCGCTGGAAACATTCGAACATCTTGTTCAATCAGATGTTTACCATTTCTCTGATATTTTAAGACCGTTGGGCGAGGATAAATTCGATCTAATCACCATTTTTAGATCGAGAGTGGAAACCGACGGCAATAAGGTGTTCGATACTATTCCATCTCCCGATGGTGAAAAATCCAGATCAGAACTTTTAGTCTTGCAGAATGAGATTTCCAAAATATTCTATCTAGGCCTCGAAGAATACGCCGCACATCAGGAATTATCTGAGTCCACTTTGCATCACCCAGTATTTGGAGACCTGCGCGGAATCAATTGGGTTAATTTTTATGCGTTTCATGATTGGAATCACTATATTCAGGGAGCCGCCGCAGCAAAAGAGATCGGTGTTATTCCGAACTATGATCCGTATGGGATTCCAACGCAAAAACATCAACCGTGACAATTCGCGTTAAATCTTTGGGATGACCTTATATACTCGCTCAATGACGCAAGAAGAAAAAACTAATGACCGCGAAAAGAAACCTGTTCAAAAAAAAGATGAGTGGGGATTTAACTATTGGGAAACAGTTACTCAGGCTGAATTAAAAGCATGGCGTAAAGAAGCTGAGGCATTCAAGAAGTTTAAGGAAGATGACAAATAACTGACGTGGTCTGAGTGTTTAAAACTTATAGATTTCATCGATAATCATCGAGCCAAACAGCATTGATAGATAAATAGTGGAGTACCTCCAGAGTGTTTGAGTATGCTCTAAATGTTCTCCTCGTGCGACTTGGATCGATACGTAAATCAGTCTGAGCCCGGTGGTGATCGCAACGACGATGAAAATGATTCCCATCGAGGCAACGAAGAAAAAAGCAATAGTCGAAGCTACCGTGAGAAGAGACCAAAGAACAATTTGCCTTTTTGTGTAATCGTTGCCAACCACATTTGGGGCCATAGGTATTTCAGCAGTCTGATAATCATCATAGAGTCCCAGCGCGAGCGCCCAGAAATGCGGGGGTTGCCAGCAGAACACTATTACGAATAAGGCAATGCCTTCAATCGTTATCTGATTACTGATCGCAGTCCAACCAATGAGCGCGGGCATTGCACCAGCGATACCCCCGAGCACCGTGTTGTGGACGGTTTTACGTTTGAGGATAGGACTGTATATGCCTGCATAGAAAACGTAAGCAGCAATTGACAGTATTGCCGACAAAGGATTAACAGTTATCCACATCCAAATACCACTTGTTATACCGAGAATTAGACCAAAAAGGACCGCACTTTTTTGCGATATCGTACCTCGTGGTAGTGGACGATTACGGGTCCGCTTCATTAAACCATCGATGTCGCTGTCGATTGCCATATTAATTGACGAGGCACCACCCGCAGATAAAATGCCTCCAATCATTGTTGCTGTAACTATGGTTGTTCCGGGCCAGGTACCCGCAGCTAGAAACATAGCTGGCACAGTCGTAATTAGCAGTAGCAGCACAATTGAGGGCTTCATTAGCGTTAAGTAATCTCGCAGGATAGAGCTAAGATTTCTTGAAGTGGGAAAAGCGGATGGAGATTGAGTTTTTGAGTTCATATTTTTACTGATGCAATCTATTCTTGCTGGCGTCTCTCTTGAGTAGAGATTTAGGACTCAAACCTCGTCGTGGTTTTCAATAATGTTTTCTAACAGATCTATTTGACTTTGTAGATTTCGGATTTTCACCTGCAATATCACTAGATAGGTAAACATACCAGCCCAAAATACCGCAAATCCAGCAAATAAAAAACCAATTTCTGACATCCGTTTAACTCTTTTCGGAAATATTTATTTTTGCAATGGCTCTAAGTTTAAGAAGACGTTGGGATAGTAGCTCAGTTTCGACTCCAAGCGTTATAAACCAAGCTGCAACCAAGATTACCGCTAAAACTGAAAATAACGTTACTAGCAGCATCTCATCTGGAAGGGCAGGATTTAATTTTGCGATTATTGGTTGTGGGTGCAACGTCCGCCACCAACGGACTGACATATGTATAAGAGGAATATCGAGAAATCCAATAATCGCATATATCGAACAAAAGCGAGCTGATTTATCACTATCGAGGCTGCTCGATTTTCGGGCTATTAAATATGCAGAGAAAATCAAGAACAGGATCAGGGTGGTGGTAATTCTAGGATCCCATTGCCAGTAGACGCCCCAGATTGGTTTTCCCCAGAGTGAGCCAGTTATTAGGGTCAAAAGTGTGAATATCAGCCCTACTACCGCAGCTCCTTGCGCAGCGGAGTCCCACTTAAAATCACGTTTTAGCAGAAAAAGAATGGAGCATACAGCTGTGACCGAAAATGCGAAGTAGGATGCCAAAGCTGAAGGCAAGTGAACATAAAGCAGACGTTGAACATCTCCCTCAATAACCTCAGTTGGGGCGGTCACTAGCGCAAGTGCAGCCATCCCAATCATTGCCACGCCGGCTAACGGAGGAAGCACTTTCCAGCGTAATTCATAAATATTATTTAGATTCATAACTCTACTATCTCAGTGATCACTTCAATCGGCCAGAGGGAACATTAGCGTAGCAATTGCGGTGCTCCATATCGTGAAAAGACTTAGAAGAAGAATCCATGGGGCAGTGCCGGCTTCTTGCTGCAAACTTGCTGAGGTGGCCTCGACCGAAGCGATTAATAATGGGACCAATAGAGGAAGCGCCAAGACAGGAAGCAAAAGGCCGCCGTTGTTCTGATCCAAATTTATAGCAGAAAGTAGCGTGGATAAAGCTGTGTATCCTATTGTCCCTATGGTCACAATTAGAAGAAGTTGGGGAGTAAAGAGCGGTTCCGAGAACAGAATTGTTGCCCCTAGCAACAGAGCGAATTCAATTAGCAGAAGCATCAATATGTTTGCCAGAGTCTTCGCTATATAGATCGTCATTGGATGAATTGGACTGATTTTTAACGCATCAAGAATTCCGTTTTGACGATCGTGTTGAAATGATTGACCGGTTGCAAAAATCCCAGAAAATAGAAATACAGTCCAAATGACTCCCGGTAGGAGGTTGCGAACTAAGCCCGTAGTTAGGTTGAAGGCAAAGGAGTACAGAAGAAGTGCTGTCACTGCAAACATGCCAGCGGTGATCCAATTGGTTTTGTCTCGCCAAGCTTGTTTGAGGTTAGCATTGAGGAGCTTACCCCCAATTTGTAATTGTGTGGACAAGTTCACAGATTGTCCTTACTTAGGGTTGTCTCAATGATTTGTCCTCGTTCGAGTCGGACAAAACCTGTAGCCCAGGTATCCACTCGTTCCTCCCGATGTGTGGCGGCTAGTACAGTGACTGGGGTAGAACCTTCCTCTGCATTCATTAATATGAGCTGATCAAGCACCCTCAACCCATCTTGGTCTAGTCCGATTTCCGGCTCGTCAAGTAGCAATACTTTGGGTTTATGGAGAAGAGATTTTGCGATCATCAATCGTTGCTTTTGGCCTCGCGAGAATGTCCCAATCATCTCGTCTCTCAGGTGCCATATTTCTACACTAGTCAACAATTTCTTGATTCGTTCGTCACTATCAGGCACTTGATATATTTTTGCGAATAATTCAAGATCCTCGATCGGCGAGAAATTTTCGTACAGCATAGGCTGATGCCGAATCACTCCAATTATATTTCGGAGAGCCGTAGTTTTCTTAGCGACGTCATAACCAAGAATTCTTGCGGAGCCTCCGGAAGATTGGAGGAGTGTTGAAAGTATAGTCAAGAGAGTTGTTTTGCCTGATCCATTATTTCCTAGTAAAGCAATCCGCGATCCGGAAGCAATTTGAATAGACACCTTATTAAGTGCGGGCAGGCCGTCATATCGGCGGGTGAGACAATTTGTTTCGATAGCCAGATCCTGCATAGTTTTTTTCAGTTCGTTCCATTTCGTAGACGGTTTATGATTAAGAATATAGCTATTATGGGGATTATTATTGATGCCGCAGTCCAGCTCCATAGCCAGAGATTGAATCCTGTGGGAGATAGACCAGATCGTATTTGTGTCCCGTAAGATTCTTCAAAGAAGAGGAGGATATTGTCAGGACTGCGCCCATCGGCGAGCTGCGTTCTAATTGAATTTTTAATATCGTTGCATAGGGCTAGCGCACAGGTCGTGAGACCTTCATTGACACAGACAGGGCAGCGAAGTTGATCTTCAATAGCGAGCGCTTGACTCTCTATTGAGCTCTCAGGTGTTTGAGCGGCAACACTTGTCACTGCACCCAACGAAATGCACATAAGTATAGTGACAAGCAAAATGCGGTTAAGTGTTTTAATCTTCATAAGTTTTTTAAAATACTGCGATCTCTGGCACTAAGGCTAACCAAGACTCCTGCAATATATATACCTGCTCCTATCCATAGCCACTGTACTAGCGGCTTTATCAGGATTTGTATTTCTGCTACTTGTTTTTCATTCCAACCCTGTGTAAATACATAGACATCTCGAATTAAATTGCTATCGATATCGACTATTGCAACTGGTTGGTTGGGTGCTGAGTAGAAAAAACGTCTACCTGGCCGAAGTATATTCACTATTTGATTGTTTTCTAGTAAAGTAATTTCAGTTCCTGCTTCAATCTCAATTCCGTTTGTTTCAGGTTTTTGGCCCCATAATCCTTGGTACTCGAACGAATAATTTCCGACTGAAAAAGACTCTCCTGGTTCGACAGTAAATCGATTTCTGCTTTCATAAGCAGTCGACGCAATAATACCGATTGCCATAACAGCTAATCCGATATGGGTGATATACCCGCCGTAGCGGCGGGGATTTTGTTTGAACGGTCGGAACGCCCGATCATACAAACTTGATTTAATCGCAGTATTTTTTGTAACTGCTCGGTAAATTTCAAACGAGTGGATGAGGACGCCAAATACACTTGCGAAGATTGCTAAAACGTTGATGAAACCGCTAGCCCCGAGGAATGCCGCAAATATTGAGATTAGTGCTGCGAGACTGAGTGGAAATTTTATGCGTTTGACATAGTTTTTTTTCAGTGTTTTTGTCCATGCTAGTGGAGCTGTGAAGGCCATAAAAAATAGTAAAATAGCCAGGAGTGGTCCGACGGTGTCAGCGAAGAATAAAGGCCCCACGACTATACGCGCGCCGTTAGAAAGCTCTGATGCGACGGGGAAAAGCGTTCCTCCGAGAATTACTAACCCGATTGAGAGTAGGAGAAAATTATTTATTATGAGGCCTGTCTCTATTGATAAAACTGAATCGTAATTATGTTTCATTGGCTTTACACCGGTTCGTACTGACAAAAGAACGGCTGGTGCAAGAAGTGTCAATGCCAGTAATCCAAGGAAATAGGGACCGATGTCGGACTCTGCAAATGAGTGAACAGATGTAATTAAGCCTGACCGTACGTTGAATGTCCCAAAAATTGCTAAAACGAACGGTAAGCAGCCGAGCATTAAATTCCATGTATAAAATAGCCCAAGCCGTTCTTGCAGCGGCTTGCTATGAAGCAACACGGCCAGAGGAATTAAGGGCAGGATGGCACAATTTTCTACAGGATCCCAGCCCCAGTAGCCTCCCCAACCGAGCACGGTATATGCCCACCAAGCGCCAAGAAAGTTTCCAGCTGAGAGTATGAGCAAAGAAATTAAAGCCCAACGCCTCAACGACTGTGACCATTCAGTGCTAGCGGTTCTCGAGATGATCATTCCAAGACTGATCGCGAACGGGATTGCAGTACTTGCCAACCCAAGTAATAACATGGGTGGATGGATAAGCATTGTAGGGTCAACAAGAAGTGGATTTAGACCGATACCCTCGGTGAAGACTCGATTTGTTAATTGGAACGGCGAGCTGAGAAAGATGAGTGGAAAAAGAAAAGCCAAGATGATAAGCGCGAGGAGAGTGATTGCATTTAGCCCGCGGTACTGGAAGGCTGCTGTACGAGTGCGACTTAAGAGTAATGTGCTCAGGCTTATGGCAAAGGTCCAGATGAGTAGCGAGCCGGCCTGACCCGAGTATAACGATGCGATTTTATACCAAATCTGCATCTGCGTAGATGAATGTTCAACAACATATTTGAGAGCAAATTGATCTGTGGCTAGTGAATAGACGAGGAGACTGATTGAAACGACTAGCCCAATAAAAATTAGTATTACCAGACTTTGTTGCCTTCTGTAGATCACCGCGAGTTCAGTCGTGTTCTTGGACGATATTCCAAGAAGCACACACATTACACTGCTGGCGATGGACACGCCTAAGGCGGTGTGTCCAGCAATTCCAATAATATTGCCGATTTCGGGCACGCTCGCTCCTAAATTTGAGTACCTAAATCGTACCGTTGATTCTCTAATATGGCTCGAGGTAGGTTAATTAGGTTTAACGAAATTTGAGGAAATCGAATCTTCGGGCACCGAGCCCGCGAAAAATTCATTTTCATGCTTAATTATTATCAGATCAGCGGTGACGCCGTTTGGAACACCAATGCCCTCAACTATTACAAGGGCATATGGCCCAAATAGTGTCGGTATAGTTTGGCCTATGAAATCAACATCTACTGTGTCATTTTCGTCCCCCACAATTTGGAATGACGAGATGGTGCCACGTTCTTCGGTAATTGATTGATCTACAACACGGCCCGCAATTCGGATTCGTTGCCCTATTTTTTGTTCATTCTCTAAATATTCGATGGGTGTCAGGTAATAGCTAAGATTCGAACTCGCTGACCTAACCACTAACACACTGATCGCGAGAGCCGAAATGAGCAAAACTAATATTAAGGTGATTTCGGGGGTTAACTTAATACGTTTCAAATTCTTCTCACTAATTTACTCGGCTATAAACTTCCAGCTCACGTAGCAGGGTATGAAGGCTTTGCTCAGACAGTTCACCTTCGTACCTCTTGAATATGCGTAAGTCTGGAGTTAACAATAGGATAGTTGGCAAACGGGTTATTCCGTAGTCAATATGAATTCTGCGTTCCTCATCAATGAGCACTGGGAATGATACTGGAAATTGGGCAGCAAATTTCTTAGCGTCTGAGGTTGGTTCCCAGATGTTAATTCCGATGAATTCATAATTTTTGTTTTTATAAGCTGGATATATTTTTTCCATCATCACAGCCTCGCGTTTGCAGGGAGCGCACCAAGAGGCTCGGAAAGATAGCAGTATATGTTGCCCACGAGTTGATTCGAGTGAAAGAGTCTTCTGGGAATCGATATCTGTTTTTAGTATGAGGCCAGTGAAGGCTGGAGCATCTGCTCCCTGTCGTTTCTCCAAGTCTAGCGACGTTAGGGAACTTTTATTTTGCTGCTGAAGTCCGAGGAAAAGGAGGACTATCAGAGCGATTGCAGATAGAGAGAATATCGACGTAGAAAGTTTTAAGCGAGTCAAAGTTTATCCAAGCCAGCAGCAGTGATTCATGAAGAAAGCACTTAAGCAATGTTACCTATAATTGGATTTATATTTTGGTAACCCATTGCGTGAAGGCCTGTTAGACTATCCATCAACGTCATTTAATGATAAAAAAGTTGCTGCGTGAGTAATTTCTTGGATGAGGGAGGTAACAATGACAGGTCGTTCGAGGCAAATTGTTTTAGTCGTAGCCTCCTTTGTTGCGGTGGCTTTCGTCTCATGGCTTATTTTTATAGCATTTGATGGTGCGGCAATCGACAAACGAATGAGCACACTCAATCCCCTGTCAGACCAAGCTCAGTCATATCACGATGTATACGTGCTCGTGTGGTGGCTATCAGGAGCGGTGTTCGTCGTCATTATGGCGGCAACTCTCATATTAAGTATTCATTACCGGGAACGCCCAGGAGTGGAGCCAAGGCGCGACATTCATGGGAATACGCGCCTTGAAATTTTATGGACAATCATTCCTATTGTCATAGTGCTTATCATGGTCGTGCCGACTTTTGCCGCTGTGCTATCCGTAGAGGGCGATGCTGAGGAAGGTGCTCTGGAGGTTACCGCTACCGGTCACCAATGGTGGTTTGAATTTACTTATCACGATTCGGATGGGAATGAACTCTTTAGAACAGCAAATGAGATGCATGTTCCAGTTGAGCAAGCGGTGAACGTAAGTTTGGTATCTAATGACGTTATTCATGCATTTTGGGTTCCAGCACTGTTTGGTAAAAAAGATATGATGCCAGGCCATAACAACCGACTATGGTTCAAGAGCAAACCAGGTACAGAGGGCATGCATTACGGCCAGTGTGTTGAGTATTGTGGTGATTCTCATGCCAATATGCGTTTCAGAATTTTTGTTGAATCAGCGGCTGATTATGATGCTTGGGTTACCAACCAGATTGCGAAGGCGAAGTGGTCTGATGATGAGTTAGTTAGTGCTGGTCGTGAGGTATTCGTCGCCAAGGCGTGTAATTCTTGTCATCAGGTCGAGTACAGCAAGTCGGATGCACCAGACTGGCTTGTTCCGCCAACTGTAGCTGCAATAGGACCGAACCTATCTCACTTGGCGAGCAGAACCACTATCGCCTCAGCCTTACTTGACAGAGATGAGTCCAGTCTTCGAGCTTGGCTAAAAAATCCTCCTGCTATCAAACCGGGGTCGAGGATGCCAAACCTTGAACTTACTGATGATGAGATAACTAAGCTAATTGCAATGTTGGATAGTCTTGAATAACGGCATTTGGGAGACGTATGAAAATGCTCGTGCTTGCTGAAGGAGAGGATCGTTAAATGGCTACAGCTACTGACGGTGTAGGAACGGTTCAGGCTGAACAATCTAAAGTCTGGGAGTGGTTGACGACGGTTGATCACAAAAAAATTGGGACGATGTATGGAATCACTGGTTTCACCTATTTTTTGATTTCAGGATTGACCGCATTAGCCATACGGACCCAGTTGGCAGTCCCAAATGGAAACGTTTTGAGCGCTGAACTCTACAATCAGTTCTTCACTATGCATGCTTTGATGATGATTTTCTTGGCGATTATGCCGATGGGCGCCTCGTTTTTCAACTATTTTATACCTCTCCAAATCGGGGCCCGTGATGTTGCATTTCCTAGACTTAACGCGCTCTCGTATTGGGTCTTCTTATCAGGCTCACTTATTCTCTTTTCGTCTTTCTTTTTGGGGGGCGCACCTGATGCAGGTTGGTTCGCATATGCGCCACTGACCGATGCGAAATACTCTGTTGGATCTGGGCTTGATTTTTATTGTGTCGGCTTAATTATTTTGGGACTTTCTTCGCTCATGGCATCGCTGAACTTTGCTGTCACTATTCTTAATATGCGAGCGCCTGGGATGACAATGATGCGACTTCCAGTTTATATGTGGATGACTTTGGTTGTGTCTTTTCTTCTTATCCTTTCACTTCCAATTGTCACAGTCGCGTTGGTAATGCTGTACTTTGACCGAAACTTTACTACTAATTTCTTTACCCCTGAAACTGGTGGAGATCCTATTCTTTGGCAGCATCTTTTTTGGCTGTTTGGTCATCCCGAAGTGTATGTTTTGATATTGCCATCTATGGGAATTGTGTCAGAAGTGATTCCAGTCTTTTCCAGGAAGCCCTTGTTTGGTTATGCGGCGATTGTTTTCGCGGGAGCATCGATTGGCGTACTAGGCTTTGGGGTCTGGGCACATCATATGTTTACCACTGGTCTTGGAACCGTTCCTGCCTTAGTTTTTAGTGCTACCACTATGGGCATCGGAGTTCCAACGGGCGTTAAGATATTTAACTGGCTTTCCACTATGTATGGGGGAAGTATTAGATTTACCACCTCGATGTATTTTGCCGTTGCATTTATTGCCATGTTCACTATTGGCGGAATATCGGGCGTGATGCATGCCAGTCCTGCAGTGGACTCCCAGCATCAGGATACATACTTTGTTGTAGCGCATATACATTATGTGCTATTCGGTGGAGCAATCATGGGAATATTCTCCGGCATTTTCTACTGGTGGCCCAAAATGACGGGGCGATTCCTTAGTGAAATCAGTGGTAAATGGTCCTTTTGGGTGATGTTTGCAGGAATGAATTTGACATTTTTCCCGATGCACTTTTTAGGTGTGTCAGGAATGCCGAGAAGAATTTATACATACGATGAGGGTTTTGGTTGGGACGACTGGAACATGGTCGCCACGATAGGATCGTATCTTATCGGGGTCAGTATCCTGATATTCCTGATTAATGTGTTCAGAACGATGCGCCAGCCAGCGACAGCGCCAGATAACCCTTGGGATGCACCCACGCTGGAATGGGCTACAAGTAGCCCGCCACCGGAACACGATTTTGATGTAGTGCCGGAGGTTCATTCATCGATGCCCCTTTGGACTAATAGAGAAATGGGGATTGTGACTCCTGAAGCACCGGAGGGATTGCATATTCATTTACCTCCGTCTTCTTACATGCCGCTAATTCTGGCGATCGGAGTTGGATTAATTGGTGTCGGATTGTTATCGCATCTAGCTCTTGTAGGAATTGGGGTAGCTATTTCAACTTATGGGGTTTGGGGATGGTCAATTGAGCCTACCGACTAAGAGTAGGAAGACTATTTCTTTCGGAAGACTGTCTGGGAGTTAAGGAGAATAAATGAGCGCAGCAACACACGAAACTGAGCATCATACCAGTTTGGGAGTCGACAATCGTAAATTGTTGATGTGGATATTCTTGGCTTCTGAATGTCTTTTTTTTGGTAGCCTTCTTTCAACATATCTTATCTTTAAGGGTGAATCTCTAAGTGGCCCAGGAACAGATATATTTGCATTTGAAATAACGTCAATTTCAACCTTTGTACTCTTAATGAGCAGCTTGTCAATGGTGCTAGCCGTATACGGCGCCCAGCATGGTCAACTTGGGCTGATGAAATTAATGCTACTTTGCACAATTCTGCTTGGATTAGTGTTTTTAGGTTTCCAAGTTTATGAGTTTAAGACATTTGCATCGGAGGGCTTGACCCTTTCAACAAATCAGTTTGGCGCTTCATTTTATATTTTGACTGGATTTCATGGCTGTCACGTTGGTGTAGGTGTGCTCTACCTTTCTTCCTTACTCATATCGTCAGTGAGGCGCAATGGAATAGGAAAAGAGACACCTCTTTATATTGATATTGGCGGCTTGTATTGGCACTTTGTTGATATAGTCTGGATCGTACTATTTACGGTAGTTTATTTAATTCCTGCATATTAGTAGTAAAATATTTAGAAAGTTTTAGGGAAGGAGCGACTGCAAATGGCTGACATGAACGCTGTTCATGATGCTCACGATGAGCATCCTACAACGACAATTCGCGAGTATCTGATTATAGGACTCGTACTGAGTGTAATTACAGCAGTCGAACTTGTGATGTCCCTTTACGAGGATGAATTGGGTGTTGTCCTTATTCCTGGATTATTAATATTCTCAGCTATTAAGTTTGTGATCGTTGTAGCAATGTTTATGCATTTGAAATTTGATTCAATTCGCTTTACTCAGATATTTGCATTTGGATTTGTGCTTGCAACATGTTTACTTATAGCCGTCGTCGTTTTATTTGCATACGATGCCACTGACGCGATCGGTGGTGGATTTATCGGTGATCCAATTGAGCATCACTAATTCAGTTAGTCCAAACTCCTTTGTCCATCCAAAAAATTCATAGGTCAATTTCAGACTTATGATTTCGGTAGTCGCAGAGCGACTAGTTTTTTCATTTCCTAGTCATGCGGGTGTGAGTCATGACTCTGCTGATCCTTGGTTCTCACATTGGAATCTGGACGTCGAGATTCTGATCCCATTCACAGTCCTTACATTTTTTTATTTGCGCGGTTTAAGAGGTTGGACCGATCGCTCTCGTGAACATCCAATCTGGAAGACCATCTGCTATTTCGGTGGATGGTCTGTATTACTTCTAGCTGTCGAATCTCCAATCGACTTTTTGGCAGAACGCCATTTTTTTATTCATATGATTCAGCATGAGTTACTCATCATGGTAGGAATGCCACTCACTCTGCTCGGTGCTCCCGTCACTCCGGTCAGCAGAGGATTGCCTGGCCGCATGCGTAAACTGCTAATATCACCGGTATTCCGCTCAAAAATATTTCGTACCCTGCGAAATATTGCGTTGGCTCCAATAGTTGCAGGAATTGCGGTCAACGTCGTCATAATTATTTGGCACGTGCCAGACCTATACAATCAGGTTTTATTCAATGGTTTTATTCATCGATTTCAGCATGTCAGCTTTCTTATAGTGGCTTGGCTCTTTTGGTGGAATATTATTGACCCGAAACCCCTAAACTCTAGGATGGGTATGCCTCTTCGGGCAATATTTATATTTTTGACAGGGATGCCAAAACATGTGGTAGGCGCATTTCTTGTTTTTTCGACGACTTTTTTTTATACCGGCTATCTCGAATTTCAACCTGTATTTAGCAGTGTAGACAGAACAACCGATCAGTTACTTGGTGGGATGATTATGTGGGTAGGTGCGTTGAGTATTCACTTAACTGCTATGGGCATAGTGTTTTTTATTTGGATGCAGAGACAGCGGAAAGAGCAAGAAGTATATCTCAGAGAACTTCGTGAATCTCATTGACGCCGATCGTTGAGTTACTTAGGATATATCCTACCTAATTTGTTTGCGTATAAAATACGCAAAGTAACTTAGGAATAATAATTTCAGGGGACTATATGTCGTCACTACGAATTTCTCTCGCTCAGATCAACACTACCGTAGGAGATTTTTCAGGAAATTCTGAACTGATTCTTGAGATGGCGCGTGAAGCTGCAGGTCTCGGTGCAGACGTAGTGGCCTTTCCTGAGCTTGCAATTTGTGGATATCCACCCGAAGACCTTCTCCTTCGATCTTCCTTTATTGAAGAGTCACGTATTGCATTGGATAAGCTGGCCATGGATGCCAAGGAACTTCCTCCGCTAATAGTTGGATCTCTTGATTTCGATCGACATTTATATAACAGTGCATCGATTTTGCATAAAGGTCGAGTAATCGCTGATTATCACAAACAAAAACTTCCAAATTACGGAGTGTTCGATGAGCAGCGATACTTTCAGGCTGGTAAGTCCGCTTTGCTGTGCAGAGTCAAAGGTGTAGATATAGGTGTAAATATTTGCGAAGATATTTGGTATCCGGACGGACCGATATCTGACGCAGCGTTAGCAGGAGCACAACTGATAGTAAATATTAACGCTTCACCGTTTGCAAAAAATCGCTCAGCTGACCGCGAAAGAATGATATCAACTCGTGCAGCAGATCATACTGTTGCGATAGCTTATGTGAATCAAGTAGGCGGGCAAGATGAGCTTGTATTCGATGGGAATTCATTTATTTCTATGGCGGATGGGCAGATACGGGATCATGCACCATCTTTTGAAAATTTTCTTTTAACGAGTGATATTGAATTTGAAGATATTTTGCAACGGCAACTGCATGATTCGCGATTACGACAGATGCGAAGTGCACGTGGTGCCGAAATGCCCCTGGAAATAGAGCATGTAGAGTTAGTTCATGCGTCGTCTGAAAAAGTTGATATTTCTGATGTAATTAAATTCGACATGATTTCCACAGAGGAGGAAGTTTACCGTGGGTTGGTAACGGGTACGCGTGATTATTTACATAAGAGTGGCTTTGAGCACGCATTCATTGCGTTATCAGGGGGCATTGATTCAGCTTTGGTGGGAGCTATTGCGGTGGACGCCCTTGGACCAGTGAATGTCACAGGCGTTTCGATGCCGTCAAGATATTCTTCTGATGGATCTGTTACCGATGCTGAGGATTTAGCTACCCGTCTTGGTATTGAGTTGTTGTCACTTCCTATCGAAGGGGTACATGCTTCAGTCCTTGATTCGTTACTACCAGAATTCGCCCGATCTGAAAATTCAGATGCTGGAGTAGCCGGAGAAAATGTGCAGTCTAGAATTCGTGGAATGCTGATGATGGCTCTTTCAAATCATCGACCGAAGTCGATGGTCCTCACGACAGGAAATAAGAGTGAGTATGCATGTGGATATGCAACGTTATATGGCGATATGGTAGGTGGATTTGCGGTGATTAAAGATGTACCAAAGACTCTTGTGTGGCAATTATCACGCTGGAGGAACAGCATTGGCGAGGTAATTCCAGAGAATTCAATTACAAAAGCACCTTCTGCGGAACTACGTCCTGATCAACTAGATTCAGATTCGCTACCTGAGTATGACATACTCGATCCGATTATCGAGTTCTATGTTGAAGATGATCTTTCGTTTGAATCAATTGTTTCAAAAGGATTTGACGAAAAGTTAGTTCGCCGTGTAATTGGTATGGTTAATCGAAATGAGTATAAGAGGCGTCAGTCTCCACCTGGAGTGAAGATAACCACTCGAGCTTTTGGTAGGGATAGGCGGTTACCAATGGCTACTCGCTACTCGGGCGTATAGTTCTCTTGTTTTTCAGTATCAATTATTGATACCATCGCGTGCGCCGCAGCTACATCATGGACTCTGATAATGTTGGCACCTTTGAGTACAGCAAGGGCATTGAAGGCCAGAGTTGCGCTTAGCAGTTCTGCTGTGTCTTGGCTATCTCCCTGCATCATCAGTTCGGAGAGGAATCCTTTACGAGAGGCCGATACAAGAATTGGTCTGTTGAGTGCCTGTAATCGAGGAAGTGTTCGCAATAGGGTCAGGTTGTCACTTGAAGACTTCCCGAATCCGAATCCTGGGTCTATCCAAGCCTGTTGTCCGGTGTTGGTTTCAAACGACGTGACTGAGCTCTTGAGAAAATCAAAGACTTCATTCTCGATATCCTCATATTCTTGACTGACTTCTCGGTGTAGTTTTGGTAATCCCCTCATGTGCATGATGCAAATTGGAAGACCAAACTTTTTTGCCACTTGGTGCATTTCTAAGTTTTGAGCGCCACTTACATCGTTAATTAGATTCAGTCCTGCCGGAGCAACATTTTTTGCCACGGACGGGGTCCATGTATCGATTGACGTAATTATTCCTTCTTTAGAAAGTGCTTCGACAACGGGATAGATGCGGCTAACTTCCTCTTCTGGAGAGATAGAATAGGCTTTGGTTGCAGTTGAGTGGGCACCGATATCAATGATATCTGCCCCGTCTTGCTTCATTTTGATAGCGCGCGTAATGGCCGCATCCGACTTCACTCTAGAAAAAGCGATGGGGGAGTCATTGGAAACATTCACTATACCCATGATGGCCGTTCGCCGGCTTAGATCAAGAGTTTGGTTATGAAACTTGAGCAACATTTCTTTAGTCTAGGGCTTCCTAGGTTTAGACTGTTTTCATGACATCACGGGATATTGAGCTATTGGATGAAGATGTTCGCTTAGTTTTAGAGGGAGGCCCTCGGCTGCTTGCTGCCGATTTACCGGCGCCACCGGATATCACACCGGCTACTGTGTCCGACTGTTTCGAAGGACTCAGATTAAAATTTGCTGAATTATTGTCGGTGAGCGATCAACGTGTTGTCTTATATAACAACTACGAGGTAGCGGCCCAAGCAGCGCTCGAGAATATGCTGTCAGTATCGCTACGGTCGGCTGGACGGGTACTGGGACCAACAATTGGGGCGTCAGCACTCGCATCCTTATGTAAGACAAGTAATCTAGAATATTTAGCAGTAGATATCGAGCCTGATAGCCTGGGTATTTCGCCTCGCGGTATCGCACAGGCTATTCAGTCTGAGTCCGAAGATATCGTGGGTGTGATTATTAGTCATCCTTTTGGACATCCAGCTAATTTGGCTGTGCTACATGAAATGCTCTCTGGGTATGATTTGCCGTTTGTGCAAGAGTGTTCAGAGAGTTTCTTAAGTAGTACCAACGATCAGTTTATTGGGACTACAGGTAACGCTTCAATTTTTTCAGTCAGAGAATCTTTATCGCTGTTTCATAGCTTCGGCGCTGATTCATCACCCACCATCGTGGTCTTTGGCGATTATCAAGATGATGAATTCATAAGAAATGCGATGGCTGAGACTCGCCTGCGCTGTCCGGAAGACGAAATGCGAATTCTTTTGGGAGCAATGGCATCTATAGAGAATCGTATAGAGCATCGGCGCCGGCTTTCGTGGGAGTTGAATTTTAGGCTCCGCGGCGTTGCATCCATAGCTAAGATGTCACATGCTCGAAAAATTAGGCATAATTATTCGAATTTTGTGCTGAGAATTCGCGGGCCTGGTTGGCGGAAAGACATATCGGAATCAATCTTAGCTTTAAATGAAGAAGGTATTGACTTTAAATTGGCAGTTGGCCCTCATTACTTCAGCGAGTACAAAGATTTTGAAAACGGTCAATTTCCTGTTACCGATAGAATTGTTAGAGACTCGATATCATTGAGATTACATGAAGGTCTGCATGAGCAGCATATCGATATCGTTGGAAAAATATTGCGAAAGGTCGCATTATGGGCCTCCAAGGATTAGTAGTATGCATGTGCGGGGATAGTTGACGCGTATGGTGAACTTACCAGATCCGGCTTTAGTGGCTGTTCAATTTTCAGATTTGTCTGTGCGAGTAATGTTGGCAGATAAGTCACGTACAGCTGTTTATGATCAAACTTTCGAGATTCGAGAAATGCTAGATCAAGAACAGTGGGCTTGGGATGTCGGAGGATATATTGCGACTACTTTTGCATTAGAAGGTAAGAAACGCTCGGCTGCTGCAATCGCGGTTTGTTGTCCGGGTTTTGTTGACGAATCATCGGGTCGATTGATTTCATCACGCCGTAATCCGATGTGGGATGACTTAGATGTTGTTGGTGAACTTCGAGCACATTTCGATGTACCAATTATGGCAACTGATGAATTGCGTACAGCTTTGCGGACAGAGATGGCAGCGGTGGAGATGCCTGACGAAGAGAGTATCCTGTATCTGCGAGTCGATGAGAGTTCCAGTGCTCTCGCAGTTTATTCCACATCGAGAGTTGTTTTCGGCGGTGTCGAGTCTTATGAAATCTCGAGCACGCTTCCGACTCTTCCAAACGGTCTCGAGAAAGACTCAGTAGTCTATGAATCACTAGTGATTAGCCTCTCAGAGGCATTGGCTTATACTCGGCCTGCAGTGATATTTATCGAGACTTATGCTGAACACTTCGAACCGATTAAGCACGCACTAGGTACGGTGTGCGAATCGATTGACTTATCTGTGAAAATTTTGCCTGCGACGGATGATGTGGATAAGTTAATTCGTGGAGCTATATATCTAGCGTCAAATTTAGCC
>JAQWLS010000081.1 GCA_029247135.1 Dehalococcoidia bacterium | reverse complement strand
AGGTCATGGTCCTGTTGGCGGCAAAACTGAGATTGCGGATATGCGAGAATATTTTGATGTAATTCGAAACCAAACTAGACAAATGTTTGACTCGGGTATACCTGTACAAAAAGCGATGGACCGTATAGATGTAGGTGAGTTTAGTAAGTGGCCCGAGTCCGAGCGTAATGCGATGAATGTTTTGCACCTCTATGGCAAATGGTCCAACGAATAGGTTTGATCCAAAATTCTGGTGTAACTTATCTACACGTATGAAGAAATCGTGACTTGGTTACAATCCAGCTGATGCAACTAATCTTGTGACATCGATTAACCTACAGGAATAACCCCATTCATTGTCATACCATGTCACAGTTTTAGTGAGATTGCCTCCGTCTACGGCCATTGTAGAAGCTGCATCATGTATGGCGGATCCCGAGTGTTTTTTAAAGTCCGATGATACGAGTTCGTCGGATTCGTAGTATAGAAAATTTTTCAAATCACCATTTGAGGCTTCTAAAAAAGCGTCATTGATGTTATCTGCGGAGGGAGATTTTCTGAGTTTTGTAACGAGATCTACAACAGAGACGGTCGGCGTAGGTACCCGATAGGCGAATCCATCAATTTTTCCTTTTAAGTCTGGAATAATCTCTCCAATTGCACCTGCCGCGCCAGACGAGGTGGGTACGATATTCAGGGCAGCAGCTCGCGCTCGTCTAAGATCTTTGTGGGAATTATCAACAAGGTTTTGATCACCCGTATACGCATGAATGGTCGACATTAGTCCGTTCTCTATGCCGAAAGAATCATTCAGGACTTTTACAGCAAGCACTATACAGTTCGTCGTGCAGGATCCAGCTGATATGACGTTGTGCGTTGCAGCGTTATATTCGCTTTGATTTGCTCCCATAATCACGGTCCAGTCAACCGCCTTAGCAGGTGCAGAGATGATGACTTTTTTAGCACCTTGTTTAAGATGGCCGGCAGCTTCGTCTCCAGTTTTAAACTGTCCAGTACTTTCGATAACAATATCTACACCCTCTTCGTGCCAAGGGATAGTTTCGGGCGCATTCGCGTTGAAGACTTTAACAGAATGATCGCCGATCCGTATCACATCATTTTCTGTTGAAATTGGGTCGGGAAATCTTCCGTAGTCTGAGTCGTACGCGAGGAGATGCGCTCTAATTTCTGCAGGGCCTCGATTTATAGCAACTATTTCAATGTCATCTATCCCGTGTTTGGACTGGTTTTCCCACCATGATCGAAAAGCTGTTCTACCTGTTCTTCCGAAACCATTTATTCCGACACGTACTGTCATGCTTGCCCTCCACGGATATCGTTAATATACGAATCTTAGCTTTGAATTGTCTGCTACGCATCTTACTTATGATCTAAACTGATCATTTCTTTTAAAGGGTGAAACTCAGTCCGTTAAATAAGAAGTTTTACGGCAGCATCAGTACTTTGCCGTCTAAAATTTGAAATAATATACCGCTTTCGATTGTCAGTATCGGTCCACTCTAGTAGTCGGCATTGGCTCTCATCTGACGTGACTTTTTTGGAATCATCCAAATATTGGATGATTCTGGTCTTCAAGGCATCGTCGGCAGGAAACTCATGTGTTTGTGAGAGACCAGTCTCGAGTAGGAGTCCACTTACACTCAAGATCCAACCGAAAAGTAGTTGAGTCCAACCCAGATGGAAGCTTCTGTCAGCGAAATGTAACGGATATTTTTCGTGGGTTGCCTCGTTTGCAACAAACAGCGCCGTTGGCCCGAAATTAGACCTTGCAAAATCACTCGAGGCTCTGTATATAATCTTCATGATGGGATCTTCAGCTATTATAGAACCAGCAAAATATCCACCAATGCCAATCTCAATTGACTTAGTTTCTGGGTGACTAGCGAATGCCTCATGAGTCCATCTTTTCCATTCGTCAATTTCGTCAATGAGGCCTTTGTGTGCTGCAGCAAGTTCGATTGATTGTCTGATTAAGGGCATTGCCGTTTGATAGCTACCTCCGCGTACGAGTCCAGCCGCATCAGATAGGGTTAGAAGAGATCTGCTCCACATAGACGCATAACTGGCCATAATCATGCTGCGAGCACTTGGTGCATAGCCTGTTTTAACCAGAGCTGCGGATAGATTCAGACTTATCTGAATAAGATCCCATTCTTTTTTCATTAGGAATCCAGTTTGTCGCCAAGCATCTTTTGATGTGTCGATATTTATATTTGGTTCGGCCGGTAGGGGAAGCTCATCAGGCACTTTCATGCCCGAAACGCGCTGTGGCGAATGCGCTATGGGTAGGTCATCATTACTGATATGAGGCATAGAAAATTAGTTCCTTTTTTCGATCTGAAAAGGTTCGCCGCCCAGATAAAGCGCGTTTTTACCTAAAATATCTTCAATTCGTAGAATCTCGTTATATTTTGCCGTTCGCTCACCTCTGGCAGGTGCCCCTGTTTTAATTTGTCCTGATGATGTCGCTATCGCAAGATGAACAATGGTGTGATCTTCGGTTTCTCCCGAGCGGTGGGACAATACGGTATTAAATCCGTTTTGCTGAGCCATTTTTATTGCTTCTAGGGTTTCGGTTAACGTACCAATTTGATTTGGCTTAATTAGAATCGCGTTTCCTGCGCCAAGCCGAATTCCTCGTTTTAAGCGCTCTTGGTTAGTGACAAACAGGTCATCACCTACTAATTGAGTCGTCAGACCTATCCGCTCTGTTAAAAGAGTCCAACTCGACCAGTCATCTTCGGCAAGGCCATCCTCAATCGAAATGATTGGATAGAGTGATCTCCACTCAGCCCATAAATTAACCATTTCGCTGCCAGTCAGTATTTTATTTTCGCAACTTAGTTCGTACATCTCTTCAGGTGAGAATATTTCAGTTGCGGCAGGATCTAATGCGATTGCAATGTCTTTCTCCGGCTTCTTACCGGCACGAACGATGGCTTCAATTAGGAGGTCTAACGCCGCCTGATTACTCTCGAGTGTTGGAGCAAATCCTCCTTCATCACCAACAGTGGTCGCGAGATTTTGTTCACTAAGTATCTGTTTAATAACCTGATAAATTTCCGCAATCCACTGAATTCCCTGTTGGAAACTATTAGCCCCAACAGGGACCAACATGAACTCCTGAAAATCGGTCGAATTGGTGGCATGTGCCCCTCCGTTGAGGAGATTGCACATAGGAGTGGGAAGAACGTATGTGGGTTGATCATTTAGATATCGATAAAGCGGAATCCTTGCAGAATTAGCCGCAGCCCATGCTGTTGCAAGAGAAACTCCAAGTAGTGCATTTGCGCCCAGTGTCGCTTTGTTATTAGTTCCATCGAGATCTAAAAGGATGCGGTCGATTTTTGTTTGGTTCTCCGCATCGTATCCTATGATGGCAGGTGCGATTATGTTTTGGACGTTGGCGACGGCTTTCAGAACGCCTTTACCGCCATATCTTGAACTATCTTCATCACGCAGTTCTACCGCTTCATGAGCTCCGGTGGATGCTCCACTTGGAACAATTGCTCGTCCGTGCGATCCGTCTTCTAAGCCTATTTCCACCTCAACAGTTGGGTTGCCCCGTGAATCAAGCACTTCGCGTGCCCAAACTCTATCGATCCGTGATTTCTTAGCACCCACGATGTTACCCCTTTACCTGAGTGTATATTAATTCTTTCTCAGTGCACGCGGGTGTAAATCGTTGTAAGACTCTCTGAGTTGGTTATCACTCAGCGCTGTATAGATTTGAGTAGTAGAAAGATTTGTATGTCCGAGAAGTTCTTGAACTTTTCTAAGATGTATTCCTCCTCTCAACAGATGAGTTGCGAATGAATGACGAAGAGTGTGAGGTGAGATGTGTTTGTTTAGGCCGGCTGACTCAGCGGCATCATGGATGATTACCCATGCTGCCTGCCTGCTAAGTTGATTGCCTCGCGAGCTAACAAAAAGAGAATCAATCAATTTATTTTTGACTAGTCGTGGGCGATTATTGTCTAAATAATCCATCAATATAATTGCAGTATCTGTGGGTAGTGGTAATGTGCGTTCTTTGTTTCCTTTACCAGTTACCCGAATTGATTGACTCTCGTCAAGATTGATTGAGTCTAGTCTCAGTGTTACTGCCTCCGTCACCCGAATGCCGGTCGAATACATGAGGCGGACTAGAGCTCTATTTCGACCTCCGGTTGGAGTCTGTTTGTGAGTTTCAAAGATATCGAGTAAGCGATCAATATCCTGGGTATTTAAGGCTTTTGGGATTGACTGAGCCTTTTTTGGTGAAGACAGTTCATTAGCAGGATGTGTATCAATTTCTCCAATGTCTAACAAATAATTAAAAAAAGATCTCACTGCAGCCATTCTTCTTGAAACAGTGGCCTTGGCAAAGTTTCTGGCATTCAGGTTAGCCAGATATTTTGAGACTGCGGTTGCATCACTTACATTGTTGTCACGCGAGAGATCGAGGTCAGCTAGAAAGGTGAAGAAATCATTGATATCTGTTTTATAAGCTAATACTGTATGTCGTGAAAGATTTTGTTCTATCGCCAGAAAATCAATGAAACCGGGGATTGAGTCTGAGTGAAATTGCATCGCAAGTATCTTCCAATTTAGTTACTAAGCATTGACTGACAATTTTAGCAGTTGAGATCTAGTCTCCTTGTATTAAATCGAAAGCGAGTAATTCTTGTTCAATAATTTCTTGATTTATTGATCCGGTATATTGTTTTTGGATAACTCCGTCGCGGTCGATGAACAGAGTCTTGGGCAGGCCCCATACTCCATAAGCTTTGGTAACCTCTTTTTTAGGGTCCCTCAGGAGATTAAATGTCAGATTGAATTTTGATCCAAAGTATTGGATTTGTTCGCGACTTTCCCTGTCCCCATTTACAGCGAGAATTATTAGATCATCACCGTGCTTAATTTGGAGTGCCTGAAGTTCTGGCAGTTCGATCTTGCAGGGGCCACACCATGAGGCCCAAAAATTTAAGATGATCGGTTTGCCAATATAGTTAGAAAGTTTAATTTCTTCACCACTGAGCGCATCTATGAGAAGGAAATCAGGCGCAGATAAACCAATCTCTGCGATTTGCCCTGAAGTAATTAATCCATATTTTTGCAGAACTTCTTTTTCAGTTTCAGTTGTTGATTCTGACTCTGTTTCAAGATTTTTGTTGGCTTGCATATCTGCGGCGTAATAAATCAGGCCAGTCAGGATAACTCCAAGTAACAAAATTAGTGCACCGGCTCCTAGAATGAACCTTCGGAACATTTTTTTTGACTGTGGTGTGGTTGTCATTTCGGAGCCTAATTCGTCTTGCTTCACTCTGCCCGTCAATCTGGGGAATGAATTTCTAGAGACTTGCGCTCATAGCATTTGCTAGCGGCAAACCTGTGTTGAGTTTTAACCAATTTCGACCTCGGTCATGCGACGCGTATAATTTGTCCTCTGCCGCGATGAACACGAGATCTTCCCAGTCCCAAGGTCGCGTGACACAGGGGATATGTTCCCATTCATCCTCACTTTCGAGCATTAATCTTGACCATGAAACACCACCATTCGCAGACCGGAAGACAGCACCAATATCGCCAGGAGCATGCCTTGCAATGGATAAAACTAGTGAATCAGGCGCTCCGGGTAACACTGCTAACGAACCGGCAAATGATCGGTCTAATCCGCCAAGTGATTGAATCCAAGAATAGCCCTCGTCTTCAGATCTATAAATTCCGCTAGATGCAGTCGCGAATAAGCGATCGCGTTGCGTGGGATGGGCATAAATCTTGTGTATTTTTGGATCCAAGCCATCAGATCTTCGTAACCAAGAATCTCCGTTATCTCGCGTATGCCAGCTACCGCCTCCCAGAATACCGATCAAAATTCCCTCTTTTGCCTCTGCGACAGATACCGGTCTGGGTTTTTCACCTGCCGGTGGCGAAAATCTTCCATGTCGAATAACGTGTTTAACACCTTCGATTTCAGACCAGTCATCGCCTTGATTCCCAGATGTGAACAACTTCCCATCAATCGTTCCAGCAAAGAGAGCTCCGGAAGGAGTTATGGCTACAGATCCAATAGCTTCATTCAATGATTTATGCCAGAGACGCCCGCTGCGACCATTATGTATCCACGCGCCATCCAAAGATCCAGCGATTCCGATTCCATCGTAGTAATCAACGTCAGTAAAAGCTGATTCATCGACTACTATTTCGGGTGTGCCGCCTGGTTCGAGAGTCAATAAACCTTCGTCTGTAGCGAGAACGATTCCGATCGGTTCATAAACTCTTTTACTGATCATCTACGTCCGTCCAATTCATTCAGTCATGAGATCGAGCTCTTTGATACGTTGTACGATCAAAGGCAATGCAGTTCCTGAAGGTGCTCTGACTACTATTGTGGCATATTCAGATAGCTGTGTAACCTCAGGATTGACTTCAATGAGCGGTTTGTTCTGTTGAATTGCTTCCACTGGGTATGCGGCCGCTGGGTATACCAGTGCAGTTGTGCCAATAGCCATGAAGACTTCGGATTTTGTGGATTCTAGCTGGCTTTTCATGAGAGCTGATCGAGGAATTGGTTCTCCGAACATGACCGTGTC
>JAQWLS010000095.1 GCA_029247135.1 Dehalococcoidia bacterium | reverse complement strand
GACCGACAGCACAATTTTCACTTCATCACTTATCCCAATACATCGCACGGTTTTTTTAATGATACGAATACATCTGGACACGATAAAAATGCCGCTGCTGACGCCTGGCGACTCACACTCAATTGGTTTGAAGATCATCTCTAGACATTAGGATGGCTTCCTTGCCAACATTTGTCCGAGCTTCAAAATCCTGCAATACTTAGTGACACAAGGCTAGTAGTGAATATGAGGCGAAATGAATTCAGATTCCAGACGCGCGGTCTATTTCTTGATTATTGCTGCATTGGTGGCGGCAATAGGTCCGTTTACACGGTTTATAGCACCAGAAATAGGACTCGATCTAGGAACGATCACTGAATCAGCGTTGTATGGTCTGGCAATATTGGGTGCAGCCTTTCTTTTGTCATGGACAACTGAAGCTGCCGAAGTCGATATTTCCAAAGGTCTCGCTGTTGCCGTTCTTGCATTCATAGCCGTACTCCCAGAGTATGCTGTGGATGCCTCAATCACTTGGCGAGCGGCAAAAGATCCTGAGATAATATCTCTGGCAGTCGCAAATATGACCGGTGCAAATAGAATACTCATCGGTCTCGCTTGGCCAATGATTTTCTTCATCTTCTGGCGTTCACTGAGGAATAAGAAAAGGTCCACTGAATCAAAAGTTAGCGATGCGTCGACTCCGATTGCGATTTTAAAAATGCCGCGATCCACGTCAGTCGAGCTTATTTTGCTTCTTGCAGCGGTTCTTTACTCTTTTATCTTGCCACTGAAGGGCGGCATCACGATTATTGATACAGCCATCTTGTTCAGTATTTTCGGGGGATATCTTTATCTCATTGGTCGGCAAGCATCTGAATCGCCCGATCTCATGGGACCAGCTCTCCTGATCGGGACATTACCAACCAACAAAAGACGACTATCTCTCATACTTCTTTTTCTGTTCTCGGCCGGGATAGTATTCACGGCCGCAGATCCGTTCGCTCAAGGCCTGGAGCATACAGGTGAGGAACTGGGTATAGATAAGTTCCTACTTCTGCAATTTGTAGCACCATTAGCCTCAGAATCGCCAGAATTCTTAGTGTGCGGAATACTAGCCTTTCGTGGTCATGCCTCGTTAGCTATGGCTGCTCTGATCTCATCAAAATTGAATCAATGGACGCTACTACTTGGAAGTCTGCCGCTTGTTTTCAGCGCATCAAGTGGAGAAATTGCGACCTTACCATTACAGGATCGACAGCAGCTGGAGGTTTTTCTAACTGCTGCCCAGGGTTTGTTTGCAGTGGCACTCTTCATGAACCTTAAGCTGGATATGAAGGCGTCTTTGTCATTAGTGATTTTATTCCTCGTCCAAGCGGTACTTCCATACGATGAAATCAGACTCGCAATCGGCATACTTTATGTCTTGTTGACGTTCGTACTAATCTACACTCGAAAAAATGACATCAAATTACGGGTGAAAGATTTCTGGCAAGAGTGTAAAACCCCGAACTCGATAGCCTAATCTGACTAATGATCGAAGCCGATACGCATAGAGACGCGGAACACTAAAGAAAATTAGAGGTATAAAATGACGGATCAAAGTCAGCCTGAAAATCTTGATTTCCTACGTGGATACTGGGAAACCACCTTATGGAAGCCTCAGGTCGTAGCTGATAACGTACTCACAGGTATCTATCTTGCAGATGCCTCATATAGAGCCGCTCTTGCTACGTTGATGCTTCAAGAATGTGCTGAAGCAGCTCGGCGCTTGTCTGCAGTATTCTTGTCACTACAAAACTCTCCCAGTAACGTATCAGCCGTTCTCAAACAAAACTTACCAACCGCAAGTGACTGGGAAGACATGATAAATATTGTCGAAGCACAGGCGTCACCTGCGGAATTGCTCCAAACACTTGGGCTTGAAAATGGACCTCTTAAAACAGCGGAAGAATTTCTGAATACAAGGTCTTTACTGAGGTATGCGGTTCCCATTTCACTCTATGAGCAAGGCCCTCCAATCGTAACAAACAATAAAACTGGCGCCAACGAGTCAATGCTCGAGCTCTATAATTCTGATTTATCTGGCAATCCTGTGACTGCAACAATACCCTTGGAAGAAGAACAAGTCGTTGCACTTGGTGATGCAACTGGTGATTTTGTCACATGGGCGCGAGACTTCTTAGGCACATACATCGACCGGAAAGAATCACAAATAGCCAACGAGTCAGAGCTTTAGAGTTGAAATCGTAATTCCAGCTGCTACCGACACATTGAGAGAAGAAACAAACTGATTATCGCTGGGTATGCTAACCATTAAATCGCAAGCATCCCGAGTAAGACGACGAAGCCCTTTTTCTTCATTACCAAGTAAAATCAGCCATGGACGGTCAGGTTTAAGAGACTCAAGATTTTCCTCCGCATCTTCCGCCGTTCCCACTATCCACACCCCCATCGATCGAACTTCTGATAAGGCTTTAGAAAGATTTGGTGGTTGGCTAATTTTTAAAAGTTCAAGCCCTCCAGCTGCAACATCATGAGATATCGAAGTTATTGGCGCGGTTCGATCCCGGGTTAAAACAATTCCACGAACACCAAAAAATTGTGCTGTCCTGGCAATGGCACCGATATTTCTAGAGTCCTGTACACCATCAAGACCAAGCCACACATCACCCATTTTAGGGTTCGCGAACATATCGGTAATCGATAATGATTCTCTAGCCTTAACTTCTGCCTCCCCAACGTAGGATCGACCCTGAGAGCTTTGCGAATCTACGCCTCCCACCTCGACTGAGATTCCAGCTTTCTCGGCCACTTGTATAACCTCAAGCCATGAGCCAGAATGATCGCTCGAACGAGCAATTCGAATTTCAATAAAGTCCTCCGGTCGTGCAGATAGAGCTGCAAGAATCGCATGTGGGTTTCGCAATTTTAGATTCGCTGGCTTATCTTCTGATAAGCGCTCATTATGCCGAGACCGACCTCTTCGATAATTGGATCTATTACTACTGGCGGATCGCACGATTCCGGCACCTATTCCGGCTCAATGACCGGCAGTTGGAAGATTACATGCGCAGAGATCAGTTTCTCAATTCTCTCATCAGGTACTCCAATTTCATGCAAAACAACCTCTGTATGCTGGCCTATCAATGGTGCAGCTTCCGTTGCCTCACTTTGAATATCTGAAAAAAATAAAGGTGAATTCACTGCTCGAATAGATCCTGCTATCGGGTCAGGGACGTCCGCTATCATTCTACGATCCTGAAAATGAGAATGTGAGGCTGCCTCATAAGCTGTGAGTGTTATCCCGTATGGAGCACCATGGGCATCCATCCGGGCCGCCAAGTCCTCACTCGATAAATTAGCTACCCAGGTCCTAATCAGATCATCACTCAGCTTGGGCGAGTCGGGCATCTGTGTATTTGGTTCACCTATCGCTTGGGCAATTCTCCCCCAGTTCCTAGAATTTCCAATGTTGATGGAAATCATCTTACCGTCTTGTGATTTATAAAGCGGATGCCGAAATGACTTAAATTCATGCTCTCCGGCGCCATTCAAGATCGGTTCCATTACCGAATTCAACATTTGGAACTGCGAATCCATCAAACTGACATCAACAATCTGGCCAGAACCAGTTTTCTCTCGGGCATACAGCGCGGCCAGTATCCCTGAAAATGCATTCGAGCCTGTCACTAAATCTGCTACCGTGACTCCTGGAGCAAATATCTCATCGACAGAAGCTGCTTGCTGCTGCACCCAGAGCCATCCTGACTCAGCATGAGCTGTTGCACCAAATGCCCGCCGAGAAGAATCCTGTCCAAATCCAGAGAGGCCTGCATATATCAATCGGGGGTTTAACTCAAGACAAGTCTTTGGACCAAATCCCAGACTTTCCATAACGCCAGGTTTAAAGTTTTCGACAACGATATCAGCACGTGACAACAACCTATTAATAACCTCTCCAGAATCTGGTGCTTTGAGATCTATTGACAGAGATCGCTTGCCAAGGTTGTTTGAAATACCCCCGGCTGAGCGAAGTCTAGCGGCATCTTCCACACTGATAGTCTCTTCAAATTTATCAACTTCTTCAGGAAGTGCATCAATCTTGATTACTTGCGCACCTAGGTCGGCCAACATTCTGGTGCAATAGGGGCCAGCGACCACACGTGTAAAATCAACGACTACTAAATCCTCAAACATAGACACTCCAACACGTGCAAAATAATCGCCTAGAGATATCCCATTTTCTTTGCTTCAGCTGTTAACTCATCACGGAACTGTGGGTGTGCTAGTCCAATAATCGCCCTAGTTCTCTCCGGAATCGTTTTTCCTTTAAGTTGAGCGGCTCCGAATTCAGAAACCAGATAATTAACTTCCATCCGTGGTGTCGTAACAACAGCTCCTGGCTTTAAAACAGGCACCACCCGAGATAATGTTCCACTTTTCGCTGTCGAATAAAAAGCCACAATCGATTTTCCTCCCGGAGAGTCAAATGCGCCTCTCGCAAAGTCATGCTGCCCACCAGTACCACTGTATTGCAAAGTTCCGATCGACTCAGAACAACATTGACCTGAAAAATCAACCTCGATCGTCGAGTTTACAGAAACCAACGAATTATTCTTCGCTATATTTGCTGGTAAGTTTGTGTAGGAGACTGGCCGCGCCTCTACCACTGGATTATCATCCAAAAAGTCATACATCCGTCGGCTACCAGCTGCAAAAGCCCATAGAGCTTTGCCAGGATGAAATGATTTATTTGATCCGTTGGCAACCCCATCTTGAATCAAATCCACCATACTATCCGTGAACATTTCAGTATGAATACCTAAATTTTTGTGAGTATTTAGAGATTGAGCTACCGCATTTGGAACGCCACCAATACCTAATTGAATCGTAGCCCCATCTGGCACCATTTCCGCAATAATGGACCCCATAGCATCATCTTCGTCTCTTCGTGCTGGTGTGGGGAGTTCAGGAATAGGTGCCAACTCCTCAACAATTGAATCAACTTCTGACACATGAATAAACGAATCACCATGGACACGAGGCATGTTCTCATTCACCTGAACAATTGTCTTACCTGCCACGCGCGCTGCAGTGCTCGTGTAATCCACCGAGACTCCAAACGACATATATCCATTTTCATCCATCGGCGACACACTCGTAATACAGACGTCGTTTTGAATAAATTCAGAGACAAGTCTTGGCACCTGGTGAAAATAATTAGGAATGAAGTCAGCAACACCTGACGCAATCATATCTCTGTCACCAGCCGACGCATAAAGCGAATGCCAATGAACAACGTGACGCACCTCTTCCGCCAGCAAGTATTCGCGAGTAGCAGCTAACGGAAGCAGAGAATACATGTGGAGCTCAGTCCAACGTCCGTCTTTAGCTCCTTGATTAATTGCTCTTAATATTGCTGGAGGCTCAGCGAATCCAATAGTCTGAATGATGTGAGCTCCATCTGGAATTACACCCACAGCTTCATCGGCCGTCTGTAGTTTCTCTTTGTATAACTGTTCCCACTTGGTCATCAATCACTCCCTTTATACGAAGAATATTTATCAATCGCTCGCTCGCCAAATTGTAACTGAATCGACTAATTTAGGTGTGAGACAGTAATTATCAAGACCGCCTAAATGATTACAGATTTGTTGCATAGATATCATCGAAATCCTTTGAAACCAACCTCGAGCCGGTCGCGTAAGGCTGAATTTCAACTTCCATCTTGTGTATTTTACCGGTGAAGGAGAATGGTGCTTCATAACTATCTGTCACTGGAGACAAAGCATCAATACCAATCGACGTAGCATTTCCTCCTGCACCGCCGGGATTCCTGATTAGAAGTGGTATTACTCCTCCGCCAACGGGCTCACCATTGACTACAAATGAGACTTCACCGGTACCGCCAATTCCTGATCCAGTCATTTGGATTATGATTTCGAATCTTCCGGTAGGACATTGGATGTCACTGCGAATTTTTGTAATCTGTCGGAAAGCGTTGTAATCGAAGGCTAAAAAGTTATCCTGAATAAAAAGCGATAATCCTGAAGTTCTCTTCCCTCGAGCAAAAATAACACCATCCTGATCTTCCTGATCACGTTCGATATCGGCGCATAGTGTCCATTCACCCATACCCATTGGTGGAGACGTATCTTGAGTCAATCGTGAAAGAGGTGGCACATATCGATAACGCAGATTTTCATGTATTGCACCCGGCCGACGACTCGGTGCCAGTAACTGAAAACTCCTGTCATCTAGTGGTAAAACATCATTTTTTCCTGCCTCGATCCACCAGATATCTATTAGTTCTCTTAATTTCTCAGGTCGTTCGTTCGACAAATTATTACACTCCGAAAAATCTTCGTTCAGATTATATAGTTCCCAATCATCATCTGAATATGTGTCATTCTTTCGATGTCGCGAGACTGCCTTCCAGTTTTCAGCCCAAATAGCTCGATGGCCAAACATCTCAAAATACTGAGGCCCACGCTCAGTTGCAATATCTCTGTCTTCAAAGGTGTACGCAAAACTTTCGCCCGTGACGGGTATCTGAGGAATTCCCTTGTAGCTTTCGGGCGCATCTAATGACAGTAAATTCAAAATTGTAGGAACAATATCTGTAACGTGTGTAAACTGATCTCGGATTTCACCAACAGCCTTGATCCCAGCAGGCCAATGGATAATCAGCGGATCTCTGACTCCACCGGCGTGTGTTGTACTCTTGTACCATTTTAATGGCGTGTTACCTGCCTGCGCCCAGCCCCAAGGGTAATTAGGAGAGCTCACAGGACTCCCTATTTCTTCCAATATGGAATCAATTGTGTCCAAATTGTCGAGAAGAGGATGATTAAATCTTCCCTCATCGGACACACCTTGCGCACCGCCCTCCTGACTTGCTCCATTATCCGATAGCACGAGAAAAATTGTATTATCCAGCTCACCTGAGCTACTAAGATAATCAACCAAGCGACCGATTTGATCGTCCGTATGATCTAAGAAACCAGCAAACGATTCCTGGAGTTTAAGAGCGAGTTTTTGCGCGTTTTCTGATAAATTACTCCAACTATCAACTCCCGGATTTCGAGGTGCAAGCTCTGTATCAGCCGGCACGATACCTAGTTCTAGTTGCTTCGCAAACCATTCGTCACGCACGTGATCCCAACCCGCATCGAATTGACCTTTATATTTATCTATATACGATTTCGGAGCTTGATGAGGTGAATGGGTCGCTGACAAACCCATGTAAAGAAAAAATGGTTGCTTAGGATAGATCGATTTTTGATCATTTATGAACGTGATCGACTGGTCAATGAGATCCTCAGTGAGGTGATAGCCATTCTCAGGAGTCGTGGGTGGATAGACGTGGTGATTATCGTAAGTTAACTCTGGATAAAATTGGTCTGTCGCACCTCCAAGAAATCCATAATATCTGTCGAATCCACGTTGCAATGGCCAATCATCGAATGGACCAGCTGCTGACGCCTCCTCGACAGGGTTGAGATGCCATTTTCCAACAGCGAAGGTGGCGTAGCCTGATTCCTGTAAAATTTCTCCTAGCGTGGCTGCGTTTTTACTAACCGCACCTCGCATGTTTGGAAAACCAGGATCATAATTTGCAAGCCCACGCATTCCTACGGCATGGTGATTCCTCCCCGTAAGAAGTGACGCCCGTGTTGGAGAACATAATGCGGTTGTGTGAAAATTTGAATACCTCAGTCCATTCGAAGCAAGTGCATCGATATTTTCGGTGTTGATATTCGATCCATAACAGCCAAGATGCGAAAAACCAGTATCATCAAAGAGAATTACCACAACATTAGGTGTTTTTCCATCATGAGAACTGGGTAACTCCGGCCACCACGGCTTGGATTCCTTGAATGTTCTGCCGATTTCTCCCTGAAATTGCTCTCGATAACTAGTCAAATACTTACTCCCAAATTCTCTGATCATGGCACGTATCAATTAGTACTTTACTATTCTTAAGAAAAGCAAAATAGACTAGACAACGAACCGCAACAATGCCCAACCAATCTGACCTAGAAAATATAGATCTTATTGCACCTTTATACGATTTAGACTTTGCCGCATTTCCTCGTGAAGATCTTGAACTTTACCAATGGTTATCTGAAACTCACGGAAAAAATATTCTTGAACTTGGCGTTGGCACGGGCCGTATAGGAGTTGGGCTTGCTCAGAGTGGCGCTACCGTAACAGGTATCGATCTCTCTGAACAAATGATTGTTGAAGCCACAAAACTTGCGAAAAAACAAAATGTTGAAATTAATTTAATTGTTTCTGATATGACAGATTTTGAACTAACCAGTCGGTTTGATCTAATATGTGCTCCAATGGGAACTCTTCAACATTGCCAAGATATTAATGAGGTTGTTAATACCTTTAGGATGATTGAGAAACATCTTGATGATGAAGGAATAGCGGTCATAGACGTTGACGCGCCTCTCCCCGACGATTTCACGCCTCCCCCTATGCCCCCGATTCAACATTGGAGCCAGCTTGTCACGATTGGGTCTCCTCCAGAGCTTCACCGCGTTACAAAAACTGTAATAATCGAACCAGAGCCGGCCATTTCTCTTAAACACGTGATTTGGCATTACGACATCACAAATGAAGTAGCACGAAATACTCACAGTGGAGGCGCAGCTCCCTTGCATCGCGTCACGGCTGAATTTTCGCTACTTACAATCACACCTGGAGAAATACAATTAGCCGCAAATTTAGCTGGCATGGAACTGATTGATCTATACGGAGATTATGACCTAAGCCCCTACGGCGACGGTGTTCGGCAAATTGCACTATTAAAGCGACAAGAACTCTCTTGAACATCTAAGATATTTCAATGCACAAGACAGAATCGTGTAGGAGGCAGAAATGGTGATAGCAATAGATGCTATGGGCGGCGACGACGCTCCTATCAGCACAGTTGCAGGCGCATTAATAGCTCGACGCGCCGGTATCGACGTCACTCTTGTCGGAGATAGTGCAGTACTCAAACAAGAGCTTGTTAACCAAGGTTCAGAGGGTGCTTTGGATATCATCCATGCACCGGAGACTGTGCCAATGGATGAACATGCGGCGTTGTCAGTGCGTGGAAATCGGCAGACTTCCCTGTGGGTCGGAATCAACACTCTCAAAAATGAAGAAATTGATGCCTTCCTGTCGGTAGGAAATACTGGAGCTGCGATGGCAACTGCTTTAGTGGGGCTAGGACGGCTTCCTGGTATCGAACGACCGGCTCTGGGAGGGCTGCTGCCCACATCTGACGGCAAGCAGGTTATGTTCTTAGATATCGGGGCTAATGCCGACGCCCGTCCAACACAACTAGTCCAGTTTGCTCATTTGGGAAGTGCCTATATGAGATCTGTTTTTAACATCCAAACGCCACGTGTTGCCTTGCTTTCAATCGGATCCGAAGAAACAAAGGGTTCAAACTTGGTGATCGAAACTCATAAATTACTGACTGTCGAAAAGCACTTAAACTTTGTGGGAAATGTTGAAGCACACGATATTTTAAGTCGCGGCTCAGCAGTGGGTGGTGTAGATGTCATCGTTACTGATGGTTTTACTGGAAATATGTGCATAAAGCTCGGTGAAGGTATTCTCGGGACGCTCATCTCCACACTTCGAACTGCTGCCGAAGACAGCATGAGGGCTAAAATTGGAGGGCTATTGCTGTCACCTGCTTTGCAATACACGAGAGACAATCTTGATTTCAGAAAACATGGTGCCGTCATGCTCCTCGGTGTACAAGGCCCGATCTTCATCGGCCATGGTCGCAGTGACAGCACCGCGATTGCATCCGCACTCATTACTGCAGATTATGCGATTAAAAACAATGTGGCGTTAGCTCTAGATGAGGAGGCTCGTCTCATCAACTCATCAAAAACTGACTCGCGGTGACATGCTATGCTATGTGACACACAAGCTTTGTAAATAATTTGTACAATTTCCAGAGAAAAGGAATATCTATGACTAAGCCAGCTGACACAACCGACAATACATTCGAAAGCGACGTACTGCAGAGTGAGCTACCAGTGCTTGTTGACTTCTGGGCACCTTGGTGTGGGCCTTGTAGAATGGTAGCCCCGGTAGTAGAAGAGTTAGCAGACGACTATGATGGCCAAGTTAAATTCGTTAAGCTTAATACTGATGAAAATCCACTAGTAGCTGGGAAATATGGAATTCGCAGCATTCCTACCCTGTTAATCTTTAAAGGTGGTGAACAAGTCGGCCAAGTAGTAGGGTTTAGGCCGAAATCAGACCTTGAATCACATCTGAAAGAAGCAATCGCTTAGTACGACAAGCGTCTTTCACTAGATACTAAAGAAAAAGAGCAGATTTATTCTGCTCTTTTTCCTTTTTCAACCTTAGTTCCTCGGGCTTCCTCTAAACGACCTAATGCACGACCCTTATCCGGTGACGGATCCTTTCGCAGGCCATAGGCCTCTCTACCTTCGTGATCCTCGGGTAAATACTCGGTGATGGGAAGACCTTCCTCATCGCAGAAAAGTAGTCAGTGGCAATACTTCCATCGCTGCATTTCTTCACATGGACAGATCCAAGACTTTTTTCGAATCTCCTCTTCCTTATCCTCAAAAAACATGCAAGGACATAATTGCTTTCCAGTCTCATCAATATTTTTTGCTAAGCCAATTACCAAAAAATCGGTAATCTCTCGGTTAGGATGCAACATTGTGCCAGATTTATTCGCAAAATTCTCAACGAACTTATTCATCTTTTGAATATTAGACTCACTCGCCTGAGCACGATCTTCTGCGCTCGGCTCATCCAATAGATACTCGCCCGAATCTTCATCAGTCATTTCTTACTCCAACTATGTCCACGACCAGTATAACCATAGATCTATCGACATCTATGTGTGAATGCCGTTTGCCAAATCTCAAGCTACTATCAATATGGGAGTGGATAGTGTCCGGTGGCGCTCGCGGTCTTCAAAACCGTTGTGAGGCAACGTCGTTGTCTCAGGTGGGTTCGACCCCCACGCATTCCCGCCATTTTATCTTTTTACTCTGGCTCCGAACTGGAGCCAACATCGCGAAGTCAACAGCCCACTTGGCCGTCATTGCCGCAACAGGCAGACAATGTTCTTACTCGTTTGGCATAATTTCTGGTAACGTGCCATAGCTTCAGCGCAAATGGGTCATCTGACTCCTGCCAATTACTAATCCAGGCCCTTACGTAATCCATACCGCTCGGCTTCTCTGCACACATCAGCATTTACTCCTAGCATCCACTTAAATAAGCTTAGCCCAATAATCGATCACCGGCTCCAACCCATAAAACTGTTTCTAAATCTGTCATAAAAACCTAAAAAACCCGTTTAGCTATATTTCGTTTTAGTGACAAAAATGTTTCTAGTATGTTACAATACTTGTATAAATGCTTGGTTCAATTAGGGAGAAAATTATGAAATTAATAATCGCATACATTAATCCATTTAAGCTTGACGAAGTGGTCGAAGCGCTGAAGGAATCAGGCGTCAGTGGTTTAACCGCGGTTGAGGCACAAGGCTTTGGCCGCCAGGGCGGTCATACCGAAACATATAGGGGTGCGGAGTACGAAGTCAACCTTGTTCACAAAGTGCGAATCGAAACCTTAGTTGACGATGATGAAGCTAACTCCGTAATAGATGCGATAGAAACAGCTGCTCGTAGTGGCTCTATCGGAGACGGCAAAATCGTAGTCCTAAATATCGAAGACGCGATTCGGATAAGGACTGGTGAACGTGGCCGAGATGCGATCTAGCACTGCTCTTTAGTCATGCAGATCTTCTGAAATTTCTTTGCAGATTGTTAGACAAATCTACTGCCTAGTCAGATCGTTAGGAATTCCAAGGCTAGTCTCATTAACACATAATTAGTGAGAGGCCTAACGTGCAAGTAATAAGTTTTGACATCGACGGAACTCTGGAGGTAGGTGATCCCCCAGGACAAATTTCTCTTGCCTACGTGTTGTCGGCAATTGAAAATGGCTACATTGTTGGTAGTTGCTCTGATCGCCCACTGAGTTACCAAAAAGAACTCTGGAAACAACACAATATTGCAATGAAATTTACTGTCCTCAAACAGAATTTACACGAAGTTCGTTTGAAATTTCCAAAAAATGAATATGTACATATTGGTGACACTGAAGTCGACCAAATGATGGCAAAGGGAGCAGACTTTGAGTTTGTTCATTCAATTGATGATGACGTCTTGTCATATCTAAAGGCGCTAGGATTAAGTGATTCCTCAATCGACTAGATCTCGGTCGAGATCATAAAAAATACGTATGATCAGGTCAGATACGAAAAATCCAACCAGTGGAAAAGAACTAATGGACAAGAATGATCTTTCAATTGAAACACGACTAGCACACGCGGGTTTGGATCCCTGGGAAAACGAAGGCATTCCAAACATCCCGGTTTATCACGCTAGCACCGTCTTGAAGAAAACCAATCACGATGCAAAAAACTCTGATGTTAAGACTGGTGCTTCAGGAAAATATGATTATGGAAGAACCGGGACTCCTACTAGTAATGCACTTGAAACTGCACTAGCAAGTATTTACGGTATGGACGGCGCCATCATTACGTCCTCTGGATTAAGTGCGTTAACCACGGTAATGTTGGCATTTGCAAAACAAAACGGACATATGCTTGTCTCTGACTCAGTCTACTCAAGTGGGAGACGATATCTCACTCAAACAATCCCGCGGTTCGGAGTGGAAGTAGAATTCTTTAATCCAAGAATTAGTGGAACTGATTTGGCCAAACTAATTAAGCCTAATACCACCCTTATACATCTCGAAACTCCCGGCTCATTAACTTTTGAGCTGCACGATCTTCCCGCTCTTACCTCTGTGGCACGTGATTTGGGAGTACCGACATTACTCGACAACACCTGGGCAACAGCACTAGGTCTTGACTGTTCTGCACTGGGGGTAGATATAGTTGCAGAAGCAATCACGAAATATGTTGGTGGACATAGTGATTTAATGATGGGTGCAATAGTTGCAAACGAACCGTTGTTCACCCAAGTACAAAATGAAGCCAGGCAATTAGGACAATGTGCTGGCCCTGACGATGTATACCTCGCTATGCGAGGCCTTCATACACTTCACCTACGACTCGAACGGAGTATGAACTCTTCGATCATCGTCGCTAACTGGCTCAAACAGCAACCTGAGGTGCTTAAGGTTTTTCATCCCGCACTAACAGACCATCCAGATCACGAAATATTCAAGCGAGACTTTAAAACAGGAGCTGGCTTATTTGCGTTTCAATTGTCGCCTAGTGAAAGTACTAGCCCAGATACCTTGATAGATAATCTCAAGCTATTCGGAAAAGGGGCATCGTGGGGCGGTTTTGAAAGCCTCGTACAAGAAGCACAGATCGAAAATAATCGAAGCCTAGAATATCCACGTGAGGGTACGCTCATTCGCCTCGCTATCGGGGCAGAAGATCCTAATGACCTGGTTCGTGACCTAGAAAACGGGTTTAACGAGATGAGACATGAAGCGATGAGCCTTGACCTGTCTTAGTGCACGCCTTCTTTGGTGAGTAGTGCCGGAAGCCCTTGCATCCCGCGTAAGTAATTCATTTCGCCTCGGTGACCATTGAAGTGACCAAGCAGATGCAAGGAAATCGATTCAGATACGGTTTCGGTATGGTCACCAAATGGATTTTCTTGAGCCAGATCTGCGTCGGAGAGAGTATCCAAATATGCTGACGTCGTTTCCCAAACTGTTAGCTGATACTGCTTAAACGCCTCTATATCGCTGATGATGATTCCTTTTGCTTCCTCATCTGTCTGTGGGTTACCAATACCCTCGACCGGTAAACCTGTTTTTTCAGCCCATTCTTCATTCCAAATCGGGCTTTCATGACGAATGATTCTATTAATAATCAAATCTTCGACACGGACTGTATGCCACAGACACCACGCCATGGAATGGCTACCAAAATCAGGCACAAAATGCATTTGTTCGTGCTCTCCAGTCGCAGCATCGGCCATAGCGCGATGTGCAAAGTCAAGCATTCGTTTAATTGTTTCAACAGCAGTACTCATTTCATAACCTTTCAACTTGGCATTTGGTTAACTGAAATTTACAATACCGCACGAGTAATTTTTTTTCCAGTACTTATGAACTGCCAGTTACTGTACACTCTAGGCACAAATTACATAAAATAACAGTTCGGAATGGTGAATTAGGAGCAGTATGGATGTCAGATATAGCTACGGGTATTCCAGCCGAAACTCTTTTTGATGCGATTCGTGAGAATGACTTCACCGATGTCGTTGCAGTCCCAGACACTCATGTTCGCACCCTAATTACGTTATTAACTGAAACCCAAGATATTCGTTTCATTCAAACGGCAACTGAAGATGAGGCAGTCACGCTCGCCGCAGGCCTGATAATCGGTGGTCGCAAACCTTTAATTCAGATTCAACACGCGGGCCTGTATGCCTGTGTGAACCACTTGAGGGGAATAGGTATAGATGGGCAATTTCCTCTGGTATTCATGATTGGCTTACTTGGTCGCGATCCGACTAAAACTCCACAAGATAATTTTGGATCAATGGTGAAATATGCCGAGCCGCTCCTTCAGGCGTTGGATATTCCCTCATATCTAATTGATACCGAAAATGATATGCCTTTATTTAATGAAGCATGCATGAAAGCAGAAGCTAAAAATGGTCCGGTGGCAATTCTCATCGGTGAAGCTACGGTATAGGTGACATATGGCAAATTCAAACGCGACAATAACAGCTGAAGCAGCGGTACGAGCCTTAGCACGAAGACGCACGAATCAAGTAGTTGTCTCAAC
>JAQWLS010000070.1 GCA_029247135.1 Dehalococcoidia bacterium | reverse complement strand
CGTCATGGTCTCGAGATGACAAATCTCGTCCGACAGATCACCTCACTGCATCCGGCTATATCCTTCACGCCATACGACATTGACGCGTTTGCGAAAAGAGCCGAGCAAGATTTCGTTACCGTAGCGCCAACGATAGTTGCTCGATCCGCCGGACGCTCTGTCCGACTCGTTGGCATCCCAGCCGGGACATTGTTTCCTGCTTTCATCGACGTAATAGTTTCTCTTACCTATCTGAGCCTCCCTTTGGATGATGAGATTTACCAAGTAATAGAAAAAATTGAGTCGAACGTGGACAACAGATCCCCAGTTGAGGTCGAGCTATTTGTGACACCTTATGACGACGTATCGAGTCGACTTTATGGAATTTTTGGTGTCTTGGCCTCAGCCACAAAGTCAGTAAGGGTAACCATCACTGAAATTGCTGAGTTCCCAATACTGGCAAAAAACAGGCTCATAGAGCAAGTTCCTGTCGTCACACTCAATGGCCATCGGTTTATTGGTGTTTGGGCACTGCACGAGATACTTCACCAAATTTTACATATCGCTAAATCTGAGGATGACATTGTTGTCCGCCAAGAATCTTTTTCTGGACCCTATGTTAGCGAGGATGAAGCATTGAGATTAGTGAGTGAGCAATCTCAACCTGAGTCTGGTATCGGTGATTCAGACTTAAAAGAAACTGGTAGTGGGTTGCTCATTCCTCGATAGTTTTGACACTGCACTTCTTAAGGCGTAAATCTTGATAATAACTTTCAATACGAGCGGAAATATGAGACCAGTCGAATTCAGTCACGCGTGCCCTGCCATTTTCGCCTAGATGATTTCGGAGGATAGGATTATCAATTAGTCTAATCATCGCAGCCGACAACTCCGCCACATCCTGCACCGGGACTAAAATACCTTCTTCTTCATCACGAACTACATATGAATAACCCACGATATCAGAGGCAATCACAGGTAGGTGAGCCGACATGGCTTCCAACAACACATAGCCCTGACTTTCATTGCCTGTAGCGGGAGAAACAAATAAATCAACGCTTCGGTAATATCTTGGCAACTCCTCATTCGTAGCATTCGTGATCCATACAATATTGTCCCGCAACTCACTAGTGCGCCTACTATCTTTTTGATATTTTCGACGCTTTGCAGAGTCAGGGCCTACCACAATTAAGCGAGCAGATGGACGAACACGATTAACAGTGTTGAAAGCATCGAGCAGCACCCCAAGACCCTTGCGTTTCTCTGCACGCCCAACATAAAGAATATTAATCCGATCATCACCCCGCAAAGAGTCTATCGGAGAAAGATGCGGACTATCCCATTCACCAGGCTCAATGCCATTTGGAATCACTTCATAAGAATCAACAAAATATCTTGAAACATAATCTTTGGCTGAAGCCGATACGGCAATCTTTCCATCAAGTCTCTCCATATATTTTCTAAGAAACCTACTACTCAGGGAGTACATCAAATTCCCGTTCTCTCGAGTTGCGTGAAACGTGCCAATATTTACAGCATGCGGAATAACCTTCTCTGAGTAATGCAAAGCCATCAGTGATAGCAGAGGCATAAATGGTTCATGATGATGTATTAGGTCAAACTGACTCGAAGAAAAAATATCTCTGATAGACATAATTTCTTTTGGATTAATCGCGATTCTAACTTGCGATCCGGAGGCAGGAAATGAAACAGGCTTGCCTAAAATCGTAACTATTTCGCCCGCACTCGCGTGACTCGCCGGTGCAATGATATCTACTTGGTGACCGAACTCGCGCATAATATTTGCGAGCTTAAGAATATGATTGTTTACCCCGCTGGGAACGGACCAATCATATGGTGAAATATACGCAATTTTCAAAAACATACCCCTTGATTTTCAAAGATGGCTCGCACTAAAACGTCTAATCGTCTTTTCGGCAATCTTTCTTGGTGTAACTGCTAAACCTCTAGCTTGCTGTGCAAGCAGGCGTCGCCATCCGATCTCCAAAAATGAAAATTCGTAGTCGACCAATCCAATAGTTGAATTGTTAGTTATCGCTCGTCTCAAAGAGTCGTCATTTCGACCACAAAACAGTGTATAGCCGCTCCCAATAGCTTCCTTAAAATGTGCATCAGAGCTACCAGTCTCAGCTAAATTCCATCTTTCATGATTAAGGCCCGGCACTCTTCGTCCCGAATGAACACCGGCAAACTTATGCATCGATGCTGGGTTTCCAACCTCGATCGCGTCTGGTCGGAAAATCTCGTCTGGGCGCCCCATTAATTTATCAAGAGTCCGATAACCAACTGAGCGGGTCAAATGTGAAAAAGGATGTGGAATAATCACAATTCCGTCCAGCTCATGAACAAATTCAATGGTCCTGTGTAAGGATTTAAAAGAAGGTACTGGTTCATCAACCCAAAGAGCTAGTATGTGACCCGATAATGTGGTTATTTCTATACCTGTTACAAAATCAAAAGAGTAGCCACCTCTTGCATGTATCTCACGAGCCTCAAGTGCTCCGCGAATGTCATCATGATCGGTAATAGCTATGACATCAAGAAACCCTGTACACTCAGTTGTATCAAAAATGACTTTCGCGCTATCCATGCCGTCTCCAAATGAGCTATGCACTTGTAAATCTGCGCGCCCATATAACGAGGAATTAATCATTTATAAATTATAGAGGTCGCCTCGGATTCAACTCTTTTAATAAATTGTCGAAGTTTATAAATAGTTTTATTCAACTGGTCCTATCCATATCGGATCAAGAGGAAACCACTGATTTGACCAACACCTAATTCCCTCCTCCAGTTCCGATATCAAGGACTGCATATTTTCTATCCGTTCCAGTTCACGATCACTACCACCAAAATTAAAATGAACTTTTTTGAAATGTATTCCATAATGCCCAGGTCTTGTCCTCGGCGCCCAAAAAATAAGGACCTCTGCACCCGTAGATTCAGCCAACTGCAATGCTCCCTCAGGAATGGGTGCCTTTGCAGAAAAAAAATCAAACAATCTCGCAGTGCCAACCACGTCACGGTCTGCTAGAAGTGCAAGTAGTCCACCAGATTTAAGATGCTTGTGCGCGCGCCTAAGTCCAGAAAAGTTAGTGGGAAAGAAGCATACGCCGGTCCGTCGACGAATTTTATTCATGAGATTATCAACCGATTCTGATGATAGTGATTCTGAAATCACCCCGGTATTCAATCCGAATCTACCTATAGCCTGCCCGACAATCTCCGGGTTCCCAAGATGGGCGGAAATGACAATTACTCCCTTTCCTTGGTCTATCGCATCAAACATTAAGTCTAGGCCGACAAATTCGTCTATGTATTGTGCGAAGTCATCTCCAGCTAAACGTGAATATCTTGGCAAGTCTGTGTAATAACGCACCGCTGTAAGTAGACAGCCACGAGCAGTTGTCTCAATAAAGCTTTGAGATACAGTCCCGCCAGATACCCGCTCAATACGCTTGACAAGAACACGCCTCAATCGCGTATTGGTCAACCAAATTATTGAGGTCGCTGCCGTTGCAACATAATCAAGTGTCCCGTCGGGCATAAATCCTCCAACGCCAACCAATACTCGGAGCGCCATATACTTAATCACTCCTGACACGGATTTGTTTACCCCCTATATCAAATCTATCTTTGCTCCAAAAATATCGGTACATATGCCATTGGCTCGGATCATTTCGAATTAGTTTTTCGATCGCATTCATCATGCTTTGGGTCAAAAAAGTAACATCTGTGTCCGCACTACCTGTAGCTTCAAAAACAACCGGCTCAATCAATAGCAAGGCTTTACCAGAATATGTACCAGTTCGCATCGGAAAGCCAGCAATAATTGGAGCTCCGGATAAGAGTGAGAGTCTTGCTGGGCCATCATGAATTAGAATTCTCTCCCCGAAAAATGTTACCTCGACTGCCTCCTCAACTACAGGTGGCACGTCAATCAAAATACTTACCAAATTGTTTTGCTTGAGTTGTCTATGAATTCGAAGTGCCTGGCCTTTTGATGAAATAAGATCAAATCCTAAGCTATACCTAATTTTTTTAATCAGAAAATCAAAGCTTTTATTTGTAAATTCATCTACAACAACTGAAGTCGGTATTTCTAAAATTTGACTAGCTGCCGCCGGGCCAAAATCCCACATGCCCGCATGAAGGCCTACGGCAATCACGCCATTACCTCGCCTCAAGCCGTGAACAATATTCGCATCTGGTATCTTAACTCGGCTCTTAAGGTCCCGAACTTCAGTCCTACGAGCTCCACGCAATAACTGAATTAAATCGACTACGTACATTCCGTAGGACTGAAATGATTTCCGAGCCAGTTGGTCTGCTTGATCGGCATTACCATCTGTCAGTCGCATCATATTCGCGATCGTAATTACTCTTTTTGTAACCATGAAGCGATATGCCAGGCCACCCGTGAATGACGCAAGCCTGTAGTTAATTTGAAGCGGAATTAAATCAACAGGTAATAAAAAAAATTTGACCAGTAGTGAGATAATTGTTTTGTTCATCCAGGTACAAGATAACGTAGAAGAGATTGAAATTGAGTTTCAGTCTCTTCTACATTCCTCGTTCTAATAAAACAAACTGTGTTAGTTGACTATTTAGCTTCTATAAAGTCCTCAAGTGCCAATCGAGCTACTTCGTCTCGCATTTGTCGTGGTGGTGACTTCATGAAATATGCAGAGGCTTCAAATACAGGTCCACCAACACCTCGATCTAATGCTAATTTGGCACATCTAACCGCATCAATAACCACGCCAGCGGAGTTAGGTGAGTCCCAGACTTCTAGCTTAGTCTCAAGGTTCAAAGGAACATTTCCGAAAGTTGTACCCTCAACCCTGATATGACACCATTTTCTATCTAAAAGCCACGGCACATAGTCAGACGGACCAACGTGAACATCAGCGTCTGGTAAATCGTACTCAATCTGGCTCGTCACAGCAGACGTTTTAGAGATTTTCTTAGACTCGAGGCGTTCTCGTTCTAGCATATTCATAAAGTCGGTATTCCCACCGAAATTCAGTTGATACGTTCTATCAATTTGAACACCGCGGTCCTGAAATAGACGTACTAGTAATCGATGTAATATCGTCGCGCCAACTTGACTCTTAATATCGTCTCCGATAATTGGCAAATTTGCCTTTTCAAACCGGTCAGCCCAATAATTGTCTTTGGCTATAAATACAGGAATACAATTGATAAAGGCACAACCTGCTGCAATCACCTGCTCTACGTACCATTTGGTAGCGTTTTCACTCCCTACAGGAAGATAGGAAATTACAACATCCGTCTTAGTATCCTTGAGTATCTGGGCAATGTCAGCAGTCTGACCAGGCGCTTTATCAATCACTTCAGATAGGTATTTTCCTATTCCGTCGTGAGTCATTCCCCTTTCAACGGTTATACCCGTCTTTGGAACTTCCGTAAATTTAAGAGTATTATTCTGGCCACTAAACACGGCATCCGAGAGATCTTTTCCCACTTTATCGGCATCGACATCGAACGCGGCGGTAAACTCGATATCATTAATATGATAACCACCAAGGACAGGGTGCATTAGCCCTGGAATTTCATCACTCGCCTCGGCTGACTTATAAAATTCAACCCCTTGAACTAAGGATGAGGCGCAGTTTCCAACGCCAATAATAGCAACGCGAACCTTGGGATTCACCGAGCTTGTATTCTTTTTCTTTGCCATCTATTAATCCAACCTCTCTAAACTAATTTCAATCAATATTCGGTCATTAAGATTAATAAGTCAAATTAATATTAATTATATGATATATAATTAATATTAATACTTATTGGACCTGCATATGGAATTCTCCTCAAAGCAACTTTTATACCTAGAAATAGTAGATAAAAAGGGAACCTTAGCTGCGGCAGCCAACGAACTCCAAATAACACAACCGGCCTTATCGTCCGCAATCAGCGAACTAGAACGTAAAATCGGTCTGCAATTGTTCGAGAAAAAGGGTCGGCGAAAAGTACTTACTGCGTCTGGTCAACTCGTTACCGAATTCGCTAAAGAAACATTATACAGAGCAAGAGAATTGTCAGAACTACTCTCAATAAATAATCGAGGCAGAGGAGGTTCGCTAAGTATCGGTATGATCGATGCTGCTTCTCTCTATCTTCTACCAACCGCGATCGAAGCCTTTAAAAATGAAACCCCGGATATCAAGCTGTACATCACTGTCAACGATTCAGATACGCTAACAGAGCAGTTAGAAAACTTCGAAATCGACATCGCTTTTGTAGTCTCAAAAGATGAAAATCGCCTACCACATTCCAAACTAATATCAACTCTCATCCTGGAGGAATCTCTATTGCTCTGTAATCCAATCGCAAATAAAGAGACGCCCATGAAAGAATGGGCGCTTTATCCCGACAAATCCAGAACTAGGGCGCTAATAGATGAAGGCATCCAAGCACTAGCGCTCGAGCCAAATACTATAGTTCAATCATCAAATCCGCAAATTTTGCGACAGCTAGTGGCACTGGGGCTAGCGACAAGCATTCTTCCTGAACAGGTAGCCAAGGAAAACAACAATATCCACGTGGGGAGGGAGATTGCACGGCGCAGGATTACTGCACTGCGCCGAGCTAATTCTCCATTCGACCCAAAAGTCGCGAGCTTAATCTCACTTGCCCTTCAGGTTTACAACAAGATCTAAGCTAGACCATCGCCTTGAGCTTTGCACCAGCTTTGACTTTCACAGCTGCTCGTGCAGGAACATTGACTGTTTCACCAGTTTGCGGATTCCTTGCCGTCCGTGCACTACGCTGAACTTTCTCAAATGAAATCCATCCCGTAAGGGTGGCCTTATCTCCTCGTTTGACGGCTTCGCCAATACTTTCAAGAAGCCCATTCAAGGCCGCCTCTACAGTCGAGGCTGGTAAATTTGCTCTCTTGGCAGCATCACTAACTAAATCACCTTTATTCATTTAACACTCCTAATCTGTTCACATGCTTAAGCGTTATAACAGTTGTAAGGCCTCAGTAGCGCCATGTCTACCCCCCACCACCTTAAATCTCTTGCCAGATATAGAACTAGTTACCCAAATACTTATAAGATTTCCATAGTCCAACACCAAAATCTCTCTCCAAAATCGCGACTAGTTTTCCAGCAGGACTATATGCGCGTAATAAATCTGCATCAAAAAAAGTAGATACATATCGTCGATAAGGAGACAAAATAATGGACTGACCATATCCCAGAGCACGCACATCTGAGTCACGTAATATCACTGCTGGCCAAGATTCAAGAATTTTATCGATGGGCAATATTAACTTTTCCACTGAACTCTCGGAGCCGTAAAGACTAAACTCTTCTAAATCGACCGATTCATTTATTACAAAATCCCCCACCTTCGTCCGACGTAAATCTGTAAGATGGGCCCCACATGCAAGAAATTGACCCAAATCATGGACTAAAGAGCGAACATAGAAACCTCGGCCGCATTCGATTTCTATCACCACCTGACGCAACCCATCAATCATTCTTGTGACCTCACCAGTCTTCCAGCTATAAATGACAACTCGTCGAGGATCAAGATTTATGAGCTTGTTTTTTCTTGCTAATTTATGGGCCGCTATCCCATTCTTCTTTAATGCACTAAAGATTGGAGGCTTCTGCATTATTTGAGTTTCTGGTTTGTCTAGATCAAATGACTCGATTCTCTGAGACATAATTAATTGATCTAACGCCTCAGATACTAGAGACTCATTAATTCTGCTCACCTGATTAGCCTCTGCCCGGAACGTGCTGGCTCCCTCTGAATCGTACGAATCGGTCGACATACCAAGAGTCACAGTAGCCAAATACACTTTACGCATCTTTAGAAATTCCTCAGAAAATCTCGTTGCGTTACCTATTACGATTGGAAGAATCCCAGTGGCAATGGGATCAAGAGTTCCGCCATGGCCTACCTTATGAGGCCCTATAACTTTCTTTATGCGCCTAACAGCCTCGGCAGATGAAATCCCTTTGGTCTTATCTAAATTCAAAAATCCATGCATTGTTAAAACACTATATAACTTTAAAGTCTATTTGTATTATTACTGATGGGGAGAGAATCAGAATTAACTGGTCTGGCGACATTACAGATTTTTTAATAATTTGCCTATTTTGTCAGCCTCATCGAAAGACTCATCTGCAACAAATTCTAGCTTTGGAATCCTGCGCAGTCGCAACTCGCTCCCCAATTCTCGCCTAAGAAAACCGGCCGCTCTTTGCAAGCCATCCATCACCAGTGCAAAGGTTTCTGCATCTCCCTGAACTGTGACAAATATCTTTGCCGAAGCCAAATCACTTGAAACATCAACTCCGGTGATTGTATATATCGAATCACGAACGCGCGGATCTTTAATTCGTCTCGGTGCTATCTCAGCTAGAGTGCGCTGAATCGTATCCTGAATACTCTCAATTCTTCGGGTCAGCGTACCTGCTCCTTATGATAAGTAATTATTTCATCACCCTCTTCAAAGGATTCATAACCACTCACCGTTATCCCACACTCCAAGCCAGTAACTACCTCGCGCGCATCGTCACTCTCCCGTTTCAATGTGTCAAGATTAGACTCATGAAGCACTGAACCATTACGCATCACTCGACAAAGAGAACCTCTTAAAACCGATCCTTCACGTATATAACAACCTGCAATTGCGTTGCGCCTGCCCTTTCGAAATACAGCTCTAACCTCAGCAATTCCGTCCTGCCTATCCTCAAATATTGGGTCTAGTAAACCTTGTACAGCCTTTTCAATATCTTCCACGATGTCATAAATAACTGAATACTCACGAACCTCTATACGATCCTCCGAAGCCAATCTACGAGCACCAGGCTCTGAAGTGACATTAAAGGCTATAACAACACCCTGTGACGCGGTTGCAAGCTGGATGTCGGACTCGACTACAGACCCGACGGCCGCATGAATAACCCGAACATTCACCTCTTCATGAGACTGTGACTCAAGCACCTGAACTAGCGGCTCAATAGAGCCTTGTACATCCGCCTTCACAACAAGATTGAAGTCCTTAACATTTCCTCGGTGTATCTCACCAAACAAAGTATCTAATGTAACTGGCTGTGTAACGCCATCAGTATTGACACCTCGTAATCGGCTTTCTGCTTCTAGTCTTGCCGATCTCGAGTCCGCGCGAACCTCAAAAACTTCTCCTGCTTGTGGCACAGCAGATAGCCCAAGTATCTCCACAGGCGTCGAAGGACCAGCTGCTTCAATTTTGTCGCCGTCTGATCCGAACATTGCCTTGATTCGCCCAAATGCAGTACCAGCAAGCACAATGTCACCCAGCCGAAGTGTTCCAGTCTGCACTAACAATGTCGCTGTGACTCCTCGTTGCCGATCATTCTTGGCCTCTAAAATAATTCCCTTAGGTTCATTATCTGGATTGGCCTTAAGCTCCTCCAAATCGGCGATCAACAGAACGTTTTCAAGCAAATCATCGACACCAAGACCCTCGAGTGCCGAAATTTCTACTACGATTTGTTCGCCACCAAGATCTTCGGGAAGCAAATCTACCTCAGTCAACTGTCCTTTAATTTTTGCCGGATCTGAATTAGGTAAATCAACTTTATTTATGGCAATCACTAGTGGTACTTGAGCGGCTTTAACATGAGCAATGGCCTCACGAGTCTGTTGCATCAAGCCATCATCTGCTGCAACAACCACTATACCCACGTCAGTGACATTGGCTCCTCGGGCTCTCATCTGAGTAAAAGCCTCATGGCCCGGAGTATCAAGGAAGGTAATAATGCGGCCATCATCCACTTTTACCTGGTAGGCACCTATATGCTGTGTTATGCCGCCAGCTTCACTTTCCTGCACATTAGACGACCGAATATGGTCCAAAAGTGTTGTTTTTCCATGGTCCACATGGCCCAAAACTGTAACAATTGGTGGCCGCGCTACTGCGTCAGGATCGTTTTCAACCAAGCGCAGTGATGTCGACTCCATAGTTGCTTCATCATCTGATTCAGGTCGATCATCCTCCGCTTCAGTGTCAACACTAAATCCAAAATCTTCCGCTATTATTGCGGCTGTCTCAAAATCAATAACTTGAACAACTGTGGCCATTACGCCGTTTTGCATTA
>JAQWLS010000054.1 GCA_029247135.1 Dehalococcoidia bacterium | reverse complement strand
TCTTCAGATACGGCCTCTTCAGATACGGCCTCTTCAGATACTACCTCTTCAGATACGGCCTCTTCAGATACGGTCTCCTCAGATACTACCTCTTCAGACACGGTCTCCTCAGATACGGCCTCTTCAGTTCGAGGTGAATAGGCTACTCTTTCACGCATGCCTTGAGCGATAGACTGAGGAGCCTTTTCATACGCCACAATACCTTTCACTATCAAATGCCTAATAATAGGCTCCTGGAGATGTAACCATCTCTCGATTAAGGCAACAGTTTGGCCAGGTATATCTATCGTGTAGTGGACATAGGTCCCTTCCATAACTTTCTGAATCGGATACGCCAAACGCATACGACCCCAAACATCTGTGGATGACACTGTCCCGTGGGACGCAACTTCGCCCTCGATCCGATCGACTAAAGCCGATGCTTCATCACTTGAAAGACTTGGGTGAAAAATACAGGTGAGTTCATAACTAGGCATATTACCTCCGCCCATCATGGCCTGAGGAGATAAACACATTCGGTTTATCCCGATCAGCGGTTTTTAGTTCTAAATTTAATTTACCTCAATTTTTGACTATCCTCTAGGTAGTCCGAGTCCTCTCGTAGCAATAATATTTCTTTGGATCTCACTGGTACCCGCGGCTATTGTTGCGCTTACACTCGATACATACGACTTCGTGAATGAAGCTCTCAATACCGATCGGTCATCGGACTCATCCCATAAATTACTATATAGGCCAAATGCCTTCACTCCAGTATTCGCCAAGCGTTGACTCAACTCGGAGTTGAATAATTTAGAAGTAGATGCCTCATAGTTTGGAATTAAACCACGGCCCTGCATTGATACTATTCGAAATGAGAAGTTGAACATGACCTCACTCTCGATAAATCTATCTGCAACTTCTTGTTTTATGTTTGGAAACTCATTCAGACGAGATCTACTTGATCCTTCACCCTGTGTGTATTCGATTAAACGGCCAATAGACCGTCGGGCAATTACGGCACCTGTAATGTTCGACCTCTCAAAATCCAAAAGAGTCGCACCCACATACCATCCACGATTTTCTTCACCAACTCGATTTTCCACCGGAACCTTCACATCCTCAAAGAATGTCTCGTTGAATACATGACCCCATCCCATGTCAATTAGAGGTCTAACCGAAAGCCCAGCAGTCTTGCCATCCATTAATAAAAATGAAATCCCTCGGTGCTTTGGTGCGTCCGGATCTGTACGCGCGAGCGCAAAGAACCAATCGGCCTGGTGAGCACCAGACGTCCATATTTTCTGACCATTCAGCGTGTACTCATCACCATCACGAACAGCCCTAGTCTGAAGTGATGCTAGGTCTGACCCAGACCCAGGTTCCGAGTAACCTTGAGCCCATATCACCTCTCCATTGAGAATCTTGGGCAGATGCTCTTTCTTTTGATCCTCTGTTCCATGAACAATTAATGTGGGGCCGAGCATCGCTACACCTGAACCACCAATACTCGGTGCCCCAGCATCTGTCATTTCCATATTGAATATAAATTGTTCAATAGTGGTTAATCCGGCGCCGCCATATTCCTTCGGCCATTGGGGTGCAACCCACCCTCGTTCACCCAAGGCACTTGCCCAGCTCTGCGCAGCACCAGACGCGCTGCCGTCCTCTGACTTTCTGTCTTCAACCCAAGACGCATCAGATGGAAATCCATCGTCATCTCGCTGATAACGGTCTGGGAGATTACTTACAAGAAAACTTTGAACATCAGAACGAAAAGCTGACTGCTCTGGACTATCATTCCAATCCATCGTACACACTCCTTGGTCTACATTGCTTAAACTAATAATGGGTCACAAGTGTAGCTTACTCAAATCCCTTGCGCCATGATCTCGTAAAGATTAGAGGCCTTCATAATCCGAAAGCGAATTTCCATAAACCTGAGTAGATTTAACCGCCCTGTGCCAATTAGTTCGAGATCTTAATCGCTCATCATCCGTCCACTTTGGTAAAAAGCGATCACCCATCTCAGAGCTTATTGGCCACATGTCTATCAAATTCGACTCAAGTGCGGCCAAAGCGGCGACCCCCCGTGCCGTATTCTCTAAGACTACTGATCGTAAAACTGGCAAATTAAGAACATTAGCTTGCTGCTGCATAAGCCAATTATTTGCAGCAGCTCCACCATCCACACTCAACTGGGTGATTACAAAATTTGCTTCGGTAACGGCATCGATGACGTCCGCTGATTGCTGAGCAATGGACTCTAACGTCGCGCGAATAATATGGGATTGATTAGATCCTCTCGTAAGGCCGAAAATTGCACCTCGTGCCTCCTCATCCCAGTACGGTGAGCCAAATCCCGTAAATGCGGGGACTACGACCACACCACCATTATCTTCCATGTCAGACGATATTTGTTCCGTTACCTCCGCGGAATCAATAAGATTCAATCCGTCCCGTAACCACTGAACCGCTGCTCCAGCCATAAAGATAGACCCCTCAATTACATAGTTTCGCGTGTCCCATGAATTACAAGCCGCAACCGACGTAAGAATACCGTGAATGTTGTCAGGTACTTTATTTCCAGCAAATGCCAAAATAAAGCACCCCGTCCCATAGGTATTTTTAGCGTCCCCGATCGAGTTACAGCCGTGACCGAAAAGAGATGCTTGCTGATCTCCAGCAACTGCTTTTATCGGTATTTCTTCGCCGAATATTTCCTTCTGTGTTACGCCAAAATTATTGCCTGATGTTCTGACTTTAGGCAAAGCAATCTCTGGTAGGTTTAGTGCCTTCATAAGTTCTTCGTCCCAGGTACCCGTATGAATATTCCAGATCATGGTTCGAGAAGCATTAGTTTCGTCTGTCATATGATTAGCACCGTTTGTGAGAGACCATATGATCCAAGAATCGACTGTGCCCAAAAGCAACTCGCCGTTTTCTGCTCGACTCTGTCCATTCGGCACGCGATCTAAAATAAAGCGCCACTTGGGCGCGGAAAAATAGGAATCAATAGTCAGACCAGTCTTCGATCGAACAGACGAGTCTAGACCGGCAGCCTTTAGTGATTTACAAATTTCAGCTGTCTGGCGCGATTGCCACACAATCGCCGGATAGACTGGATTACCGGTAGACTTTTCCCAAACAAGAGCCGTCTCACGCTGATTAGCAATTGCTATCGATGCAATATCTTTCCCATTCAATCCGTGATTTTTTATTAAACTTTGAGCAACACCGATTAATCCATCCCGCAACTCGAGCGGATCATGCTCGACCCAGCCGTCGTTGGGATAAAATTGATTAACCTCAGTCTGTTCGCTTCCCAATATCCGCAGGGTGCTATCGAACAAGATGGCCCTAGACGATGTTGTCCCTTGATCCAAAGCTATAACAAATCGCTGATCCGACATAGTTGGTACTTTAACTGATTGGCTTCATTCGTTCAGAGAATAATCCGACTTGCCTATTGCGGGCCCTGAAAATCACCAAACGTATATCGCCTGTTAGTCACGCCGATAAGAATAATCAATCCAGTCATAACTAAACCTAGTACTCCAAACAAGCCAGCCGCGGTAATCAGATCAGCAATCTTCCCCATCGGAGCTGCACTTAGGGAAAGGAAGGCCATACTAAACATGAAAAGACTCATTACGCGCCCCCTGTATTCGGGCGCGGCCGCATCCATCAACATAGCCTGATTGATTCCCATAAAAGCCGTCATCGCAGCTCCAGATACAAAAATCGGAATAACCACGCCGACAAAGCCAAATTGAGCGCCGATCCAAATACTTGCAATACTAAGTGCACCAATAATCCCGGCAAGCCACTGAATCATTGGTTTTCTGGGTGACTGAGTCAAGCGGGCGACAAAAACAGATCCTAAAACACCACCAACACCACCAATAGCAACAAGAATTCCCGCCAATACCTGCCAATTTGTAACATTTAGCTCACTTTCCACAAATCCAGGAAACTGCGTCTGAATAGGCATACCCATTACAGCGATGATCATCATCATCAAAACCAGTCGGCGTATCTGAGAATTAGAAGAGACATAACGTAATCCGTCTCCAATAGAACTAGATAAATTTGGCGACGAAGCGTTTGCCATAACCGCTTTGCCATCACGCCCAATACCTGTTGGTACGGTCAAAACCGTCAGAACCGAAATCAGATAACACATACCAGAACCGAAGTAACCCCATTCGAAACCAACGAATCCCGCCGTTAATCCTCCTAGCGCAGGCCCGATAGCACGCATAGCTGTCATGGGCATCATTGAGAATGCAACGGCACTCAGTCTCTGTTCCACTGGCACAGTCTCAATCATTAACGGTGTTCTGGCCGGCATTCCAACCGCGACAAAACTACCTTGAAAAACACCAATGGCAAAAAGCAGCCAAAAATTAATCAAATCAAACATGACCAAGAAACCTGTTGAGGTAGCGATAAGCAGTGACGCCACTTGTGAAAGTAAAATTAAATTTCTCTTTTCAAAGCGATCGGCCAGAGCTCCTCCCAACAGCGAAAATAATCCCATCGGTAAACCAAAAGAAAGAACTAATAAGGCTGTCATTCCAAAATTACCAGTTAAATCCCAAGCCAACATACCCCGTATAATCTGCTGAGCGTTCATGCCTAACATCGACGCCGCTGAGGAAATCCACAGCAACTTATAGTTCCGAAATTGAAATACCTGAGCGGCCACCCGAAGAGATGGTCGTGGATTTTCACTCTGCAAACTGGGACCACGCATATGTACCAAACTGTAATTTTAGGATCGATGTCATTGATGCTCCAGCATCAACGGCCGCCACGAGTTTCAAAATCTTAGCTATCTTAACGCAATAATTATTTATGAAATTTAAACTCTCTTGGGGGGTAGTGCAGATACACGAAAAATGACTTAATCTAAGGTCCTGTCAGTGGAAGTAATGACAGACCGTTGACCTTAGCTCAACAGTCCCATTAGATTTCTTCGACACGTTTTTAAAATTTAATTTTATGAAGATGCCTTGGAGGTACCAATGCTAGGTGAAGGTGAGGGTCTAGAGCTATTAGGCGTATTTTTCACTTTTATAATTGGCCTAGGCATCATGGTGGCATTCGGCCGCTGGTGGGAGTCTTAGAAAAAACAGGTCGAGAGACTTGTTCAGTAGAATTTAAAAAGATTTTTGAAAAGGATTGGTGAGTGTAATGGCTTCAAACGAGCGGCCGCAGAGAGGAACTCTCGGGGATAGGCTTTACGACGCTGCGTTTCAGAATCGATTATGGCGGTCAATATTCCGATCAGGTTACCCAAATACACCTCGAAACCAAATGCTGGCAGTTGCCACAAATGTTTTCCTGCATTTACATCCAACCCGTATCCACAGAACACACGTCAAAATTACGCATACCTTCTGTCTAGGCGGGTTATCCTTTTTCCTATTTTTGGGACTAACAATTTCTGGTGTTTTGTTGATGTTCTACTACGTTCCGTCAGTCGATCGGGCCTATCAAGATATACTCGCGCTGGAAACGGATGTGCGATTTGGCCAGTTGATGCGAAATATGCATAGGTGGATGGCGCACGGAATGGTACTCACTGTAATTATGCATATGATGCGAGTTTTTTATACAGGCGCATACAAACCTCCTCGAGAATTCAATTGGGTAATTGGTGTTGTACTCTTAGTGCTGACTCTCCTTCTCTCATTCACGGGCTACCTGTTGCCTTGGGATCAATTAGCTCTCTGGGCCATAACTGTTGGAACAAACATGGTGGGTTCTGCGCCACTTCTTGGTGAACCTAATCGATTCGTACTTGTGGGCGGTTATCAAGTAGGTCAAGCTGCCCTCATTCGTTTTTACACTCTTCATGTAATAGGATTGCCGCTTGTGGCTGCAGTCTTCATGATGGTTCACTTTTGGCGAATACGTCGAGATGGTGGACTAGCGAGGCCCCTGTAGGAAGTAATAAAAAGGCATAAGGGAATTAAATAATGACTACAGCCGCACCTGAAAATACCTCAGAGCCAATATCGAAGGCTGTCCGTGGACGAAAAAGTCGTGCCCGAGAAGAGGAACTTCTCGTCTGGCCAGACCTCGTATTTATCGAGTTTATTTGTGCGGTTTTATTCACGGTACTTATATTGATCCTTGCGGTACTAGTTGATTCAGTACTTTTAGATAGGGCCAATCCGGCAATCACGCCAAATCCATCAAAAGCTCCCTGGTACTTCTTGAATCTACAAGAACTTCTCCTGCACATGCATCCAGCGCTTGCAGGGGTGATTGTACCTACAGTTGCATTGATTGCCCTAGGAGCTATCCCCTACTTTGACGCATCTAACGAAGGGCAAGGTGAATGGTTATCAACTCCACGAGCCTGGCTAAATCTTTGGGTAGGAGCATTTGTAGGATTCTTCGGCACGCTACTCCTGATTCTGTATGATGCATCAAAGCATGTAGTGCTTTTTGAAATGATTGCTAATGGAACCTTAAGTCCCCAAGCTCCACCCACTCCATCGGCTGAGCAATACGCTGCTGCTTTGCAAGCTCGTGGAGACGCTATTCCTGCTGGACTTCAAGAAATAGTGAATGGTAGTAATCCTGTTCTTTCGGCAACGGATACAGTCCCATCAGAGTTCTATTCACAGGGAATTTGGAACGGAGCAAGTGGTTACACTGCTTGGCCCGATTCCCTAGAATTTCTAACTACGCTGAGAGGAATCCAAACAGGAATCCCTTGGCCTGAATGGACTAAGAGTGTTCCGCTCGGCAATCTTTTACGAACTGATCTCTTCGGATTTCCACGAATTGAACTAAATATTGATATTTCAGCTCTAATAGTTGAACAGATAATCCCCGTCACAGCAATGATTGGTCTACCAGTCTTGTTGGCTGTCGTTGCCTCAAAAACTGGGATAGCACAAAGTAAGCGTGACCATATGATCATGCAGTTTTCTGGCTTCATTGCCGTCTATGTAATATTGACAATAATTGGAACCTACTTTAGAGGTGTAGGCCTTGAATTAGAGCCATACACGATTTTCTCACATGGATAAAAGATAAGGATCATAATTAATGTCTAGTGAGTCAACGCAACAATCACCAAGTGATGCATGGCGCGCAGCCATAGCGTCTCGCAAAACTCAAATGGCTGATGCTGAGGGTATTCCGGCAGCACCAGTGACACCAATCGACTACGACGTCTCCCGAAGGCAATTTATCAGAGCTTCGTTCTGGAGCGGACTTGGTGTAACGCTTCTAGGCTCTGTAGGACTTCTCTTGGACTTCTTGTATCCGAGAAACGTGAAGGGTTTTGGTGGACCTGTACCTGCTGGTAAAGTCACTGACTATGAAGCAGGCGCAGCACCTAAGGCCAACTCTGAGGGGCAATTTTGGATTGCCAACCTAGATGAAAATGAGTCCCGACCTGGCGGTTCAGGTGGAGGGCAAGGTCTAATTGCGTTATGGAGAAAGTGTCCACACTTAGGCTGTACTGTCCCCTGGAAAGAAAATCAGGGTGCTGTACCATTTCCAGGAGATCCAGGATGGTATATATG
>JAQWLS010000052.1 GCA_029247135.1 Dehalococcoidia bacterium | reverse complement strand
GCAAAGATGGCAGTAGAATCTTTGCGATAGTAGATATTTATTTCGAGATAGGAAATCATGCCAAGCGCGATAAGAACGACTATGGTCGGATCCTGGCCTATACCTTTTGGGCAAAGACTCATGCTCAAGAATTACTATTCAAGTTTGGTGTCCGATGAGGACGCGTATCCTACTTTGCAACGTGCGGCACGAATTTCGATGGACGAACAGATTGCATGCGGTGTAAATCAGATTATGGGGGGTGAAGTCTTCGCGCCAGATTTTTATCACCATATTCCTCCTCGATTAGCGGGCTTGCAAACACTTCAGGCTAGGGACACAGCTAAGGGTTATGAAGGGGTAGGCCAGTATCGCGTGATGGAGCGAATAACTGCACCTATTGGAACTGGTCATGCTATTGCCTATCGTCGTGAAAGCGCTATTGAGCCGAAACTACACAAGGCTGCAGTGCCATCTCCATTAACTATAGGTGGAGGATTTATGAATGATACAAATCACGATCATTTGGCCGATCTGATTGACATAGTCACTCTTGAGATTGCTGACATGGTTGAGGCTGGAGCCACGGAGATTCAGCTAGACGCTCCGAGCGAAGCCGTCGGTTTGGTGTCTGGTAATCGGTCTGTCAGCGAACTTATTGAAGTAATAGCAGGTCCCTTAGAAGCTGCTCGTTCTGATATAGGAGACCAGACAATCACACGGACGGTGCATTTTTGTTTAGGAGATATTTCCCGACAGACCGCTACGGAAGACCAAAATATTAAAAATTTAGTTCCGCTTCTGCAGGCTCTAGAAGGGACAGTCGATAGAGTCCATTTAGAATGTTCATATCCTGGACAATGGCGGGATATAACCGTACTGAAAGAGATACCGAGTTCCATGGAAGTTGTCGCGGGAATTGCTGACGTGAAGTCCACTAATCCTGCTACTTCGGTTGATGAACTGTCGAGTAAGATTCAGAACCTTCTTGAGATTGTTCCTGCTGAGCGGTTACTTGTTTCAACTTCATGTGGTTGTGGTCGTGTTCCCCATGATGAAGCGATTCGTTTGGTTAGAAACCTAGTGAAGGCCGCGCGCTCAGAATAAGCAGAAGTGATCATCCGCCTGAATTCCGACGGAAAATTGTGGGTAGCAATTTATAGTTGTACAAGCCTTCGCCAGAAGATAGGTAGTATAAAAAAGTTATCTCTCTGTAATCTGTTTATATTCCCTAGGTTCCGGACCCGTATACACGGTGAGTGGTCTAAGAAGGATATTATTTTCAAATTGTTCGATAACTTGAACGCACCATCCAGGAGTTCGCCCTACCGAAAATATAGGCACGAAGAAGTCCTCTGGAATCCCGTGCAGGTAGTACACCACGCCCGCATAAAAATCAACATTAACATTCACTCCCAAACGGGAGTAGGGTGCCATTGCATCTACTACAGATTGGAGAATTTGATACCACTTTGGCTGTCCCATTTCTTCAGAAAGCTGTCTGACTCCCTCACGCATATGTCGTGCACGAGGGTCTTCTGCCCTATATACACGATGTCCAAACCCCATCACAGGTTGTCTATTTTTACGTAGATTTTTGACGTAGTCTGCTGCGTTTTCAGGTTCACCAATATCGATGGCCATTTGCATTACATTCTCAGCAGCTCCGCCATGTGCAGGACCGGAAAGTGCAGAGATTGCCGCGACTATAGACGCATGAAGATTGGCGTCGGTACCCGCGACCACTCTTGCTGTAAATGATGACGCATTTGTACCGTGTTCAGCATGGAGAATTAAGTCAGTATCCATCAACTTGGCTGATTCAGGAGAAGGAATTTCACCGGTCATCATGTATAGAAAATTGGCTGCGTGATCGAGTGATTCGTCTGGCGCAATGATTGGATTATCATTTCGCATTTGAGCCTGTGCAGCAACAATCATTGGTACTTGACTAGTTAGACGTAAAGTTTTTCTAATGTTGGCTTCGGGCGTGTTGTCGGTGACTTCGGGGTCTGTTGCTGATAATGCAGATACTGCAGTTCTCAAAACATCCATCGGATGGGCGTCCTTGATGGATTCGATTATTTTATAAATATTATCTGGGAGCTTGCGTTCTGTTTTTAGTTGGGCTGTGAATAATTCTAGCTCGGTTGCATTTGGTAATTCACCATAAATAAGCAGAAACGCCGTCTCCTCAAAGGTGGATCGTGTGGCTAGATCATGAATCGAATATCCTCGATACCAAAGATTACCCTCTTTACCATCGATGTCACATACTTGCGAGCGTTCGAAGTACACGCCCTGCAGACCACGATTTATCTGCGGTCCCTCTGTTTCGGTAGCTTGATCTGGCATAAAATTCCTCTTATATAATTCGGTAGTAGTCTAGTTTAGCCTCCAGATGTGGGAATGAACAATACGGTTGTGTAGGTGATGTTCTCGTGACACCAATTCTAAGTATTGCCGGTTTGACGAAAGAATTCGGTGAAGTTCGAGCTCTTGATGAACTGAATTTAGAGCTTGAGCACGGAGCGGTTCACGGACTAGTCGGTCCTAATGGCGCGGGCAAAACAACATTGCTGTCTATTCTTGTGGGATTGCGACAAAAGACTCATGGCAATATTCAATATGGGGTCTCAGAAAATCGAGTGACACTATTACCAGATACCCCTGACTTTTTCCCATTTCTTACGACTCGTGAGGTTGTAGATTTATCCCGTTACCCGTTTAGGGATCGTGTCGATGTAGGAACTGTCGATAAGGTGATAGCGGAGGTGGGGTTGGAGGAGGCTGCCGATAGGCGAGTGGGCGGTTTTTCTCGAGGTATGAAACAACGTCTGGGTCTCGCTACGGTATTGATATCAGAGCCGCAGCTCCTTTTATTGGATGAACCATGTTCAGCACTAGATCCATTTGGCCGTCGTGAAGTGTTGAACTTGGTGTCTGGGCTAAAAGGAAAAACAACGGTGCTCTTTTCCACACATATTTTGGGTGATGTTGAATCAGTGTGCGATTCGATGACCGTGATGAATAACGGAAGAGTGCTATATGACGGTTCAATTGATACATTTAATGACTCGCGTGAACAGTCATTTGAGGACTCGATACTTGAACTATTGACGATAGATTCCAATAATTCGCTGGTAGAAAAGCAGGGCTACTGATGAATCTATGGCGAGTTGAGCTACTACATCTGTTAAGAACGTGGCGCGGTTGGACTTTGTCAGGTGTCTTTCTTTTGGCAAGCCTACTTGCGACTCTAATTGGCTTTTTAATCCAGCGTTCATCGACCTCGTCATTCACCTATGACCAAACACTCGATTTATATACGGCTTTCGCGTGGCTTCCAATTCTGCTGTGGACAGGTATCGCAGCATCAAGTTTTGCTATTGATAGCAACAGGGAGCGTTCGGTATTTCTAAGGTTGCGATTCTCACTCGCGGAGATACTCATCAGCAAGTCCATATTTTATTTCGTTCTGGTAGGTGTCCTATGGCTAACGGGCTTTGCTATTACTTTTTTTCTGGGGTTACTTATATTTGATGGGAGTCATCAAATTAGCCTTGGATGGTTTTTATGGGGTCTTTTCTTTTTTCTTATCACTGGAATTTTTAGCACTGCGTTAATTTTGTTTTGTGGTGCGTTGTTTAGAGGGGCTGTGGCTTCGGTGTTAGTGGTGATAGGCCTGAATCTTGGTCTCCCAATCATTGCCTCGCTACTAATATTCCTTGAGTTACTTATTCGTGGTCTGGCAGATACGCCTCCTGTAGAATGGGACGCAGTATCTTATGTTGCTAGAACTTTTCTATGGTGGCCAGTCGCGACATATGATGCAGTCATTTTTATGAGCGTGACTCCCGCTGAAATTGCAGCGGATACAAGCCTTACCTTGGGACAGGCAATTGAACTTGAGGCTGCTTTCCGCATTAAACCGCTGATGTCATCAGTTATAGCGTTACCAGCTATGGCTTTATTGAGTTGGCGTTGGTATGCCAAACGCGAAGTCTAGTAGTTTTCTAAAATCTTATGAACCCATAAGTAGTCAGAAGTTAAAACGCAACTCTTGACTGCCGAGACCACGTAACTTATTAGTCGTCTTCAAGAGTTGACGTATCCCCCTCATCCAGACCCAACTCGCGGGCTTTTAGAAGTCGGCGCATAATCTTACCTGATCTCGTTTTTGGCAGGATATCTATCACAGCAATTTCGCGAGGCGCGACGGCTGGTCCAAGTCGAGTTCTGCAATGTCGATTCAGAGCACGCATCAGTTCTGGAGATTCTTCAAACCCCTCACTCAATGTAACAAAGGCTTTCACAACTTCCATGGCTACTTCATCGGGCTTTCCTATAACTCCAGCTTCTGCCACTGCCTCATGCTCGATTAACGCACTTTCCACTTCAAAAGGAGAAACTAAATGACCTGCCGTGTTGATAACATCGTCGTCTCGACCTAAAAACCAGATGTATCCTTCGGCATCCATCTTGGCTCGATCACCCGTGTAATACCAACCATTGATGAATCTCGAATCGTACCGTTCTTGATCATTCCAGTACGTGCGAAACTGTGACGGCCAACCAGGTTTTACAACGAGCGCACCCTCTGTTTCGGGCTCATCAATCTCATTTCCTTCGTCATCGACTACCGTCACATGAACGCCCGGGAAGGGGCGACCCATTGACCCTGGTCGAATAGGCATTGAGGGATAGTTTGCGCACATTATCGCGCCGGTCTCGGTCTGCCACCAGTTATCGTGGATAGGCAGATCAAACGCTTCGATGCCCCAGACGACTCCTTCGGGGTTAAGTGGCTCACCAACAGACATGACATACCTGAGTGATGAAAGATCGTACTCGCGCGCTACATTTGCGCCCGAACGCATTAACAGGCGGATGGCCGTGGGTGCGGTATACCATACTGTAACCTTGTGATTCTGGACTACTTCATACCATCTTTTAGCCCCAAACCCCCCCTCATCTATCACGGATGTTACCCCGTTAGAGAAAGGAGCAAACATGCCGTAGGATGTACCAGTCACCCAACCAGGATCAGCGGTGCACCAGTAGATATCGTCATCATTAAAGTCCAGAACATATTTGCCCGTCGCGTATTGGCTCACTATTGCGTTGTGGACGTGTGCTGCACCTTTTGGTAAGCCTGTGGTACCGGACGTAAAGTGCATGACCGACCAGTCTTCCGCACCAGTTTTTTCAATTTCAAAGTCTTCAGATGCTGGATCAACTATTGATGAGTAGGAGATGTCACTATCAGCAACGTCTCCACCCTCACGATGATTAATCACGATCACATTCCGCAGAGAGGGCAACTGATCACGTATTGCGTTGATTTTGGGTAGCAATTTAGGTGTTGTGATGACCGTGCAACCTTCAGCACGATCAATACGATCTTTGATTGGTTCGGGTCCGAAGGCTGAAAAAAGTGGCGCCATAATCGCACCGATTTTCAGAATCCCAAAACATGAGAAATATAATTCAGGAATTCGGTCGGCGAGAAGGAAGACACGCTCTCCTTTTTCAATGCCAATGCTTTTTAGAGCATTAGCTACTTTATTCGTTTGCTTTTTCATGTCCGAATAGGTATATGTCTCAATTTCATTTGAGGCACTCTGCCAAATGATGGCGGCTTTGTTAGCGCGCGTACCATCGGCGTGTCGGTCAATACATTCATAGGCCTTGTTGATGAGCCCGTTAGGCGTGTCTAGTTCTTCCCAAACATCGTTCCAGTCCCATGACTCTCTCATTGCAGCCCAGTCTGGAATTTGCGGCGATGCTTTTAGCTCTCCAACCGTTTTTGGTATTTCTGGATATCCTTCGATCATTTTAATTCTCCCACCTGAAATTAAGGATTGTTATTTTTCCTTGCGCAGCCGAGTATAACGCTTCTAGGACTTGGATTTCTCTCTTAACTCGCATAAAAATAGATCTAACCAATTAAGTGCTTTGCGGCTAGAAATGTCTCGGCAACCGAATCCACGGTCATTAACCTGATATCTTCATCTGACACGCCATTATCACGTAGCCATGGGACTTCATAGTCTGGTACGAGCTTCCAGACGTCGAGGTTTACGGCATCAGCCTCCTTCCATCGACCAAAAAAGCCAGCCGGTGATCCGTCGTGACCAAGTGATACTTGTTTTGCGTAGCCAGCCTGTACAAGGTTAAGAGCGATTTGGCTTCTCTCCGCTACATATGTATCATCCGTAGAAAAAAAACGGTCGAGTCCTACTACTGCCCCTCGTCGAGCTATTTCAGTCAAGTATGTCATGTCAGAGGTGTCATTCGAATGCCCGATTGTGACGGCAGCCAAATTAAGGCCTTCGTCCTCAAAAATGTCGAGTAGAGGTAACCCAAGTTTGTCTGCTGCTCGGGTATGGCAAGAGATGGGTGAACCAGTTGTGCGGGCTGCGCGAGCCGCGGCTCGTGCAGTTTTTTCTAATTGCACACGTGGCGATCCTGGTCCTTCATCTAATCTGGCTTCAAAGTCCCAAGCTAATTTTATAATTCCGGCCTTAATGCTCGAGCCTGCAATACCTTCCGTGAGTTCTCTAGAAAAGTAGGCTGCAATTTCATCGATATCCCACGCGAAGAAGATGGATGGAATCCAGCGGTATACCCCCGTTGCACAAATAATATTCATATCATGTTCGGCTTGATGTTCCGCGATCGAGTCAAAAAGCCAGGCTTGTCTACCTAAGTCGAATGGAGTGAGATCGATCATTGAATCAATACCACTGGATTTAGCTCGCTTGAGCGCCTCGATACATCTGTCAATGATCTCCTGCTTGCGCTCTGGGGTATCACAAATACCTGGCAAATCTTGCATTCCGGATGTGCCGTTTGTGAGGTGTTCGTGGGACAGTGTCCAGCCTAAATCATCAATTGAGATTGGACCGTTTATTGAATTTATTGTTGGCATCTATTTTCTCCCTAATTTTTCATCTGTTCAGCCAGTCGAGACGTGACGTTAATAGCAGCCGCAGCCCAGCGTGAAATTTTTTGAGCATCCACCGCGATATCAACTGTATCTTGTGGCGAGTGAAAATAGTGATGCCCACCTCTGAATGAAATGAACTGTCCACCACGCGAAGCAATATCTCGAGCTTCTCCTCCCACCTTCGTTCCGATGGGATCTGGTAAATATTCAAAGGGGTTAATATTGGCTTCCTTAATAGCAGATTCGGCCAAAGTCATAAGAGACTGAGAGCTCGAACTGAGTCGAGCGCCCTTCATTTTTTTTTCGACTGCATTCGGTCCCCTCATTACGTCGACATTCTTTGCGCCTATTGATGCTCCCAAATGGAGCCATGTGTGGGCTGGATGGGTCATGCCTTTGTCATCTGATTTGGAGGTCTTTAAATGGTGAATGAGACCTTGGTGTCCAAGTTCATGTCCGCCAGTGGCAGAAAAATGAAAGGACGAGGGGCGAGCACTCCAGTTGTTCATTGCCTCTGCAATTGCTAGCCAAACCGCGAGTCCCCCGCCACGCTCAGCCGCGCAAGTAAACCAGCCGGATTTTGGCGTCATTATGCCAATACCAGGCCTCTCACTAGCATCGGCAGACTCTAGATTTGCTATAACATTTGTGGCGGTGGACGAAAGTCGATGCGCGTCGATTGTTAGTACTACTGACCCACCAATAATGAGATGCGATCGTAATTGTTTGATGGCGGCAGGCTCTACTTGCAGTACAGGCAATTCAAATGGTGCACGAATTGATTCAGCGTTACGCAACACAATCTTTCCATCGGGATCTCCTGTGGGAACGATGACACCAACGGCACCTCGCTGAGCGATATTTGCATAATGCTCTTTGGCATGTGGCTCCATCCATCGGATATCTCCACGAATAGCTGAATTTGCTATGACTATTTTGCCGAAGAGGTCGTCTTCGGAATCATCCGCAAGCTCTCCTTGTACTCCGCGCGGACCAGTCACGCCGCCATCAAACATTGGTATGCCGGCGATGTGAATGTCATCAGCGTTCAATTCCGCTGTCTTATATTCGAATAGTGGAAATGAGTAGGATTCAACTATTGGCTCAATTCCTAAGTTAGAAAGCTCAGAGGCAAGCCATTCCGTAGCGGCATCATCTCCTGGCAATCCAGTTCGATGAATACCAAGTTGCTCATACTGACGAATCCGGCCTTCAATAACGGTTGGATTTACGCCACGCAGGCCGTCAAGGTCCTCTGTTTGGCTGGGGGCCGAGTGTTCTGAACTCAATATTCAATCCTTAATTTTATTTCTCTGAGGGGAGTGTAATGGAGATGATGGGGGCTACAACCCGCGCTGGGGTAGACTTGAATAAGTTGTTGGCTTTTAGAACAAATAAAGTTTGTCGTGAATGAGTGTGATAACTATGAATTTTTCTGATGTTATAAATTCATCGGCTCCTGAGGACTGTTTTCGTCAATATGTCATGCCGGCTACCTTCAATATCGAGACCCTCTTCGATCGAAGAGATCACATTGATTTTCACTTTTCATATTTTGAAAAAGCGAGCGAGTCGTTTGCTTTGTGTGGGATTGGTATTGGTGAGATATTCGAGCTCGGTTGCGGCGAAGAAATATCATCATTAGAGCATCGGGTGCGCGAGGCGCTTTCAGCCCCTGTTGTTAGACCTACTCAGGAAATGTCAACGTTAACCGAACCTACCGTATTGGGTGGTTTTCGGTTTAACAAAAATACCGACCCCGATGAGATCTGGGAGGATTTTGGATACGGTCATATGATTCTTCCAAAAATTCTTTTCACGAAACGTCTCCTAAATCAAGATTCAGGTGAAATAGTTACGTTCCTGACAGTGTCTCCAGGGGTATCATCTTTCGAGGCGATCTCAATTCTCACGCAGTTACAGAAACCAAATGCCTTGAGTTGTGGTGATAACTCTAAATCAATGGCGGTGGTTAATACTGATGTGGATAATGACGCATGGAGAAGTTCTGTTAATGCTATTTCAAAGGGAGTTCGGAAAAATCAATATAGGAAGGCGGTTTTAGCCACGCGAAAGACACTGACAGGAAAATTCAAAGTAGCATCGGTTTTGGAATCTCTGCGCAGTTCATATCCTGAGTGTTTTCTCTTTTGTTTTTCAATCCCGAGAGATGAGCGAGGAGTACTATCATTCTTAGGCGCGACACCCGAATTACTTGTGTCTCTTGATGGAAAGAGTATTAAATCATTAGCCTTGGCGGGCTCGATAGGTCGTGGCACAGATAGGCCTACGGACACAGAGAAGGCATTAACTCTGACGCGGTCTCAAAAGGACATAGCTGAGCACGACGAAGTCATTATGGAAATTTCAAATCGTTTGAGGTCGCTTACGGACTCGGTAATTGTGGAACAAACCCGACTTCGGCGTTTGAATAATATTCAACATCTCTCGACAGCAATTACGGCTCAGGCCGAGACCGACTCCAGCTTACTGAAGTTAGTTGAGGTGCTTCATCCTACTCCTGCTGTGTGCGGCGCACCGAGAGAGATTGCGTGGGGTGTAATTGGGGAGCACGAAAAGTTTGATCGTGGATGGTATGCGGCACCTATTGGATGGATAGATTCTAGAGGTAGAGGGGAATTTGCGGTTGCACTTCGTTCTGCGCTTGTGGAGGAGGGGAAGGCTTGGCTGTTTGCCGGGAACGGCATTGTCGGCCAGTCCAAGCCTGATATTGAATTACACGAGGTAAATCTGAAATTTAAGCCACTGAGTGATGCTTTGGGAGGAACTCAGGATGGACATTGAGCAATCGATCTTGCCCCACGAGGAAATGATTGATGCCTTTATTGAGGCACTAATCAGGGCTGGGGTACGTGATTTTGTTGTTTGTCCGGGTAGTCGGAATACCCCTCTCACTGTGGGCCTGATTAACGCAAACAAAAACTTGCACGGTGATGAGGATCGCTTGAAGCTATGGCGACATATCGACGAGCGATCGGCTGGCTATTTTGCTCTTGGAATTGCTCGTGCGACTAATCGCCCAGTTGCCGTGAGTGTGACCTCGGGCAGTGCTGTTGCTAATTTACTTCCTGCAGCCATGGAGGCGAGAATTTCCAGAGTGCCGCTCATTTTTTTGACAGCTGACAGACCTGCTGAGTTGCAAGAGGTTGGCGCGAATCAAACTGCTAAGCACGTCGGTATATTCGGCGATCACGTGAAGTGGGATGTGCAATTACCTATGGCTGATGTGTCGGTGTTGCAAAAAACGATTAAATTTTCGAGGGCAGCTGCTCGCAGATCTGTTGGTGTGGCTATGGATTCACCTAATGGACCTGTGCATGTCAACATACCGTTTCGTGAGCCGTTACTTTCAGGTGCAACAGGTAATTCAACTTGGTCACCAGGATTAGAGTCTACGCTTTCTAATGTGCCTCAGATACAGCCAGACGACTATCAAGTTGAACTCATAACTGATTGTCTTCGAAATACTGAGAGAGGCATCATACTCTGTGGCCCTGAGTTAACAGATTTGTCTTCAGCAGGAATTTTTGAACTATCGGAATTGTTAAACTGGCCTATCGTAGCCGACCCGATGAGCAATCTACGATGGGGCCCCCATAATTTTAGTAATCTGATAACTACGGCAGACACGTTACTGCGTGTGTCACGGTTCGCTGAGCAGATGAAACCCGAGGTTGTACTCAGATTTGGTGCGATCCCTACTTCAAAAGTGTTGAACGACTGGCTGACAAATTCTGATGCAGATCAGATAGTAATCGATCAGGCATCTCCAGCTTACGCAGGCTATCGAGATGAGAGTGGATCTGCTGAAGTATATCGATGTACTCCAAAGCTGTTTATTGATGCAGTGAAACATAAATTGTCCGAGACGAACCACATCACCACAGATTATTTGAATGATTGGCGTCGTAACAATATTGTTATTCAACAATATTCGAAGCAGTTTTCTAAGGATTTTGGGAATGGTTTTGAAGGGAGTATATTTGTTACTCTGAGCGAGGAATTGGATACTGAAATTGCTCTAATACTTGGGAATAGTATGCCGGTTCGTGATGCAGATTCCTTTATTTCAACCAATAATAGCGCCAGTAGAATCTATGGAACTCGAGGAGTAAGCGGAATTGATGGTGTAGTGTCCGCGGCGGCCGGCACTGCCACCATTGGGGCTCCTACAATTTTGGTTGTCGGCGATCTTTCATTTATTCACGATACAAACGGGATGTGGGCTGCCGCTCGTTATGATCTTAATTTAAAGATTATCTTGATTAACAATTCAGGTGGTGGAATTTTCTCATTTTTACCTCAGCAGTCACTGTTAATGAGTGATGATTTTGAAGAGTGGTGGGGTGCACCACATGATGTAAAGCTTGAAGCACTAGTAGACGCATTTGGTGGAAAATATAAAGCGCTAGAAGTAGATGAAAACATGTGTGAAGTACTTCTTCAGCTACTTGTAGAACCAGGACTTGCTGTCCTTGAGATAAAGACGAACAGGTCTGAGAATTTAACGCTGCACAGGCAATATTGGAAAGGCGCGACAGATATAGTCTCCTTGATGGTGGAGGAATAAATAGTGTTTGGAACGTTTAATATTTGGCTATGACTTATACAGAGATTAATGGACTGGCTCTTTATTATGATCGCTACGGGTTTGGTCCGCCGGTGGTAATGCTGCATGGATTTACGGGATCGAGAACAACATGGCTCGACTTAGTTCGGGAGCTTCAGGATAGCTTTTGTACATTTTCATTTGATCTCATCGGACATGGCCGATCAGGGTCTCCTCAAGAGATTGAGCACTATCTAATGAATAATGCCGTCGATGACCTCGTTTCAGCCGTGCGATCAATAGGGATCGAAAAAGCAGTGTGGCTTGGTTATTCGTTGGGTGGACGGACAGCATTACAGGTGTGGAAGCGGCATCCAGATGTAGTCTCTGGCCTGATTCTTGAGGGCGCAAGCTCTGGAATTCCAACTTGTGAAGAGAGAAGTCTTCGAAGGGAATCGGATGAAGCGTTAGCTCAGTTGCTTGTTGAGGATGGCATTGAAGCATTTGTGGGTCATTGGGAATCGATGGCATTGTGGAAATCACAGAAGATTAATTTGTCAGAATCTTCACAGGTAGCTCTTCAGGCTCAGCGACTAGCGCAGCGCGAAATCGGACTTGCGAACTCTTTGCGTGGAATGGGAACTGGGGCTCAATCATGGCTAGGGAAAGACCTTAAAAATATTGAGGTGCCAGTGTTGTTGATCGCGGGTAGCCTAGATGATAAATATAGTCAGATAGCTAGAGAAATGGCTGAACAGATTCCGGATAGTCAGGTAGAACTCATTGCTGATGCGGGTCACGCGTCACATATAGAAAAGCCGGAACAGGTTCACAAAGTTATCAAAGATTTTTTATTGCGGCACCGCAAAAATCTTTAGAAGAAATGGCGTACTGAATTGAACTGGAGGAATAATGAGTAGCATCAATTGGGAATCAGTAAAAGAATATGAGGACATCCTTTATGACAAAGCTGAAGGAATAGCTCGTATCACGATTAATAGACCAGAGATACATAACTCATTTCGACCACAGACTCTTGATGAGCTTAGCGAAGCTTTTTTTAATGCTGCGAAGGATGATGAAATAGGCGTCGTATTATTTACAGGAGCAGGCGGGCGTTCCTTTTGTGCAGGTGGAGACCAGCGGGTACGCGGCCATGCAGGCTATGAAGATGATGAAGGACCTCGGCTGAATGTTTTACCGTTGCAGCGATTTATTCGTGAAATGCCAAAGCCAGTAATCGCTCTGGTCGCCGGATATGCGATAGGGGGCGGTCATGTGTTGCACGTGGTATGTGACATGACGATAGCTGCTGAAAATGCCCGTTTCGGGCAGACCGGACCCAGAGTGGGGTCATTTGATGCGGGCTATGGATCGAGTTTACTCGCTCGCGAAGTTGGAACAAAGAAAGCCAAGGAAATATGGTTTCTGTGCAGGCAATACGATGCTCAAGAGGCTTTGGAAATGGGACTTGTGAATACAGTTGTGCCACTGGATCAATTGGAAGAAGAAGGAGTGAATTGGGCACGCGAAATTAATGAGAAATCTCCCACTGCTATTCGTTTTTTGAAAAATGCATTTCATGCGGACACTGATGGCGTTACGGGACTTCAGATTCTAGCCGGAGATCTTACGATGATGTATTACACCAGCGACGAAGCAAAAGAGGGACGAAACGCATTTCTCGAATCGAAGAGAAAGCCTGATTTTGGGAAATTTACAAGACTCCCGTTTCATGGCTAAATATCTGAAGCAGTCAGCGATTTATGAGTACTGATTCTAAACCTAGCGGCGAGTCCTTACACCGCGGTCGTGTCCATGCTTACGTGCTTGCTGCACGCCCTCAAACACTCACAGCTGCTTTGAGTCCAGTTATTGTGGGTTGGGCTGCGGCATCTGGGTTAGTCAATGAATTTAATCTTTTGCCTGCAGTGGCCGCATTGCTTGGTGCTTTACTTCTACAAATTGCGGCTAATTTCGCAAATGATCTTTCGGATTACAGACGTGGTGCTGACGGACCAGAACGATTAGGTCCTATCCGCGCAGCGGCGAGCGGATTACTCACTGAAAAACAACTTTTTCGTGCGGTGATATTTATTTTCATTTTGGCTATGATCCCCGGGATATATCTGATAGTCAGCGCGGGCTGGATGGTATTAGTGATAGGCCTTTCAGGAATTATTGCCGGCATTACATATGTCGGTGGGCCGTGGCCCTATGGGTATCGCGGTTTGGGCGAAGTATTTGTATTTATTTTTTTCGGCGTGATAGCAGTAGCGGGCACGTTTTTCGTTCAGACAGGCTCTATTAATGCTGAAGTAGTTTTACTATCTGTGCCAGTGGGACTGACTGTCACAGCGATACTGGTGGTTAACAACGTCAGGGATCTAGTTTTAGACAAAGCAGTGGGTAAACGGACGTTGGCTGTTATCTTCGGTTCAAAAGTCAGTCGTTATGTTTACCTGATTATGTTGTTAGTTGCCTATTTGATTCCGACGTTACTTCCGCTGTTCTTTGCAAATTTAAGCTGGTGGTTACTTGTAGTATGGGTATCTTTTCCTCTCGTTGTTGCACCAGTGCGGATTGTTTTACGTGATGAACCAGGACCGACATTCAACGTGGCGCTTCGGTCAACTGCACGGTTGCATTTGGTACTCGGACTTTTGCTCTCATTTGGGGTTTACATGTGAAGCAAATTCAAGTCAGAAAACTGCGGTGGCGCCCCTTTGAGCTACATCTATCTGAGTTGTTTGAGAGTTCATGGGGAGTCATCAAGTCTCGTGTAGGTATTTTGGTAAGTATTTCCGATTCTGATGGAGTCGAAGGATTTGGTGAAGTCAATCCACTGCCCGAATATACAGGGGGAGCGGCCGTTACTGACGTAATTGGGCAATTTGACAATATCTCGAGCAAAAAATTTGGATTGGGGATGTTTGATTTTTCGAACAAAGGATCTCTATTGGCATGGAATGCATGCAAAATGGCGCTCCTGGATGCCAGGGCTCGGAAATTCAGCACACCATTACACCTGGGGAGAGCAGGGTACCCGCGCCATGCGGTTGCCACAAATGGACTACTCGCGAATTTAACTTTGGATCAGACGCTCACACAGGCGGGAGATTTGATCACTTCCGGATATTCAACTTTGAAACTCAAGATTGGTCTGAAGGCATTAGATGAAGATCTTGAGACAATTCGTCAGATAAGGACTATGTGTCCCGATACAAAATTACGATTAGATGTAAACGGTGCCTGGTCTTTGGCAACAGCTAAGACTGCGGTCAAAAAGCTGGTCCCATATGATATCGAGTTGATAGAGCAACCAACCGATCCGGAAGACTTGGAAAGTCTTGCAGAGGTGCACGCCATAAGTTCGATTCCTATTGCTGCAGACGAGGCTATTTATAAAAATTCTGCGAGAGCTAATCAGATTGTGAGATCCAACGCTGTTGATATATTGGTATTAAAGCCGATGTTAATCGGTGGTATTCGTGAAACGCTTGGTTTGGCAGAGTGGGCTCGCAAATATGAGATCGACAGCTACGTAACAACAACATTTGATTCAGCAATTGGAGTTTCAATGGCAATCCACGCTGCAGCTTCATTGCCATGGCAAGCCGCCCATGGTTTAAGCACTGGTGAACAGATGCTCGATGATATTGCCATAACACCTCTCCCGACAAAGGGAGAAATTCAAATTCCTAGCGGACCTGGACTTGGGATATCACCTAAGCTTGATATGTTGGAAAGAGTCGCAACAGCTCCATGGCAAGAGATAATATATGAATGATTTCGAGCGTGAGATAGCTTTGCCAGATTGGATTGCTCTTCGATCCAAGACCCATGCCAAAGTTTCGGCGATTAGTTCTTCAGATGAATCACTGAGTTATGCGCAACTTGAAATCGAAGTATCTCATGCGGCAGGACGGCTACATTCGCTTATCAAAGCAAGTGCAAGACCGATCGCGGTACTAACACGGAGCAGTGTTGATTTTTCGATAATCCTTCATTCAACTATTCGAATATCGCGGCCGATTTTGCCGTTGAATACCCGACTAATGGCCAACGAGCTGATGTGGCAGCTCAATCATGCTGAAGTTGATTATTTGGTATTTGATGACCGTAATAAGGCGATCGCAGAAAAACTTGCGGTGATATGTGACGTAACGCTTATTCATGTATCTACGTTGAGGGACAAATCTTTCCCTGCTGTATCGGAACAAAAATCTTCGATGCTGCCCACTGATCCACTTGCGATAGTGTTCACCTCCGGGACAACAGGAAATCCAAAAGCAACTATGTTGAGCCACCGCAATTTTTACTGGAGTGCCGTGGCGTCTGCAGCCAATATTGGTGTGCGAGATGACGATCTGTGGCTCGCATGCATGCCACTCTTTCATGTAGGTGGTCTGTCGATACTGTTGCGCTCTGCTATTTATGGGACTTCGGTCAGAATCCATGAAAATTTTGATGAAAATATGGTGAATGCTGCTCTGAATTCAGGTGACGTAACTCTCTTATCTGTCGTACCTACAATGCTTGAGAGAATCTTATCTATACAACCAACAAAAATAAAATACCCAGAGACCGTTCGAGCTGTACTGTTGGGAGGTGGTCCAGCGACTCCAGAACTCATCAGCCGGGGTCAATTACGGGGCTTGCCACTTTTACAGACTTATGGCCTAACTGAGGTTACATCTCAGGTGTCTACCGTTCCAATTTCTGATGCTTTCAAACATGCTGGCAGTGCAGGGTTACCTCTCTTGGCAGCTACGGTGCGACTAGATAGT